>JAEUOM010000145.1 GCA_016788495.1 Accumulibacter sp. | reverse complement strand
GCCTGCTGCTGCCGGACGAGACGCTGCATGCGCAACTGTCGGCGGCGACGGCAGCGACGATGCACTTCGCCGAACCGAGCGTCGTCCTCGTCGAACGTGATGAACTGCCGGCGGGCCCGGCATTCGGCCGCGAGGACGACGAGTACCTGCAGCGCACGCCGGCCAACGGGCTGATCACCAAGCTCGAGGCGCGCGCCGTGTCGCTCGCCAAGCTGCGCCTGACGGCGGCGGCAACCGTCTGGGACATCGGCGCCGGCTCCGGAGCGGTCGGTCTCGAATGCGCGCGACTGGCGCCGCACGGCCACGTCTGGGCGATCGAGAAGAACGCCGCCGATGCCGCCATCGCACGCGCCAACGCCGCCCGCCTGCGCACCGGCAACTACAGCCTGATCGAGGGGCGGGCGCCCGCCGGCCTCGCCGGCTGGCCCGACCCGGACGCCGTCTTCATCGGCGGTTCCGGCGGCGAACTCGGCGAACTGATCCACCTCACACTCGACCGCCTGCGACCCGGCGGCCGGCTGGTGATGAACTTCGTCACCCTCGAGAACCTGGCCACCGCGACCAGCACCCTGCAGGCTGCCGGCGCCGTCTGGGAGGTCGTCCAGCTTCAGGCCAGCCGCAGCCAGCCGATCCTCGGCCTGCACCGGCTGGCGGCGCAGAACCCGGTCTGGATCGTCACCGCCCGCAACCCTGAAAAGGAAAGCGCATGACCGAAATCCCCCGCTACGGAAAACTGATCGGCGCCTCGCTCGGCCCCGGCGACCCCGAAATGATCACCCGCCGCGCCTGGGCGGCGCTGCAGTCCGACGCCCGCTGGCTGTACCCGGTGAAGAAGGCCGAGGAATCGTCGTACGCGCTGGCGATCGTCGAGCGCGGCGGACTGTCTGTCCCGGCCGATGCCGAGCAGCTCGTCTTCCCGATGACCCGCGACCCGGAGATCCTCGGCAAGGCCTGGGCGCGCGCCGCGGTGCGCACCGTCGAACTGCTCGCCGAGGGCCGCGACCTGCTGTTCCTGGTCGAGGGCGACGCATCGACCTTCTCGACCTTCGGCCACCTCGCGCGCGTCGTCCGCGAACTCGCACCGCAGGTCGCGGTGGAGACGATTCCCGGCGTCTCGTCGTTCGCCGCCGCTGCCGCAGCGACCGGCACGACGCTCGCCGAGGAGGACGAGACCTTCGCCATCATTCCGGCCGCTTACGGCGTCGAGGTCATCGACCACCTGCTCGACGAGTTCGACACGCTGGCGCTGCTCAAGGTCAAGCCGCTGCTCGACGAGATCATCGAACTGCTGGCCCGGCGCGACCTGCTCGCCACCTCGTGCTTCATCGAGAAGGTCGGTGCGCCCGACGAGCGCGTCGTGCGCGACCTCGCCAGCCTCCGCGGCAGCAAGGCCAATTACCTGTCGCTGTTGCTGGTGCAGAACCCGAAGCGGCAGCGCGGCGAACTGCGGCGTGGCTGCCGCAGTCGCCGGGAGGCGGCCGAGGTTGCCGCCGCCGGCAACTGATGGCCGACAGCCGGAGCATGCCGCGATGAGGGTCGCCGTCGTCGCCATCACGCGCCACGGCATCGCGCTCGCCGGGCGCGTGGTCGCCGCCCTGCCCGGCGCCCGCCTCTTCGCGCCCGAAAAGTTCCGTGGCGAAGCCGCGAACGCCGCCGGCGGTGCCGCGCAGTGCTACGAAGGCAAGGTCGGCGACCAGGTGCCGGCGCTCTTCGCCGCCTTCGACGGCATTGTCGCCATCGTCTCGCTCGGCGCCGTCGTCCGTCTGATCGCGCCGCACCTGAAAGGCAAGGAGGCTGACCCGGCGGTCGTCGTCGTTGACGAGGCCGGCCGTTTCGCCATCCCGGTGCTCTCCGGCCATCTCGGCGGCGCCAATGCGCTCGCCGGACACCTCGCCACCGCGCTCGGCGCGACCGCCGTGCTGACCACCGCCTCGGACGCCCGCGCGACGATCGCCGTCGACCTGCTCGGCCGCGAACTCGGCTGGGAGCTCGCGGCGACACACGGTGAACTGGTGCATTGCAGCGCCGCGATGGTCAACGACGAGCCGGTGGCGCTGGTGCAGGAGGCGGGCGACAGCGACTGGTGGGCCAACCATGCCAACGGGCGCAGCGGACCGCTGCCGGCCAACGTCGTGCGCTTCGACCGCCTCGAGGAGGTCGCCCTCGACGACTTCGCCGCCGTCCTCTGGATCAGCCGCCGCGTCATGCCCGCCGCCCTCACCGCGCGCCTGGCCGGCCGCTGCGTCACCTACCGTCCGCCGGCATGAAGACGACGCCGGCCGCGGCGGCAGCGCCGCTGGCGCTCGGCCTCGGCTGCGACCGGGACACGCCGGCGACAACGATCGCGCAGGCGATCGCCGAAGCCCTCGCCGCCTGCGGCGGCGGACTCGCCGACGTGCGCGCCGTCGCCTCGATCGACCTCAAGGCCGATGAGGCCGGTCTGGCGACCGTGGCACGCGACAACGGCTGGACGATCGTCTTCCACCCGGCCAGCGAACTCGCCGCCGTCGAGGTTCCCAACCCGTCGGAGACCGTCCGCCGGCATACCGGCACACCATCGGTCTCGGAGGCGGCGGCGCTGCTCGCCGCCGGCACCGACTGCCGCCACCTGCTCATCGAAAAGCACCGGCTACGCGGCCCCGACGGGCGCAACGCCACCGTCTCCATCGCCAGGATCCCCGCATGACGCCAGACACCCGCACCGCACCCGCCACGCCGACCGGCAAGATCATGCTCGTCGGCCTCGGACCCGGCAGCCTCGGCCACCTGACCGAGCGCGCGCGCGCGGCGATCGCCGAAGCCGACACGGTGATCGGCTACGCCACCTACATCCGCCTCGTCGCCGACCTGCTGGTCGGCAAGGAGGTGATCCGCAAATCGATGACCGAGGAACTCGATCGCGCCATCGAGGCGCTCGACCGCGCCCGCCAGGGCCGCAAGGTGGCGCTCGTCTCGTCCGGCGATGCCGGTGTCTACGGCATGGCCGGACCGACCTTCGAGGTGCTGTTCGACGCCGGCTGGACCCCCGAATCGGCGATCGAGGTCGAAATCATCCCCGGCGCCTCGGCACTCAACACCTGTGCCGCGCTCGTCGGCGCACCGCTGACGCACGATTTCTGCGCCATCTCGCTCTCCGATTTGCTGACGCCCTGGCCGACGATTGCCCGCCGCCTCGACGCCGTCGCCTACGCCGACTTCGTCGTCGCACTGTACAACCCGAAGAGCGGCCGACGGACACGGCAGATCGCCGAGGCGCAGCGCATCTTCCTGCGCCACCGCGATCCACAAACACCGGTGGCGATCGTCAAGTCGGCCTACCGGCCGAAGCAGCGGGTCGAGTTCAGCACCCTCGAGCGAATGGGCGACGCCGACATCGGCATGCTGACGACGGTACTGATCGGCAACTCGAACACCTTCGTCCGCGACGGGCTGATGATCACGCCACGCGGCTACGCCAACAAGTACGCCGTCGAGGACGGCGAGCGCGCCACGCGCGACGGCGAGCAGGCCGGCCGCTCGCTGTCGACGGGACTCGACGGCTGGATCGCCAGCATCCAGGAAAGCGGCCGGTCGGCCGCCGATCTGGCACGCGAATACCGCCTGCCGGCCGACTACATCCAGTCGGTACTCGATACGCCGCTCGACGAAGCGGGGGACTGAGGCGCACAGCGCAAGCCGGGGTGACAGTATAGTAATTGCGCCGCTGTGACTGCCAAGCGCCGTGCCAGTTAACCCCCCAATAGTGGCGTCTGCGGAGCCCAGGTTTCTGTTTCGATCGCGCCTGCAAGGCTGTGCACACAGATGAAAAGCGCTGGCAGCCGTTTCGACTGCCTTGATCCCGGGGGCTTCTGCTCCCGGAACGGCTCGCGCCGAGCAGCTGAATCAAAATCAAGCCGGTCAGCCAGTGGCAGAGCGACGCCGACGATCAGGGCGCGATCGTCGGCGAAAGCAAATTTCATATACTGTCACCGAATTGGACAGAATGGCCCTGCGCCGCGAGCAGCGCAACCGCCTTCTGGTCGAAGGACACAAAGGTTTCTCCGCCAAGCCAGCTCCCCTCGTAGGCAATGACCCCATCGGCGAAATCGCCACCAGCGTCGAGCACCGACAGGCCCGCTTCCACGGCTGGCCTGTTCGCTTCATCACGAAAACGGTGACGGTATACTCAATTCACCGCCCCAGAGCCCCTGCAGGGCGCAATGGGTTGGCCGCGCGAACTCGCTGTTGCGGTCCTGTCGTCAGACTGCGCCGATCGGACGAGAGATCGACGAGGCGACCAACGCCCCAACTGGCCCGTGGATCAGCAGTGCTGGCAGCCGCACCTCGGCGTGGGTGCTGCCGAGCCACGAAGAGCTGAAGCTCGTCGACCACACGCGCAAGCGGCTGGCCCTGCAAGTACCGCGTTGCCGGCCGGCATGGCGGGTCAGCGGCGCGGGTTGTGCGAAGGCGGCTTCGCGGCAATGCACCGACCGGACACGAAGAGCGCCGCCTTCGCTGCGGCTGCCAGGGCCAATCCGCCCCTGTCCCGGTCGCGTGCACCGGCAAGACAGGGGTGGCGACCGGCACTCATCATGACGGACCGTGGATGCTTCCATGCACACCCGACACATCCGTGAAGGTGTCGGCTCCGGCGATGCGAAGCGTACTGGCCAGACGAAAACCGTTGTTGTCGTTCCGGTTCGTCGTGTCGTTCCTGTTGCGTTGGGCCGCGCGCGCGTTCTGCGGTTTGTTGTTCCACGAACCACCGCGCAGCACGCGCCCGACAGGCGGGCCGTCAGGCTCCCACAGCGGGTCGAACCACCCGCCGCGCAAGAGGGCGTGGCGCAAGCGCCACGTATCGGCGTGTTCGGCGTGGGCGATCCACGACGAAACACGCTGGTTGATCTCTGCCTCATCCACCGTGCCCGCGCGCCAGCGGTCGCGCAGGCCGCGCAGCCGGTTGCGGAAACGGCGCAGGGTGTCCTCGGGAAGGCGGCGCGCGCCGTTGCCGCAGAGCACGTAGCCGAGGAAGGTGGCGGTTTCGCTGCTCGAAGCGACGAAGGTCTTGGCCGGATGCAGCACCAGCCGCCGCCCTTCCAGATAGCGGGTGATCGACTGCCGCCACTGCGCCAGCACCGCAGGATCGTCGGCGAACAGCGCGAAGTCGTCGACGTAGCGCAGGTAGGGCGTACGCAGCACCTCCTTGACGTAGTGATCGAAGTCGTCGAGATAAAGGTTGGCGAACCACTGACTGGCCGGCCGCTCGCTGTCGACGGGACTCGACGGCTGGATCGCCAGCATCCAGCAGAGCGGCCGGTCGGCCGCCGATCTCGCACGCGAATACCGCCTGCCGGCCGACTACATCCAGTCGGTGCTCGATACGCCGTTGTCGGCAGCGGAAGACTGAGCCTCCGGGCACCCACAGGAAGTTTGGTACACTGTCCCCGTAATGAACACAAGAAGGATGAAACCGACGCGCAGGGGCCTCCTGGCAGGGCTGGCGGTATTCCTGTTCGTGCTCGCGGTCGTGGCTTCCGCGGCTGCCGTCCTGCTGGTCGGCGCGCCTGCCGGCGAGGCTCTTGCGGACAGATTGGTCAGGCTGATTCCGGTGGTCCTCGTGGCCTCGGGAACGGCGTGCTGGGTATTGTTCAAACTCGATGCGCTTTATGTTCAGGCGCCATTGCGCATGGCGGAACAGCTTGCGGCAACGCTGCCGCACACCGGCCTGAGAGTTGGCCGCTATGAGGCTCCCGAACTCGAGCAGTTGGCGCAGACGGCCAATCAGCTGCTCGCCCAGCGCGAAGCGGACCGTGACGATGTCGCCGAGCGCTTTCGCGCAACGCAGGCATCGCTCGAGGAAGAACGCAGCCGACTGAGCGCGTTGATGGCTGACCTGAGCCAGAGTGTCGTCGTCTGCAATCTGGATGGTCGCGTGCTCCTCTACAATCAACGGGCAAGGCAGGAGCTCGCGACGGGGCCGAACGGCGAGAAGACCGAGTTGCTTGGCCTTGGACGTTCGATTTATTCGGTTCTCGATCGCGCGGTCATCGGCTATGCGATTGCCCGCCTGCAGCAAGCCGGTGCTGAAGCGGAACCGGGGCCCGCAGGGAGAGCCGTCGGCTCCACGGACTTTGTTACCGGGACTGCCACCAGGGCCTCCGCACTCGGATAGCATATTCTCTATCGTCATATGAAGCAGGGCAAAATCGTTTACATTCATGAACTTGAGCTTCTTGCAAAACTCCCGCGGCGCCAGTTGCTGCGCCGCAGCATTCGCTCTCGGGGAGCGATTTTTCTTGCGCACGAAGCCGGTCCGGCCGAGTTGCTAACCTGATGGCATAGTTTTCTGAATCCGGCGCGAACCCCC
>JAEUOM010000099.1 GCA_016788495.1 Accumulibacter sp. | reverse complement strand
TGGCCATCCTTCTCCAGAATCGCCAATCCTTCCCCCACCTTCTGCGCACCATCAGGAAAACCTGGAAGCCATGACTGTCTCAACACCTTCGCACTCCTTGGCAACGTACGCTGCCCGACCACGCCCAGAGCAACCTCTCGGCCAGGGAAATAAAGTGCTACCGCGAATTCCTGAATTCTACCTCCATACCCGGCCGAGATCCGGAAGTCTGCGTTTTGCGCTGCCTTGAACAAGTCGGCGCTGGGCGCAGGCGGGAGTTCGCGGAGCACTGCCCCGCGCCACCCCGCACGAGATCGTGACGTCGTGCGGGAAGATGGGGCTGCCGGAGTTTCTGCTGGCCGTTGCTCGGTCCAGGAGGTCCGGGGAGGGCCTGTTCCCGGTAACTTGCGCCGTGACGCGGGTGTCCGCCGCGTGTTCACGTAGAAGCGTCTTCGGACCAGCGCTCCATCGCTCCGGGCCACCAGTCGCCATCGGAACCGATGTCATTCGACTTGGCGGGACGTCTCCTGGATTCTCAGCAGCCAGGATAAATCCTCTTGCGGCGCAAACTCCACCATGCCTGCACGTGAGCAGGACACCGGCCTCGACGAAGCGGCGAGGTCTGCCGCGTCTTTCACGACGATTACTCCCGTATTGTTGTCTGTAGAGCGCCGCAACATGTAGCGCATGGCCCTCCGCCAGCGATTGAAAGAACCGGGGCAGTTCATCGGCCTGCAGGAATCGGTCGCGGCTCACGACACGCCCGACCACCTTGACGCCTCGCGCCGGGTTCGCTTCGAGATGACCCCATGCGATCGCCTTGCCGAAAATGCCAGAAGCCAGCGCGCGGATCTGGATGGGTGGCGTCCGGGCCCGTGCCGACTTGGTGGGTGGGTTCCCGGCCGGGTGACGTGTGGCAATCGCGGCCAGTGCCTCTGGTGGTGGCACGGCGGAGCGATGCTTGGGTTTGGCGTCGAGCGTCCAGATGCGTTTGCGGCAGGCGAGATTGGCGAAGGCAAGGACACCAACGCTCGAGGCGGGTGACGGCCGGGGAAGTCAGCGAGGCTCGTCGGGCCGCAACCGTTGGTCACCGATAGATGTGGCGATGCAGCCGAAAGCCGTCACTGATAGCCTTGCCGGCAAGGGGGAGACGCGCGCATGATGCCGGCTGCGCAGCCGTGCCGACAAGCGTCGGCGCGACCGATGGCGAGGGGGCCCCGCGCCCCTTCGCAGAAAAATGATGCGCTCAGACCCGGCGGCGGGCAAAGCCGAGCCCGGCCAGAGCCATGCCGAGCAGCGCAATCCCCGACGACTCGGGCACGCTGACCGAATCCACGGAGATGCTGAGCTTGTCCAGTGCGAATGACTCGTCGTCGATCCCCTGCGAACTCGCAAACACGAAATCGACAAGCATGACGGGTGCCGAGTGTGCAATGCCGTGGAGCGCGGCCACTGATGCCATGTCGTAGGCCGCGTCGCCATAGGCCTGGTTGAACCCGAGTTGGGTATTGTAGGCGAGTTGCGTGCCGCGCACGGCCGACTGGTCGGCCGCATCGAAGATGTCGTATCCGGCGGAGAATACCGTAACTCCATCGACCTTCACCTCGAAGATGTCGGGCCCGAAGCCGCCGCTCAGCCCATCCCAGCTGTCGATGACGGCCAGCAGGAAGTCGATGCTGACGGTGGCATGCGTCGGCAGCCCGGAGAGGCTGGCGGTGACCGCCGTTCCGCGCGCGAACTGGCCGTCGAAGCCCGGGATCGCCGCATAACCCTACGACCCTTCGGCGAGATTGCCGTCGGTGCTGATGGCGCACACGCTGAGGGTCGGACACGACAGCAAGGAATCGTTGAACGTAAAGACGACCGCGGAGTGGGCCGGCGCCTGCGCGAGCAGCCCCAACGCAACGGCGGCAAAAGCGGAGTTCAGATGATTTTTCATGGAGTGTGGCTCCAGAACGAACGAATGAGTGGCAGAAAACTTGCTAAAGCACTTTCCGTGCCACACAGCCAAGACATTGATGTAACGAATTGAGATGTAACAACCCCGGCGGGGACTGTAAGAATTCCCGACCCCTCGGATTGAGGCCAGGTTCCAGTGGATGCAGGCCGGTCGTCGGGTTGGGAGCGCCACGGATTTCGAATGCGGCGTCCTTGCGCATCGTCCTCTCCCGGAGCAACGTTTGCCTGCGCGTACAAGGCTCCCGTTTCCCCAAATTCGCGCTGGATGGTTCGCTGCGCATCGCGGGCACCGACCGGATCGGGCCCGAACGGCTGTTGCGCTGGTTGTTTCCGCAGCCGCTCGATGGGGCAGCGCTACCACTTATCCTGCTGGCCGAAACTCTGGGGCACTGCTCTTCAAGTCAGGTGACACGGCTATTCGGAACTGCAATCGCTGTGCGAAGGAGTCTCGCTCCGACACTGGACTCAGGATGAGGGCAGGACTTGCGGGCAATGGGCAGCGCCAGACTGCTCACCGCGGCGCCCGATGGAGCTCTCGTGCACTCCGAACCTGCCCCGTCGCCGATCGGCGAAGTACGCTTGCAGGCAGAGGGTGACGCTCTGGAAGGCGAGCGATTGCCAGGGCACGCAGCCCTCGCTGAACAGTTGCGTTTCGAGCGTCTCGAGACCGGCGGCGAAATCGGTGTCGAGCAGGCGGGCGCGATAGAAGAGGTGCACCTGGTTGATGTGCGGCACATTGACGAGCGAGAAGAGTTGCTTGACCTCGACCCGTGCGCAGGCCTCCTCGAGCGTCTCACGAATCGCCGCCTGGCTGGTCGACTCGCCGTTCTCCATGAACC
This sequence comes from Accumulibacter sp., assembly GCA_016788495.1. Taxonomy (GTDB): domain Bacteria; phylum Pseudomonadota; class Gammaproteobacteria; order Burkholderiales; family Rhodocyclaceae; genus Accumulibacter. The sequence continues at coordinate 6,469 of JAEUOM010000099.1, read as the reverse complement.
CGGCGGGCAGCGTCCACAGTCCGTAACGTGGCTCGATCGAGCGCCGGCAGAGCAGGATCCGGTCCTGCCATTCGGCGATGCAGCCGACCACCAGCTTCGGATTCTGGTAATGAATCGTTCCACATTGGGGGCAGACGTGCCGCGGCAGGCTGTCACCCGCCGGGATCGCCAGTTCGACCGTTGCGCCACATACGCTGCAAAACTTCATTCCTCTGCTTGCCTCGGGAGCTGGCTGCGGACGCGGCAAGTGTAAACCATTTGTCTGCCAAGAGGCGGGGCAGGGTCTTCTCCCGCTGCGGCGTGGAGACAGCGCGAACGCTGCCGGAAGGCTGCCGTCCGGCCTCAATTCAAGGATGATTGGCCGATGCCGATGCGGCTCAATATGGCTACAATGCGCGATCATGGTCGGGTTCGAGCAGCCGGGCCGTTCGGACGCGCCATGAGGAGGGGGGGCGGATGTTTCTGATTGTTGGCTATGTGATCATTCTGGCTTCGGCTCTGGGGACCTACGCGGTTCACGGGAGCCTGGCCGCACTCTGGGTGCCGCTCGAGTATGTGGCGATCGTCGGCCTGACGATTGGCGGCTTCGTCGCTTCGAACGACATCAAGATCATCAAGGCGACGATCGGCGCGCTACCGAGCCTGTTCACGGGTTCGCGGTACACCCGGGCGCTCTACATCGACCTGCTGGCGATGCTCTTCGAGGTTCTGGCGAAGGTGCGCAAGGAGGGGCTGATGTCGATCGAGAACGATGTCGAGAATCCGCAGGAGAGCCCGATCTTCAGCAAGTACCCGGCGCTGGCCGGTGACCACCATGTGATCGAGTTCATTACCGACTATCTGCGGATGATGGTCGGTGGCAACCTCAACGCAATCGAGATCGAAAGCCTGATGGACATCGAAATCGAAACGCATCACCACGAGGTCGAGACACCCGGTCACGTGGTCTCGAAGGTGGGCGATGCGGTGCCCGCCTTTGGTATCATCGTCGCCGTGATGGGGGTGGTGAACGTCATGGGATCGGTGGGCGAGCCACCAGCCGTGCTTGGCAAGATGATTGGCGGTGCGCTCGTCGGAACCTTTCTTGGCATCCTCATCGCCTATGGATTCGTGTCGCCGGTCGCCAGCCTGCTCGAGCAGAAGGCGCACGAGGGCTCCAAGATCTACCAGGTGATCAAGGTCGTCCTGCTGGCGTCGATGTCGGGTTATGCGCCGCAGGTGGCCGTCGAGTTTGGCCGGAAGGCCCTGGCGACCGATGTCCGTCCGAGTTTCCGCGAGTTGGAAGAGGAGCTCAAGAACCGGAAGGGCAAGTAGGCGCTGCGGCGGCGACCGATCGCCGTGCAAGTCGCGCGAGCGACTGACGAATCTCCCCTCGCCCGCTCGCGGGCGAGGGGTCGGGGGAGAGCAACTGTGTTCGGCGTCAAGCGTTTTCAGGCGCATTTGTGATGCTCTGGGTTCCAGGTCATGGCTTTCATCATCCGGAGTGTCTGACACAGTCATGACCGTTGGGGACAATGAATGAGCGATGATCTGCGCCCGATAGTCGTCAAGCGCATCAAGAAGGTTTCCGGCGGCCACCACGGCGGTGCCTGGAAGATCGCCTACGCCGACTTCGTGACGGCGATGATGGCCTTCTTCCTGCTGATGTGGCTGCTGGGATCGACCGCCAGCGGCGACCTCAAGGGCATTGCCGATTACTTCCAGAACCCGCTCAAGATCGCCTCCCAGGGCGGGTCGGGAACGGGCGACAGTTCGAGCGTGCTGAAGGGTGGAGGCAAGGATCTGACGCGCACGGCGGGCCAGGTCAAGGGTGGTGACATCGACGCCAAGAGCAAGACGGTCAACCTCAAGGAGACCAACGCCGAGCAGGCGCGCAGGGAATTCGAGGAGCGCGAGAAGGTGATGCTCGGCGAACTGAAGCAGAGCATCGAAAAACTGATCGAGAGCAATCCCGCGCTCCGGCAGTTCAAGAACCAGTTGCTGGTGGACGTGACCAGCGAAGGGCTGCGCATACAGATCGTCGACGAGCAGAACCGGCCGATGTTCGACACCAGCAGCGCCGAAGTGAAGCCCTATACCCGGGTGATCCTGCGCGAGATCGGCAAGGCGCTGAACGCGGTGCCGAACAAGCTGAGCCTCTCCGGCCACACCGATGCGGCGCAGTTTGGCGGTGGCGACAAGGGTTTCTCGAACTGGGAGCTGTCCGCGAACCGGGCGAACGCGTCGCGCCGCGAACTGATTGCCGGCGGCATGGATGAACACAAGGTCCTGCGCGTCGTCGGTCTGGCTTCGACGGTCCTGTTTGATCGAAACGACCCGCTGAGTTCGATCAATCGCCGAATCAGCATTGTCGTGCTGAACCGGAAGGCGGAAGAGTCGTTGCTGCAGGAAGATGGCAAGGTCGACGCCGTGGAAGTCGGCGCACAGGGACTGGATCCGGCAGCTGTCGCCGCGCCGGAGGCGCGGGGGAAATGAGCCTTGTTCGGGGCGATACCCGCCAGCGGAGGATTGCGGGCTCGCGAGGGCGTTTGCCGTGGGCTTTCTGCGCGAGCGCCGACTGACTTCCGCGACGACTTCACGCGGCCGGAAACGCGTCCCGCTCGCGCGGTGCGGGAGTCTCAGCCCTGCGGGACGGTTTCGATGAACGCCGGACGCAGCATCAGCTTTTCATACAGGCGGGCGAGGTTGGGGTGCTTGCCGCGCCAGTCGATCTCCGGAAAGCGGAAGACCAGGTAGCCGAGCGCACAGCCGCTGGCGACATCGGCGAGCGAGAAGTGTGTGCCCATGCACCAGTTGCCGTCGCCGAGTTCGCTCGACATGTATTCGAGACTGCTGATGATCTTGGCCTGCTGGCGAGCGATCCAGTCCGGGCTCTGCTGTGTTGCGGGGCGCTTCTTCTCGAGAAAGATCAATGCCGCAGCGTCACAGACCCCGTCGGCGAGCGCCTCCCAGCGCTTCACCTCGGAACGCTCGCGGTTTGGCGCGGGCATCAGCTTGTTGTTGGGCGCGGAGTTGTCGAGGTACTCGACGATGACTCGCGAATCAAACAGGGCGGTGTTGTCGTCGAGGACGAGCACCGGGATCTTGCCCAGCGGATTGACGTTGGTCACCTGATTTTCCGGAGTCCATGGCGAGTCGATCTCGAAGTCGTAGTCGATCTTCTTCTCGGACAGGACGACCCGCGTCTTGCGGACGTACGGACTGGTTAGTGATCCGATGAGCTTCATCTGATTCCCGATGGTAAGAAATTGCGCACGATTATAGCATCGGGCCCACATCCCGGTTACGGCTGCGGGTCCGGGACGGGTAGAATGCGGGGTCGTGCCACCGACCGTTCAAGGACTACCCCGCATGCTGTCATCACCGCTGACCTCGCTCTCTCCTCTCGATGGCCGCTATGCCGGCAAGCTGGATCCGCTGCGCCCGCAGTTTTCGGAATGCGGCCTGATCAGGCGCCGCCTGCAGGTCGAGGTGGCGTGGCTGCAGGCGCTCGCTGCCGATCCGCATTTGGGCGAGGTGCCGCCTTTCTCGGCCGCGACGCTGTGCCAGCTCGATGCCCTGGTGGCCGACTTCGGTCCCGCCGAGGCGGCTGAGGTGAAGGAGATCGAGGCAGTCACCAATCACGATGTCAAGGCACTCGAGTACTGGATCCGCAAGCGACTGGCGGACAACGTCGAGGTCATGCGCGTCGCCGAGTTCATTCATTTTGCCTGCACGTCGGAAGACATCAACAACCTGGCGCATGCGCTGATGCTGCAGGGGGCACGAGCCGACACCATGCTGCCGATGCTGGACGGCATCATCGAGCGCCTGCGGGAACTGGCGCACGCGTGTGCCGATCTGCCGATGATGTCGCGCACGCATGGGCAACCGGCTACGCCGACGACGCTCGGCAAGGAGATGGCGAACGTCGCGTTTCGGCTGCGGCGCGCGCGCGCGGCGATCGCCGGTGTCAGCCTGCTGGGCAAGATCAATGGTGCCGTCGGCAACTACAACGCGCATCTGGCTGCGTACCCGGACCACGACTGGGAGAGCTTTGCCCGCTGTTTCGTCGAGTCGCTCGGGCTCGAGTTCAATCCCTATACCATCCAGATCGAGCCGCATGACTCGATGGCGGAACTGTTCGATGCCTTTGCGCGGGCCAACCTGATCCTCATCGATCTCACCCGCGACATCTGGGGCTACATTTCGCTGGGTTTCTTCCGGCAGAAGCTCAAGGCGGGCGAGATCGGTTCGTCAACGATGCCACACAAGGTCAATCCGATCGACTTCGAGAATTCGGAGGGCAACCTTGGCCTGGCGAATGCGCTCCTGCGCCATCTCGCCGACAAGTTGCCGATCTCGCGCTGGCAGCGCGACCTCAGCGATTCGACGGTCCTGCGCAACATGGGCGTGGCGCTCGGTTACACGCTGCTCGCCTACGACTCGCTGCTGCGCGGCTTGGGCAAGCTGGAAGCCGATGCCGATCGCATGCACGCCGATCTCGATGCCAACTGGGAACTGCTGGCCGAGCCGGTACAGACCGTCATGCGTCGCCATGGCGTCGCCAATCCCTATGAGAAGCTGAAGGAGCTGACGCGTGGCAAGAGGGTTTCGCGCGCCGAGATGCGCGCCTTCGTCGAATCGCTGGGGCTGCCCGAGGAAGCCACGGCCGAACTGATGTGCATGACGCCGTGGACCTACACCGGTCTGGCGGGTTCGCTCGCGAGGAGAATCTGATGGGGGTTGATCAGCGTTTGCCGACGGCGACAGCCCCGGCCGGCGAGCCGGCGCAGGGAATGATCGCCTGCCCGAGTTGCTCGCAGCTGGTGCCGGCCGGCGCGCCGTATTGTCCGTACTGCTGCGGCGAGGACGGCCGGCGAGGCGCGCTGATGCGCGGTGCCATGCTGGGTTGGCTGTTCGGTTTCCTGACCGGCGGGCTGGCAAGCGCCGCCTGGTCGTCCTACGTCGGTCCCGAGCAGACGGCCTGGACACCAGTGCTGATGACGACCTTCGGCTGTGCCGCGGCGGGGGTGATCATCGGCATGATCGTCAGCTGGCGACGGTAAACCGTGCCCACCTTTGCCGACAACCTGCGCAAGTTGCCGGGGATATCGCATCTGCAGGCGATCCACCTGCTGGATGCGGCGGGGGAGGTGGCCGCCAGCATCGAGAACCGTGCGGGAAGCCAGGGTGCGCTGGCGGTCTACAATCACCTCGCGCAGACCTATGGCGCGATCACTCCCGAGGCAGCGGCCACGGGCCTCGAGCTGTTTGCCGAACACGTCGATGCGGCGCGGGCCAATCCCGGCAGGCATCCCAACATCGATCGTCTGCTTCTGCTCGTCAGCGAGCAGCGGATCCTGCGTACGAAGCACGTTTTCGCGCTGTGAATCCCCTCGGCGGGCTGCACGGGCTGTCCACGTGACTGCGGTTACAGACCCGTTGCCGCGCAGTGTGGCACAATCCACCGCGGCTGGAGACGTCGCCCTGCCGCGGCGACCGCCGGGGCTGTTTCGTGCCGGCGCGGGTCGCCCAGAGGCAGCGTGGCGATCGACCGGGCCAGCAGACGGGAGCGACGGCTTCTGGCGCTTCTCGTGACCTTTCGTATCAACCACAACGGAGAGAAGGAATGAAGAAAGTTGTCGCAGCGCTCTTGCTGACCACCTGTGCCGGGGCTGTCTTCGCCCAGCAGGCATTGAAACCGGAAGAGATGATCAAGTACCGCAAGGCCGGTTACAGCTTCATGGCGTGGAACATGGGCAAGATCAAGGGCAATCTCGAAGGCACCTACAACAAGGAGCAGGTCATTGCCGCTGCCAATCTGGTTGCCGCGACGGCCAATTCCGGCATGGGGGCACTGTTCGGCGCCGGTACCGACAAGGACGTTGGCAGCGAGAAAACGCGCGTCAAGCCGGAGTTCTTCAAGGAACAGGACAAGGTCAAGGAACTGGCGATGGCCTACATCAAGGAAGCCAACGAGTTGCAGAAGGTGGCGGCCACGGGCGACGCGGCGGCGGTGAAGGTGCAGTTCGGCAAGACCGGCGAAAGCTGCAAGGCCTGCCACGACAAGTACCGCAAGGACTGATTGCGGTCCGCGTCGCCGTCCGGCGCGCCCGCTGGTTGCCTGTGCCGCGCTTCCCGGCTGCGGCCTGCGCCCCCCTACCAGGCGGGGGCGGCGGCCGGTGCTGCGGCTGGCGGAGGCAGCCACGCTCCGCTGCCGGCGTAGACCGCGGCGACGGCAAAGACCAGCGCGACGATGAACGCCAGTGGCCCGCCACCCGTTGCCGGCGGGCCTTGGTCGGGGGCGACCTCCTTCCAGCCCGTGAGCATCGGTTCGACCAGGCTCTCCTTCTTGACGTGCGCATAGAAGCCGATCGCCGCCAGGTGCAGGATGACCAGCAGCAGCAGCAGGTTGACCGACAGCTTGTGCCAGCCGGTGAGGCGCTCGCTGAGTCCGCTGCTGACCAGGGCTTGCAACGGGCCGCGG
>JAEUOM010000088.1 GCA_016788495.1 Accumulibacter sp. | reverse complement strand
GGCCGACATCGTCGACGAACAGTGGCAGCGACCGTACAGCCGTCAGCAGGCGGCCTTTCCGCTGCCCTGGGTGGCGGAGAACAAGTTCTGGCCGAGCGTCAATCGCGTCGACGACGTCTACGGCGACCGCCACCTGTTCTGTTCCTGCGTGCCGGTCGACGAGTCCGACGAATCCGGGGAGTTCGAACCGGACAACCACACAGTGAGGGCAAGTACATGAGCGCAACCATCCATGAGTTCAGCGCCGAGCTCCTCGGCGGCGGCATGCAGTCGCTGGCCGACTACGCCGGCAAGGTCCTGCTGATCGTCAACACCGCCAGCCACTGCGGCTTCACGCCACAGTACGCCGGCCTCGAGGCGCTCTACGAGCGCTACCGCGAGCGCGGTCTGGTCGTTCTCGGTTTTCCCTGCAACCAGTTCGGCGCCCAGGAGCCGGGCGATTCCGGCGAAATCGCCAGCTTCTGCCAGAAGAACTACGGCGTCAGCTTCCCCATGTTCGCCCGAATCGAGGTCAATGGAGACCACGCGCACCCGCTCTACCAGTATCTGAAACAAGCCGCGCCCGGCCTGCTCGGCAGCGAGGCGATCAAATGGAACTTCACCAAGTTCCTGGTCGACCGGGCCGGCGAAGTCGTGCAGCGCTACGCGCCGGCAACCGCCCCGGACAGCCTCGCGCGTGACATCGAGGAGCTGCTGTGAGCCGCTGCGGCCGGCCGGCTCGTGACGACGCCCGGCGACAGCCGCTGGCCGGCGCACCGGCGCCGGCCGACGGCGCGGCGCCGGTGCATCGCTGAGGCGACACCCGAAGCGCGGTGCCCATGCCCACTCCCGACCTCAGCGCCATGCTGCGCTGGCCGAACGTGCCCGCCTGCTACGGCTGGCTGGCGCTTGATCGCCGCGGCCGCTGGCGTCTGCGCGGCGAGACACTCACCCATCCGGGCCTCATCGCCTTCCTCAATCGGCAGTACGGGTGCGACGGGAACGGCAACCATTTCGTCCAGAATGGTCCGCAGCGCGTCTATGTCGAACTCGAGTACACACCGTGGGTGGTACACCTGGGCGCCACGGGCGAGCTCGAGACGCACGTCGGCACGCCCGTCACCGAGATTCGCGGTGCCGCCATCGACGAGCAGGGGAACCTGCTGCTGGAAACGGCCGACGGCATCGCGCTCCTCTGCGACCGCGACCTTCCGGCGCTGCACGGCTGCCTGCTGCTGGCGAACGGCATGCCGGCCGACGACGCCAGCGTGCTTGCCGCCATGCGCGCGGAGGACAGCGCGGCCAGCGCGCTGACGCTGTCGTGGCGAGGGACGCGGGTGCCGGTGCGCTCGCTGCGTCGGGCCGAGGTCGCGCGACGCCATGGCTTCATCGCCTCACCGCAACCGGCAGCGCTGGAGGAGCAGCGATGAACCCGCGGCAACTCGCCCTCGATGCCCTGCTGCTCGACGACGCGGCAGCGAAGTGCGCCGCCGTCGACGCGCTGCCGCTGCCTGCCGGCGAGCAGACGCCCGCAGACCCCGACGGCAGCCGGCTGCTGCGCGAAAGCCTGCCCGGCCGCGGCGCCCGCCCGGTACTGGTCGCGCCGACGCAGCTCGCACAGCGAGCGGTGACCACTCGCGAGGGGCGCGCCGCGCTGTTTCATTCGCTCGCGCATATCGAGCTGAACGCCGTCAATCTGGCGCTCGATGCCGTCTGGCGTTTCGGCGGCCTGCCCGGCGACTTCTACCGCGACTGGGTCGGCGTCGCGCGCGAGGAGTCGCAGCATTTCCAGCTGCTGCACGGCCACCTGCAGGCGATGGGTTTCTCCTACGGCGATTTCCCGGCACACGACGGGCTGTGGGAAATGGCCGAGAGGACGCGTGACGATCTGCTGGCGCGACTCGCGCTCGTGCCGCGAGTCCTCGAAGCACGCGGCCTCGACGCCGCGCCGCTGATTCGCGACAAGCTCCGGCAAGCCGGTGACGAGCGCGGTGCAGCGTTGCTCGAGATCATCCTGCGCGACGAGGTGGCACACGTGCGCATCGGCAACCGCTGGTACCACTGGCTGTGCGAGCGCCGCGGCCTCGACCCGCTCGCCTGCCAGGCCGAACTCGCCTGGCGTTTTCGGGCACCGCGTCCGCGCGGCCCCTTCAACCTGGAAGCCCGGCGCGCCGCCGGCTTCGACGAGCAGGAACTGGCGGCCCTGCAGGCTGGATAAGTGTTGCGGGCCCAGCCCGGGGGTCCGCCATTGTGACGGCGCAGATGCAGCGATCATCGGCGCCAAACCTTGATCAACGTGCGACCGGCGGGGTACCGGCGGCGCTCTACTACAGCGAGTCCTGTCATGCGCTATCAGGTTTTCATGGAAGAAGAGGAAGGGGCCGACGGCTCCGGGGATCTTGCCCGCTTCGACAGTCTGGAGGGCGTTTGGGAGTTCATCGGCAAGCATTTGCCGACCGGCGTCTACAGCGATCGCCGCCTGGTCTGGGTCAAGGACCGCGAAGCCGACGGCGAAGTGTCGTTCTCGGTCACAAAAGAACTCTGGGCGGAACACTGCGAGACGCCGCTCGCCTTCGCGCGCTGCTTCAAGATGTTCCTCGACTTCCGGCACCCCTAGCCGTGCGTGCACCTGCTGCCGAACGGCGCGCAGCAGGCGTCGGATCCCGCCAGCACTGCCGCCCGAAAGACTCTGGCCTGCCGGCGACGACCGGAGCTTCGTCACGTCGGCTGCCGGCGTGCTAGGCACACCACGCCCATCCGCTGGCCTGGCGCTGCTGCTGACGACCCTCGTCGCCCTCGGGCCACTGTCGACCGACCTCTACCTGCCGGCTCTGCCGACGCTCGCCAGGGTTTTCGCCAGCGATGCCGCCGGGGTGCAACTGACGCTGTCGGTGTTCCTCGCCGGCTTCGCCTGCGGACAGATCTTTTACGGTCCGCTGTCCGACCGCTGCGGACGCCGCCCGGCGCTGCTCGGCGGACTGGCGCTATACTGTCTCGGCTCGCTTGGCTGCATTTTCGCCCCTGACATCGCGACGCTGATCGGCGCGCGCTTTGTGCAGGCACTCGGTGCCTGCGCCGGGCCGGTGATCGGACGCGCGATCGTGCGCGACCTCTGGGGAGCCAGCGAGTCGGCGCGCATCATCGCCTACATGGGCAGCGCGATGGCCATCGCACCGCTGGTCGGGCCGACACTCGGCGGCTTCCTCACCGTTCTCTTCGGCTGGCAGTCGAATTTCGTGCTGCTGCTGCTGATCGCCGGCGCGCAACTGCTGGTGGTCGCGCGCACGCTCGGCGAGAGCAACCTCCGGAGGGACCCGGGAGCGACCAGGCCGCGGCAGATGCTCGCCAACTTTGCCGAACTGCTGGCCAGCCGGGCCTACCTCGGCTACCTGCTCACCTTTTCCTTTTCGTACAGCGCGCTCTTCGCGTTCATCTCGGGATCGTCCTTCGTCCTTGCCGAGCGGCACGGGCTGACGCCGCAGATCTACGGCATCTGCTTCGGCAGCGTCGTCGCCGGCTACCTGATCGGCTCGCTGATCTCCGGGCGACTGGTACGGCGCCTGGGCAGCGACCGGCTGCTCCTGATCGGCACCGGCATCGGTGCCATCGCCGGTCTCGCCATGGCTTTGCTCGAGTTCGCCGGCGTGCACACGCTCGCCGCCATCCTCGTACCGATGTTCTTCTGTACCATGGCAACCGGCCTCGTCATGCCGAACGCGATCGCCCGCGCGCTCGCCCCCTATCCGGCGATGGCGGGCTCGGCGTCGGCACTGATGGGTTTCGTCCAGATGAGCGTGGCCGCACTGGTCGGCATCGCCGTCGGCCACGGGCTCTCGGGGGGCGGCGCGGCGCTGGCGGCAGCGGTGGCGATCTGCACCCTGCTCGCACCTGTTTCGTGGTACCTGTTGCTGCGCCGTGGCCGCTGACCGCGGCCGACACACGCGGGGAAGCCGGGCGGCGCGACCGCAGGGACGGCAGCGCGGAGCGCATCGGGTCGGCAGCCAGATCCACGAACGCGGCATGAATGGCGATCGATCTGGCGGCGAAGCTTGACTTGCCCCTGATCCGTTCAGCCGTTGGCCGGCAACAGGAGCGTTGCGCGCAATCCACCGAGCGGCGATCTGGTCAGCGACAGGCGACCGCCATAGAGGTGGGCCAGTTCGTCCACGATCGCCAGACCGAGACCGGCTCCCGGCACTCTCTGATCGGCACGTACGCCGCGCCGCAAGACATTCTCGCATTGCTCTGCCGCAATACCGTCGCCGTCGTCATCGATGTCGATGCGAATGCCGTCGTCGGACCTGGACACACCCATCACAACCTGCCGCCGGGCCCACTTGCAGGCGTTGTCCAGCAGGTTGCCGAGCATCTCCTGCAAGTCGTGCAGTTCTACGCGAACGCCCCCGGCCACGGTCGGCGGCTCCATTTCGAGTGTCAGTTCGCATCCGGCATGAAGTTGGCGCATCGTTCGCATCAGGCCGTCGAGTGCTGCCGGCAATGAGGTCCTGAGCCCCGGTTGGCTGACCGCGGCTGCCGCCTGTGCTCGCGCGAGGTGGTAGTCGACCTGGCGACGCGCGACCCCGACCTGCTCTGCGACCAGCCGTGCAAAATCATCCTGCCGCGCATTCGCGGCATTGGCGAGCACACTCAGCGGGGTCTTCACGGCATGTGCCAAGTTGCCGGCCTGCGTTCTCGCCCGTTCGACGATGCCGGTGTTCTGGGCCAGCACGCTGTTGAATTCCTCTACCAGAGGAGCGATCTCAACAGGATGGTCGTCCGCCAGACGCTGCGCCTCGCCCTTGCGGATCCGTTCCAGGCCTTGCCGGAGGCGGCGCAGCGGCGACAGGCCGACGCCGACCTGGACCAGAACGGCGAATGCCAGGCCGAGCGCCAGCACGCCGAGCGACAGCCACAGCGCCCCCTGGAAACGGGCGACCGGCTCGTCCATCTGCGCCTCGTCGGCGGCAGCGATCAGCCGGAAGCGATGCGGCGTCCCGTCGGCGCCGTCCTCGATGGCGATCGTCCGTTCGACCATGCCGAGCATGCGCCCCTGCGGCCCCGCGATGCGGTGTTGGTGCACCTCGCCGTCGGCGGGCTTGTCCTGCGGCACGGCCAGCACGTGATCCCACAGCGAACGCGAACGCAGCACGCCGGCGCCACCCCCGATGCCATCGACGCCATCGACCTGCCAGTAGGCGCCGGAATAGGGGCGGCTCAGGCGCGGGTCGCTGAGCGGCAGGGCGAGGATGGCGCGACCCTCGGCATCGAGGGCGAGATGCGCCGTCAGCTGGTCGAGGTGGGTGCGCAGTTCGGCGTCGAACTGCCCTGCGACGTGGTCGCGGAACAGGTTGCCGAGCGCCCAGCCGGCGACGACGATGGTCGCAGCGATCCACACCAGCGTGCCGGCGACCAGGCGAATGCGCAGCGAGCCGCGCCGGCGCATCATGTCGGCCCGCCGGGCGCCGCCAAACGGTAGCCGAGTCCACGCACAGTCTCGATCATGCCGGCCGGCAGCTTCTTGCGCAGACGTGCGATGAAGACCTCTACGGTGTTCGAGTCGCGGTCGAAATCCTGCGCGTAGATGTGCTCGACCAGATCGCTGCGCGAGATCACTTCGCCCTGGTGGTGCATCAGGTAGGCGAGCACGCGGAATTCGTGGCCGGTCAGCGCCAGCGTCTGGCCATCCGCCCGCACGCGGCCGTTGCGCGTGTCGAGCACGAGCGGGCCGCAGGCGATCTCGGCGCTGGCGTGGCCGCCGGCGCGGCGGATCAATGCGCGCAGTCGCGCCAGCAGCTCTTCCATGTGGAAGGGCTTGCTCAGGTAGTCGTCGGCGCCGGCATCGATGCCGGCCACCTTCTCGTGCCAACTGTCGCGCGCGGTGAGGATCAGTACCGGCATCGCACACCCGGCGGCGCGCCACTTCTTCAGGACGGTGATGCCGTCCATGCGTGGCAACCCGAGGTCGAGAACGACCGCATCGTAGGGTTCGCCGTCGCCGAGGAAGTGGGCGTCGATGCCGTTGTCGGCGCGATCCGCGACGTAGCCTACCGCCGCCAGCGCCTCGACCAGTTGCGCCTGCAGCGTCGGCTCGTCCTCCACCACCAGAATGCGCATCAATGCCTCTCCTTGTCCTTTTCGCGCGTGCGGCTGCCAAGCACCGTGCCGTCGCGCGCGTCGACCTTGAGCCGGATCAGCGCGCCGCCGCGCTGCAGGACCTTCAACTTGTAGATCCAGCGCGCATCGTGCTCACGTTCCAGCTCGACGTCGATCACCTGCCCCGGATGA
>JAEUOM010000023.1 GCA_016788495.1 Accumulibacter sp. | reverse complement strand
CGCGGCCGGCAACAGGCGGAAGAGATCCCGCGTTTCCTCGACGACTTCGTTCGCCAGGGCGTTCTCGACGGCGATCTCGTCGCCGTCGCCACCGACGACCTCGACGGCAGCTGGCGGGCAGCGACCCTGCCGCTGACAGGCGATGAGGCGGGCTGAACAGTGGCCGCCAGACGAATTCACCGGCAAGCCGTTTGTCTCGCCGGCGCCAGTCGGGAGACTCGGCCAGTAGGTGCCGGCGTCGACTCCGGTAACGGCCCGCTGGCGCCTGCGGACCAGCCATGCCGAGTGGAGCGTCTGCAGACTGCGCCAGCACCCAGCGAGAATTGCTTGGCGGGCCACCTGCTGCCGCTGCGCCGGGGCTCGGCGCCGCCTCGGTCGGCGGTACCAGTACGCTGGCTGCGCCTGCCAGCGATGAGCGCCTTGCTGTTGCTCGCGGGAGGTGCCGTCGCCGCGACGCCGTTGTGGGTCGGCCGCTTCGATGGCAGTCCTGGTGGCCTGCCCGCCGGCTGGACGATCGAGCACCTGAATCCCCGCTTTCCGGCGACCGAGTACCGCCAGCGACTGTGGGATGGTGTTGCCGCCATCGAGGCAACGGCGGTGAAGAGCATGGCTCTTCTCGTCCGGCAACTGACGGTTGAGCTCGCGAGCACGCCGGTCCTCTGTTGGCGCTGGCGTATCGATGCGCCGCTGCTCACCGCCGATCTCGACAGCAAGGCCGGTGACGATTACGCGGCGCGCGTCTACCTGAGCTTCAGCGTGCCACCGGCGGCACTGGGTTTGGCAACGCGCAGCAAGCTGGCGATTGCGCGCGGCCTGTGGGGTGCCTCGGTTCCCGATGCCGCGATCAATTACGTGTGGGACAACAAATACCCTGTCGGCACGCTGAAAGCCAACGCCTATACGGATCGTGCACAGATCCTGGTACTCGAAAGCGGTGCCGCGCGCGCGGGCCGCTGGGTCAGCGAAAGGCGCGACGTCGCCGAGGATTTCCGTCGCGCCTTTGGTGACCTGCCGGCGAGATTGACCGGGCTGGCGATCGCCAGCGATACGGACAATACGGGCGAGTCTGCGCGCGCGGGCTTCGCGGACTTCCATTTCGTCAGCAGGGACGGAAGTTGCACGTTTCCTTGAGCGGTGCAATGACGATCCTGATCGTCGAGGACGAGGTCAAGACCGGAAACTAGCAGCGGCAGGGGCTGAGCGAGGCGGGCCTCGTCGTCGATCTGGCGCGGGACGGGGTGGATGGACTGCACCTCGCGCTGAGTGAACGCTACGATCTGGCCATCATCGATGTGATGCTGCCCGGCATCGACGGCTGACAGGTACGGCAGGGAATCCGCCGTGCTGGCAGGGAGATGCCGGTGCTGTTTCTCAGCGCCCGCGATTCGGTGGATGAGCGGGTCAATGGGCTCGAACTGGGGGCGGACGACTATCTCGTCAAGCCGTTTGTCTTCGCCGAGCTGCTGGCCCGCGTGCGCACCCTGTTGCGTCGCGGAGGCAAGGCGAAGGAGCCCGAAACGCTGCGTGCCGCCGACCTCGAACTCGACCTGCTGCGCCGCCGAGTGACGCGGGCTGGTCAGCGGATCGACCTGACGGCGAAGGAATTCTCCCTGCTCGAACTGCTGTTGCGCCGCCAGGGGGAGGTGCCTCCCCGGTCACTGATCGCCTCGCAGGTTTGCGACATGAACTTCGACAGCAACGTCATCGAGGTGGCGATTCGCCGTCTGCGGGTGAAGGTTGATGATGGTTTCGAGCCGAAGCTGATCCGCACGGCGCGTGGCACGGGCTACGTTCTGGAGGCGCCTGCATGATCCCGCTTGCCAGCAGATCCCCGACCACCCGGCTGACGCTGCTGTTCGCCAGCGTTTCGACGACGGTCCTGCTGCTGCTCGGCCTGCTGGTCGGCATCCTCGTCGAGCGCCACTTCGTCGAGATCGATCTCGTGCTGCTGCAGGGCAAGCTCGAGCTGGTCCGCCACGCGTTCGCGCACGCGCCTTCGCCGGTTGCCGGCGACGACCTCGGCCAGCGCCTCGACGCCGCGCTGGTGGGGCACCCTGATCTGGCCGTTGAGGTCCGGCGCGGCGACGCTCCTCTATTCCTCGCGTGACGCGGCGGTGCCACCACGCCTGCTGGCGCCGGACGGTGACAGCGATGAGGCTCTGGGCTGGCAAGCGGCCGCCGTTATCGGGGGCTCAGCGGGGTCTTGTCGCTGGCGATTGCCGATGGCGCAGGCTCGACAGTCGCGGTGGCGATCGACCCCAGCCACCATGAACACTTCATGCGCTCGTTCCGCCACGCGCTGTGGACCGTGGTCGCCCTGGCCGCACTGCTCCCCGGCTTCCTCGGGTGGATGGTGGCACGACGCGGGCTGGCGCCGCTGCGCGACATCTGCCGTGTTGCCGCCGGCATCACGGCGAACCGGCTGGACCAGCGGTTGACGGCCGCGGCGATTCCGCAGGAGCTCGCGGAAGTGGTGCAGACGCTCAACGACATGCTGGCACGCCTGGAGGAGTCGTTTCTCCGCCTCGCAAACTTCTCTTCCGACCTCGCACACGAACTGCGCACGCCGGCTTCGAACCTGCTGACGCAGACGCAGGTGACGCTGGCGAGAGAGCGCTCGGCGGACGAGTACCAAGATGTGCTGGCATCGAACTCCGAGGAGATCGAGCGACTGTCGCGAACCGTTGCCGACATGCTGTTTCTCGCCAGGGCCGACAACGATCTGCGGCTGGCGCATCGCGAAGTGATCGATCTGGCTGACGAAGTGGCCAGCCCGTTCGACTTCTATGAGGCTCTGGCGAAGGACAAGGGCCTGCATCTGCAGGCATCAGGATCCGCCGTAGTCTGTGGCGACCGGCTGATGCTCCGGCGTGCCATTGGCAACCTGCTCTCCAATGCCGTTCGCCACACGCCGCCGGGTGGGCGGGTAACGGTCCGTCTCGACGATGCAGCAGTGGGCGAGGCAGTTGTCAGCGTCGTCAATGATGGCGAGACGATTGCCGCCGAACAGTTGCCGCGTCTGTTCGACCGCTTCTGGCGCGTCGACAGCTCCCGTCAGCATGCTGGTGAAGGCGCCGGACTCGGCTTGGCGATCACGCGCTCGATCGCGCGCGCGCATCAGGGAGACGTCGGCGTGTCCTCCGCCGACGGGGTGACGACTTTCAAGCTGCGCCTGCCTGCCCGACCGGGCGCTTGAGGCGCTTGTGCAGAGGTCGGCGCGAGAAGGCGCGGATGCAACCGGCTTGGCGACCGCCGAAACGTGTCGAGGGTGCAGTGATCGCACGGTTGGGGAGACCGTCCGCGGTGCAGACGGGTGCTCGCGGCGCGTGCTCCGCGCCACCCTCTGGTCCGGGGTCGCTGCCCGGAGGTTCTGCCGCTGACAGCGTGCGGGCCGCTGCCGCCGTTGGCCGTCGTGCGCCGCTGCAGCGCTTGGCGATCGCGCCGCATGTCGCTAAACTGCGTCTTCCCGGAATCAGCAATCAACTCGCGCCGCCGCGGTGGCGCCCAACCTGCGGAGCCCATCTCAAATGCATCGCGCCCTCATCGTTCTGCCGGATGACACGGGCCAACCGATCGTCGACGCCATCGACGCGGCCCGACAGTCGATTCGAATCAAGATGTTCCTCTTTTCCGACCCGTCACTGCTGGCAGCGGTGATCGGGGCGCAGCAGCGCGGCGTCCGGGTACGGGTGATGCTGAACCCGGCGCGCCGAAGCGGTGAAGCGGAGAACAGGGCGAGCCGCAAGATGCTCGAGGACGCCGGCGTCGAGGTGGCCGACAGCAATCCCGCCTTCGACATCACGCACGAGAAGTCGCTGGTCGTTGACGACGAGACGGCCTTCGTGCACTCCCTCAACTGGGAAACGAAGAACCTCACGGTGACGCGCGACTACGCCGTCGTGACTTCGCACCGGCACGAGGTGGATGAGATCGCCCAGTGCTTCGATGCCGACTGGTCGCGCGAGAAATTCGATCCGGGCGAGGAGTCGCACCTGATCTGGTGCAACACCAACGGTCGCAACCGCATCGCGCGCTTCATCGATGCGGCCAGCGAGTCGCTTTTCCTGCAGAACGAACGCTATCAGGACGAGGTGATCATCGAGCGTCTGGTGCGCGCCACCCGCCGCGGCGTCAAGCTGCACGTGCTGGCGCGGCCGATGCATTTCCTGAAGGCAGGCAAACTGGTCGAGGGGGTCGAGGGATTGCGCATCCTCGAAGACCTCGGCGCCAAGGTGCATCGCCTCAAGGGGCTCAAGCTGCATGCGAAGATGATGCTCGCCGATGGCAAGCGGGCAATCATCGGCTCGATCAACCTTGCTCCAGGCAGCTTCGACAGCCGCCGCGAGCTGGCCATCGACGTGCACGACGAGGCGGTCGTCAAGCGGCTCAGAGAAGTGGTCGATCAGGATTGGCACAACTCCCGGCCGCTCGATCTGTCGGACGAAGGACTGCTCGCCGACCTCGCCGAGGACGAGCCCGACGTCGCGGAAATGCTCGCTCTCGAAGCGCCGCACGACGCCACGGCCGAGCATCACCGGCGCGACAACGAGAGCGGCCATGAAGCGCACGCAGGTCATGGCGGACACGCGCATGACACCCACAAGCATCACGGGAGTTGAGCAGCGCGGCCGGCGAAAGCGGTGACACCGCGGCAGCGGGATGAGCGCCGCGGACGATTGTTTCTACCACGCGCAAACACGAGAGAACACGGATGAGCAACCTGATCGTAGTCGCTTACGATGACCCGTTCCGGGCAGAGGAAGTCCGCACCAAGCTGCGCAAGCTGCAGCAGGACTACCTGATCGACCTCGAGGACGCCGTGGTGGCGGTCAAGGACGGGAACGGGAAGGTCAAGCTGCACCAGATGTACAGCCTGACTGCGAGCGGCGCTCTGAGTGGTGGTTTCTGGGGAACGCTGATCGGTCTCATCTTCATGAATCCGCTGCTCGGTCTGGCGGTCGGTGCCGGCGCCGGTGCCGTCAGTGGTGCGTTGGCCGACGTCGGCATCAACGATGACTTCATGAAGGACCTGGCTGCCACCTTCAAGAATGACAGTTCGGTGCTTTTCGTCCTCGTCCGCAAGGCCACTCCCGACAAGGTCCTCGAGCAACTGCAGGGCACCGGTGGCAAGGTCATAAAGACCTCACTGACGCACGACGAGGAAGCCAAACTGCAAGCCGTTCTCGACAACGCGCAGGCGCCTGCGGGCGAAGAAAGCTGAAGCAGTCGGGGCGGCGGCAGCTGGAGGAGAACATCATGCGCAGGCTCCACTTCCTTCTCGGTGGCGTGCTGATCACGGCTCTGGCCGCTGCGCAGCCGGTTTACGAAAGCCGTGACCGGGCGGGGCCGGTGTTTTCGGACATGCCGAGTCAGGGCGCCAGCGAGGTGCATCTGCCGCCGGTCAATGTGATGGACCCGGCGCCGGCACCGCCACTTCCTGCACCGCCGGCGCCGGCTGCCGATTACACCAGGTTGCAGATCACGCAGCCCGAGGATGGTGGCACGGTCCATTCGAACACCGGTCAGGCTTCCGTTGCGCTGACACTCGAGCCGCCACTGCAACTCGAGCGGGGGGACGCCATTGCCGTCCGCCTCGACGGGACCGTCCTGGGGGACAGGAGGACGACGCTGCATTTCGACATCTCTGCCGACGAATGGCAGCTGGCGGCACGCGACCAGGTTGAGCACACGCTCGAGGTGGCAGTCGTCGATCGCGCGGGGAACGCGCTGCTGGTCGCCGCTCCGGTGCGCTTCTACGTGCACCGTGCGACCCGGCGAAACTGAGGTCGTCATCGCTGGCAGGCGAACGAAAAGCCGACCATGGGTCTGGCGGCGGCCGGGGCCGCCGTGCAGCGAGCGGGGCTGCGCCATGAGGATTGCGAACCTGGAGGATGAGCCCGAGCTTGCCGCGACGGTATGCGAGTGGTTGCGTGCGACGGCGTGGGAGGTCGAGCATTTCGACAGCGGGGTTGCGTAGGTGCGGGCAGTCGAGCACCACCCTTTCGACGTCTGTCTGGTCGACTCGATGGTGCCCGACCTTTCGTGGCTGGAGGTCATCACGCGGCTGCAGATCAGGCTGCGGCGAAAGGTTCCGGTGGAGGTCGCATGGGTCGTCGGCGACTTCGAGGCGATCGAGCGTAGCGCCATCAGCCGGCTCGACAACGCGCTGCCACACGCCCCGGCAGGCAGCGATGTCGGCATCGGATTGCCGCGCCTGGTTGCGGTCTGACGTCGCTTCTGGGTGGAAAATGAAGGCGCGGCGCCGCGCGAGGAAGAGCGCGAGCGGATGTTCCGCCGTTCCAGCCGCGCTGAAACGGCGCGGAAGGGCACCGGCGCGGGCCTCGGGCTGTATTTCGTGCGCACGGTGGCGGAGCGTCATGGCGGCGCTGCGGGAGTCGATCACGCCGCCGGCAGGATCAGATTCCGGGTCGAACTGCCGGTTGCCCCCGATGTGGCTCCGGCAGCAGGCGGCCTGAACGTCTGGGCACACCGTTTTTTTGGTAAGCTTCCGCGATGCGCATCGTCCAGCTCTCGGATCTGCATTTGAGCAGCCAGCCGCTCTACGGCGTGGTCGATACGCTGGCCGCGCTGCAGCTGGCGTTGCAGCGGCTGGCGGCAATGCCGGCACCGGATTTGCTGCTGCTCACCGGTGACCTGACGAGCGCGGGCCGCCACGAGGAGTACGCCTTGCTGCGCTCGCTGCTCGCCGGGTTGCCGTTGCCCTGCGCACTGCTGCCAGGCAATCATGACGATCGTGACAACCTGCGCGCAGCGTTTTCCGAGCAGGCGTGGGCGCCACCGCCGCTGTGCTGCCAGCGGATCGACCTTGCCGATGGTACGCTGGTGCTGCTTGACGCCATCGTTCCCGGCGAGGAGTGGGGTGAAGTGGCGGCGCGACAGATCGACTGGCTCGAGAGCGCGTGCCCGCAGCGCCGGCCGGTGTTGCTGGCACTGCACCATCCGCCATTCTGCGTCGGCATTGCCGGAATGGACCGGATTCGCTGCCGCGGCGATGCGCTGCTGGCGGCCTGGCTGGCGCGGCACGAACAGGTTGAGGCCCTGCTGTGCGGGCACGTGCACCGTTTCGTCAGCACCACTTTCGCCGGCCGGCCGGCGATCGTCGCGCCGTCGCCGGCGCACCAGATCGCGCTGCAGGATGGGCCGCTGGCCTATACGCTCGAGCCCGGTGGTTTTCTGCTGCACGACTGGCTGCCAGGGTGGCGCCTGTGCAGTCATTACGTGCCGGTGGTCGTGAGCCCAACGCAGTGTTACGGCGACGGCTAGGCGGGTGTCGGCCGGCATGGACTCCGCATGCTGTCCGGGTGTGATCGACTGACTGTCCGGGGGAGAGGCCGATGGGAAAGGAAGTGGCAGGCAGCGGTTGCACGGCCGATGACTTCGAGCGCTTTCGGCGACGCCTGGAAGAGGAAACCCGGCATGCGCAGGCGGCATACTACCGGGGCGCCTTCGCCAATGACGCGCTGGTTGCCGGCTTCGAACTCGAGGCCTGGCTCATTGGCGGCGACCTTCTGCCGGTGCCGCGCAACGTGTCGTTCCTGGCGCGCCTGGACAGTCCGCTGGTGGTGCCCGAGCTGTCGCGCTTCAACGTCGAGCTCAATGGCACGGCGCAACCGCTGAACGGGGCTGCTCTGTCACGACTCGAGAGCGAACTCACCGCCACCTGGCAGCGCTGCCAACGCGTCGCCGCCGCCGACGATACCGCGCTGATTGCCATTGGCACCCTGCCGACGCTGCGCGAAGACGATCTGTCTCTCAGCAACATGTCGCCCGCGCGGCGCTACGCGGTTCTCAACGAGCAGATCTTCCGGCTGCGCGGCGGGAGCCCGCTGAGCCTGAACATCGCCGGCATCGATCACCTCGCCACAACCCACACCGACGTCATGCTGGAAGCGGCGACGACTTCCTTCCAGGTTCATCTTCAGGTACCGGCAGGCGAGGCAACGCGGGCCTACAACGCCGCGCAGATCCTCGCCGCGCCATTGGTTGCTCTGTCTGCCAACTCACCTTTCCTTTTTGGGCGCGCGCTGTGGCACGAAACGCGCGTGCCGCTCTTTGAACAGGCCGTCGACTGCTGCGACCCGGGCAGCCCACAGCACATGCGCGTCACCTTCGGCTCGGGTTACCTGACCACCGACCCGACCGCCTGTTTCGCCGAGAATCTCGCCAGCTATGCCGTGCTGCTGCCCTTCGAGATCCCCGGTCCGATCGAATCCTATGCCCATCTGCGTCTGCACAATGGCACCATCTGGCGCTGGAACCGCATGCTCATCGGCTTCGATGACGGTGGTCAGCCGCACCTGCGGATCGAGCTGCGGGTGATGCCCGCCGGTCCGAGCATCATCGACATGATGGCCAACGCCGCCTTCTATTACGGTAGCGTTTTCATGCTGACGAGGCAGACACTGGCACCCGAGGCGCAGATCTCCTTTGCCCAGGCGCGCGAGAACTTCTACCTTGCCGCACGCTACGGGCTGGACGCGCAGCTGCTCTGGTTCGGCGGGCAGCGCGTGTCGGCTGGCGAACTGCTCGAGCAGCAGTTGCTGCCGCTGGCACGCACCGGACTGGAGCACCTCGATCTGTCCACTGCCGATGTCGCGCGTTACCTGGAGGTGATCGCCGGCAGGCTGCGCAACCGGCGCAACGGTGCGGCCTGGCAGTTGGCTCACCACGCCCGGCACCACGACTTCGCCCGGCTGACCGCCGACTATCTTGATCACCAGCGCCAACTCATGCCCGTGCATGAGTGGCCGATCTGAGCTGCAAACCTGATGCTGACCGTCGTCGATACCCTGCCCGAACGCTTCCTCGATACCCCTGCGCGCGAACTGCATCAGATCTTTTGCGGCCCGACGCTGATCCACCTTGCCGGACGTCGGCAGCCGGCACTGTTCGTGTCGATCCTGCTGCATGGCAACGAAGACAGCGGCGTAGTCGCCCTGCAGCGCCTGCTGCGCCGGAACGGAAAGCGAACGCTGCCGCGCGCCCTGTCGATCCTCGTCGGCAACGTCGCGGCTGCGCGCGACGGATTGCGGCGGCTCGATGCGCAACCCGACTACAACCGCGTCTGGCCCGGCGGGCACGCGCACGTGGGTTCGCCGGAAGCATCAATGATGGCCGAGGTGCACCGCCTGATGCGGGAACGAGGCGTTTTCGCCAGCATCGACATACACAACAATACCGGTCTGAACCCACACTACTGCGTCGTCAACCGGCTGGACCAGGCAGTCCTGCATCTCGCCCTGCTGTTCTCGCGCACCGTCGTCTGGTTCCGCGGTCTGGCCGGTACGCAGACCACGTCGTTCTCGCCAATCTGTCCGGCGCTGACGGTGGAATGCGGCAAGCCGGGCAGTGAGGCCAATGCCGAACACGCGGCAAGCTTCGTTGAGGCGTGCCTGCACCTGTCGCAGTTTCCGTCGCACGCCGTGCCCGAGCACGACATCGACCTTTACCACACACTGGCCACCGTCCGCGTTCCCACAGCGGTCTCGTTCGGCTTCGGTGACTCGCTGGCCGACATCGACTTCGATCCGCAGCTGGACCACATGAACTTCCGTTCGCTCGAACCCGGAACCGTCTTCGGTCAGACCAGGCTGCCGATGCCGATCGGTGTCGTCGACGAAAGTGGCTGCGACGTCGCCGGCGCGTTCTTCGCCTGCGAGGACGGACGCCTCACCCTGAAACGGGCGGCGACTCCGGCCATGCTGACCCTCGACCTAAAGGTGGTACGCCAGGACTGCCTGTGCTACCTGATGGATCGCCTGCCGCTGCCACATGGAAAGCCGCAGGTGAGCGAACGATGTGTCAGCGCCTAGCGCTTGAGTGGATCAGCCGGTATCCTTGGCCATCGTCGCTGCCCGGCTGCGGTGGGCAGCCGGCGATCAGGATGCCCGCGGCGCTGCCGCTCAGGATGGGGAATGGCAGCTGCCGTCGGCGGCGAAGACCGAGCTGCAGCAGGTGGCGGTCGCGCGTCAGCAACAGGTCCGCGCGACAGCGCCGGGCGAGCAGCAGGAACTTCTGGTCGTCGGCATCACGGCATCGTGGCAGCGGGTCATCGTCGCCCGCGTCGCCGTCGTCGTCCTCGCAGACGACGACGAAGCGCTGGTATGCATCGAGCAGCACCGACTGTGCCGCTGCCGTCAGGCGAAACTGGGCATAGGCGGTCACCCGTTGCAGCTCCGCCAGACAGTGGCAATCGGTGAAGCACTGCAGCCGGCGGCAGTCGATCGCTTGCTGCAGGCTGCGCAGGAGCGGATCCCGGAAGTGCAGGAGGTCGAGAACGATGTTGGTGTCGAGGACTACGCGCACGGCTCATTTCGCCTGCAGTTCGGCGGCGACGCGGTCGGCGATCGCCAGGCAGGCGGTCAGGCCGGGAGACTCGATACCAAACAGGTTGACCAGCCCGGGGATGCCGTGTTGTGCCGGTCCCTGGATCAGGAAATCGGCGGCAGGCTCGGCTGGGCCGGCGAGCTTGGGCCGCACGCCGGCGTAGGCGGGCTGCAGGCTTCCTGCCGTCAGCCCAGGCCAGTAGCGGCGGATTTCGGCCTGGAAGGAGTCCGCCAGCGCGTCGCTGACGCGGTAGTCGAAGGCGCCGAGCCGTACTCCGGGCGGCGGGTCGGTCAACCACTCGACGTCCGGGCCGAAGCGCGCCTGACCGGCCAGGTCGAGGGTCAGGTGGATGCCGAGGCCGCCAGTCCCCGGTAACGGGTAGACCAGTCGTGAGAAAGGCGGACGGCCCGCGAGGGCGCAGTAGTTGCCCTTGGCGTAGTGCATCGCCGGCAACGCCGCCGCCGGAAAGCCGGCGAGCGACGCCGCGACATCGGCCGCCCAGGGGCCGGCAGCGTTGACCACCAGAGCGCAGTGCAGGAGCAGGCTGTCGTCACCGCCGCATTCGAG
This sequence comes from Accumulibacter sp., assembly GCA_016788495.1. Lineage (GTDB taxonomy): Bacteria > Pseudomonadota > Gammaproteobacteria > Burkholderiales > Rhodocyclaceae > Accumulibacter. The sequence continues at coordinate 28,290 of JAEUOM010000023.1, read as the reverse complement.
GACGATGCCGGTGGGCTCGATCACGCCGCGAAGCAGTGGGCTGCGGCGGGCGAGAAGCGCGCCGGCGTGCTCGGCGTCACCGAGGAGGGCCAGCATGAGGCCGTGGCTGTCGATGATGCCGGTGGACGGCGAGAGCAGGGCGGCGGTACAGGCCAGTTCGGGCTCGAGCGCGCGGGCCTCGGCCGAACTGAGCCAGCGCAGGTCGTCGACGCCGTTCGCTTCGCCCTGTGTCTGCAGCGCTGCCAGCCGTTCCTCGTCGGCGCCGGCGGTGGCGACGATCAGCTTGCCGCAGCGGCGGTGGCGCACTGCGTGCGAACGGCAGAAGTCATACAGCTGCCGCCGTCCGGCAACGCAGAGCGTCGCTTTCAGCGAGCCGCCGGGGTAGTAGAGCCCGGCGTGAATCACCTCGCTGTTGCGCGAGCTGGTCTCGCGGCCGAAGTCATCACTCCTTTCGATAATCAGCGTCTCGATTCCTCGCCGTGCCAGCTCGCGCGCGCAGGCGAGGCCGATGACCCCAGCTCCGATGACCGCTGCGCCAATCCGTTCCATGATCACTCCGTGAGCAAGAAGGGCGCATTGTATACGCCACCGGCAGCAGGGCTTGTGCGCCGCCCGGGTGGGCAGGGCTTTGCCTCGTCCGTCGTCAGTCGTTACACTGGCGGTCATCATCTCATCCCCGTTCCATCCGTCTTCGCCGGATCGCCAGACATGCACAGCCAAGCCAGCCCGAGCCACGCCCAGGTCATCGCCAGAACCCGGCACTGGCTCGAGCGCGCGGTGATCGGGCTGAACCTCTGCCCTTTTGCCAAGGCGGTCCATGCCAAGGGGCTGATCCGCTACGTGGTGAGTCCGGCGCACGACGATGAGTCGCTGCTCGACGACCTGCAGCGCGAACTGCTGACGCTGCGCTCGACCCCGGCCGAGGAAGTCGATACCACGTTGCTGATCCATCCCTGGGCTTTGACCGATTTCTCCGACTTCCTGCGCTTCCTCGATCTCGTCGAAGTCGTCCTGCAAACGCATCGCCTGCGTGGCGTGCTGCAGGTGGCCAGCTTTCACCCCGACTACGTGTTCGCCGACAGCGCGGCCGACGACCTCACCAACTGCACCAATCGCTCGCCGTTTCCGACGCTGCACCTGCTGCGCGAGGCCAGTCTCGACCGCGCGGTGGCGGCTTTCCCCGAGGCAGCGACGATCTATGAGCGCAACCTGCGCACACTGCGGCAGCTTGGAGACGAGGGCTGGCAGGCTCTCCAGACTGCTGTCCCGCTGGTGGCGAAGGAGTAACACGCCGATGCGCGAGCTGCCGGCACGCGTCGAACTGCGCGAGGATGAGGTCGAGATCACCGCCGTGCGGGCGCAAGGTGCCGGCGGCCAGAACGTGAACAAGGTGTCGAATGCGGTCCATCTGCGTTTCGACATCGTCGCCTCGTCGCTGCCCGACGACCTGAAACAGCGCTTGCATCTCTGGCGCGACCAGCGGATCAGCGGTGACGGCGTGGTGATCATCAAGGCGCAGGAACACCGGAGCCTGGAGCGTAATCGACAGGATGCGCTGTGCCGTCTGCGCGAGCTGATCGCCCGCGCAGCGTCCGTTGCGCCGCCGCGGCGACCGACACGTCCCACTCGCAGTTCGCAGAAGCGGCGGCTGGACAGCAAGCGGCAACGCGGCGTCGTGAAGCTGCTGCGCGCGCCGGTCAGCGATGATCGGTAGCGGAGGCGTCGATGACCCCGGCGGAGATTCTGCACTTCTGCTCAGGGCACCAGGGTCCGCCTTCTAGGCGATCGCGGGAGAAAGTCAATGGCTTATCAGGACAGCTTCGACATTCACAGCCGCGGTCGCGGTACGATCGAGATCACGGCGGAGGTGGGGCGTGTCGTTCGCGCTGCCGCAGTGCCGACCGGCATCGCGCACGTCTTCGTCCTGCACACGAGTTGCTCGCTGGTTCTGACCGAGAACGCCGATCCGTCGGTGCGCCGTGACCTCGAAACCCTGGCCGCGCGCTGGGCTCCCGACGCCGACCCCGCGTATCAGCACGACAACGAGGGTGACGACGACATGGCGGCGCACGGACGCAGCATTCTCGCCGGGGTATCGGTGACGGTGCCGGTGAGCAGCGGCGCATTGCGCCTGGGAACCTGGCAGGGAATCTACCTTTGGGAGCACCGGACGATCGCCCACCGACGGCGGGTGGTCGTCACCGTCGTTGGCTGATGAGAAGGGCTCAGGCAGCGGGCCTGCGGGATTCTTGCTAGACTGGTTCCCGCGGTGGTCCGCGGTCAGGCAGCCGGTGCGCGGAACCGGCAACCGGCGGCGCACATCGATCGCTGCCCCCATGCGCACGGCGCCCGCCCTGGTGGCGGACCACCGAGCTTTGCCGGTCGCTGCGGCGACATCCAACACCTGGAAGGGAAATCAATGAGAATCGGATTCATCGGCCTTGGCATCATGGGGCGCCCGATGGCGCTCAACCTGCTGCGCGGCGGGCATCAGCTCATGGTCTGGGCGCGTCGGGCGGAGTCGATGCAGCCCTTGCTCGATGCCGGCGCCACCGGTGCAGCCAATCCGGCGGAGCTGGCGGAGCAGGCCGAAGTGCTGATCTCGATGGTCGCGGATGCGCCCGATGTCGAACAGGTGATGCTGGGCGAGAACGGCGTTGCCAGCGCTGGTCGGACGGGCCTGGTGGCTGTCGACATGAGCACGATCCGGCCGGCTGCAGCACGCGGAATCGCCAGCCGGTTGCAGGCAAGCGGAATCGATTTCCTCGACGCGCCGGTTTCCGGCGGCGAGGTCGGTGCGGTCGCCGGCACGCTGTCGATCATGGTCGGCGGCAGCACCGCTGCGTTCGACACGGCCCGGCCGGCCTTCGCCTGTATGGGACGCAACATCGTACATGTCGGCGATTCGGGTGCCGGCCAGGTGGCCAAGGCGGCCAACCAGATCGTCACCGGCGTCGGCGTCCTGACCGTTGCCGAGGCACTCAACTTCGCCGCCAGGAGTGGCGTCGACCCGGCGCGCGTGCGCGAGGCGCTGCTCGGTGGCTTCGCCTACTCGAAGATCCTCGAGAACCATGGCCAGCGGATGCTCGACCGCAACTTCAAGCCTGGCTTCAAGTCGTGGATGCACCAGAAGGACATGAACATCGTCATGCAGAGCGCACACGAACTGGGCTTGTGCCTGCCGCTCGCGGCGGCAACGGCGCAGATGTTCAACGCCATGGTCGGCTCGGGGCTTGGCGAGGAGGATTCGATCGCCATTCTCAAGCTGCTTGAGCGCCTGTCGGGGGGAGAGGGGTGATGCGGCTCGGTTTCATCGGCTGCGGCGTGATGGGGCGACCGATGGCGCTGCACCTGCTGCGCGGCGGACATCGGCTCGCCGTCTGGGCGCGCCGGCAGGAGGCCGCGCAGCCGTTGCTGGCGGCCGGCGCGGTGGCTTGTGCCAGCCCGGCGGCGGTGGCGTCCGTGGCCCAGGTGGTGTTCACGGTCGTCACTGCCGACGCCGACGTCGAACAGCTTGCCTTCGCTGCTGGCGGTTTGGCGGAAGGATTCGCCGCCGGCTCGATCCTGGTCGACATGAGCACCATCGCACCGCAGACGGCCCGCTCGATCGCCAGACGGCTGACGGCACGGGGTGTGGATATGCTCGACGCGCCGGTTTCCGGTGGTGGGCAGGGGGCGGCCGCGGCCAGCCTGTCGATCATGGTCGGCGGCAAAGCAGCGGTTCTGGAGCGCGTGCGGCCGCTGTTCGAACTGCTCGGCAGCACGATCGTGCACGTCGGCGATCATGGTGCCGGGCAGGTGGCGAAGGCCTGCAACCAGATGCTGATGGTGGCGACGATCCAGGCGGTTGCCGAGGCCTTGCATCTGAGCCGCGCCGCCGGTGTCGACCCGGGAAGAGTCTGTGCAGCCCTGGCCGGCGGTTCGGCCGGCAGTCGCGTGCTGCAGCTGATGGGTGGCAGGATGGTCGCGCGCGATTTCACTGCCGGTGTCGAGGCGCGCCTGCATCACAAGGACTACGCGGTGCTGATCGCCGAAGCGCATCGTCTCGGTCTGCCGCTGCCGGTTTCGGCGCAGGTCTGCCAGCAACTCAACGCGCTCATGGCGATGGGTTGGGGGCGCTGCGACACGGCTTCGCTACTGCGTGTCCTCGAAGCCGGGCAGTCGGCGACCGGCGGCAACTGAGCCGCCGCCGGTGCAGTGGTGGTGGCCACGAGCCGGGCAACGCTACTTGTCGACGAAAGCGCGCTCGATGACGTAGTCGCCCTGCGCGCCGATATGTGGCGAAACACGGAAGCCACGCGCGTCGAGCAACGCGCAACAGTCCTTGATCATTGCCGGGCTGCCGCAGACCATCGCACGGTCGCGCGCCGGATCGAGCGGCGGCAGGCCGATGTCGGCGAAGAGACGGCCGCTGTCGATCAGCTGCGTGATCCGGCCTTGGTGGCGGAAGGATTCGCGGGTGACGGCAGGGTAGTAGATCAGCTTGTCGCGCAGCAGCTCACCGAAGAACTCGTGCCGTGGCAGTTCCCCGCTGATGAAGCTGTTGTAGGCCAAGTCGTCAATCCAGCGCACTCCGTGGATCAGGACGACCTTTGCGAAGCGCTCGTAGGTCTCCGGATCCTGTATCAGGCTGATGAACGGTGCCAGCCCGGTGCCGGTGGCCAGCAGGTAGAGGTTCTCGCCCGGGCGCAGGTCGCGCAGCACCAGCGTGCCGGTCGGCTTGCGGCTGACGACGACCTCGTCGCCGACCGCCAGATGCTGCAGCCTCGAAGTAAGGGGCCCGTCCGGAACCTTGATGCTGAAGAACTCGAGGAACTCGTCGTGGTTTGCGCTGGCGATGCTGTAGGCGCGAGTCAGCGGGCGCCCCTCCTGCGGCAACCCGAGCATGACGAACTGACCGTTGATGAAGCGCAGGGCCGGATCGCGCGTGGTGCGGAAGCTGAACAGGCGATCGGTCCAGTGGTGGACGGAGAGGACGCGTTGTGCCGAGAAGGTGCTCATCATGTTGCCCATCGTGTGTTCCTGACGAAGCCATCGTGCTCCATTGTGATATATTTGTAAAACAGATTATTTGTATAAGCCTTATCGATTGGAACGATATGCGCTTCACCTTGCGGCAGATTGCAGTCTTCGTCGCCGTGGCCCGGCATGAGAATGTGTCGCGTGCTGCCAGCGACGTGTCGCTGTCGCAGTCGGCCACCAGTACGGCTCTCGCCGAGCTCGAGCGTCTCTATGACACGCAGCTCTTCGACAGGTTCGGCAGGAGCCTGCACCTCAACGAGCGCGGGCAGGCGCTGTTGCCGCAGGCCGTCGAGTTGCTCGAGCGGGCGGCGGCGATCGACAGCGTTCTCGAGGGTCGGGCTGGCTACGGCAGGCTGCGCATCGGTGCCACGCTGACCATCGGCAACTACCTGGCCACGCTGATCGTCGCCGAGTTTCTCCGGCGGCACCCGGAAAGCAGCGTGCAATTGAAGGTGCACAACACGGCGACGATCATCGAGCAGCTCGCGCAACACGAACTCGATCTCGGACTCGTCGAGGGGAGTTGCCGCCATCCAGACTTGGTTGTCGAGCCATGGGTTGCCGACGAGTTGGTGGTCTTCTGTTCGCCCGGACACCCTCTTGCGGCTCAGGGCAGCGCGACGATCGCCGAGTTGATGCAGCAGCCGTGGATCGTACGGGAAACCGGGTCTGGTACCCGCGAAACCCTCGACCGTGCCCTGCGCGATGATTGCTCGCGGCTGCAAATCCGGCTCGAACTCGAGCACACCGAAGCCATCAAGCGCGCAGTCGAGTTCGGCCTCGGCCTCGGCTGCATATCGCGCCTGGCGTTGCTCGAAGCGTTCCGCCGTCGCAGCCTGGTGCCGATCGCTACGCCGGAACTCGATCTGCGACGCCATTTCCACTTCCTGTGGCAGCGGCGCAAGTTCCAGACGGCGGGCATGCGCGAGTTTGTTGGCCTGTGCCGCTCGCTGACCGCTGGCGTCGAGCGCAGTGACCGGATCGAGTGGCCGTTCATTCCGTAGGCGTGGGCTGTGGACTGCGAGGTTGTGAAGAAATCGTCGCGAGCAGGCCCAGACGCAAGGCGCGAGCGAGCGAAGGACGAGACCTGTCCGATCGATAGGCGAGGAGTGCGCGAGTGAGCAACGCCGCAGATTGCTCGCGCAGCAGATTCGTTCTCAGCCTCTGAGCAACCCAACCCCGCGGATGGCGCGCAAGGTGTTCTACAAGAAACAAGCACCTGCGATTTGTTTCTTGAGAGCGGTGGCGAGCGTGCACGATGATCTGGTGGGTCGGCAGCCGGCACGACGCCAGCTGTTCCGGTAGAATTTCCTTCTCAACGGCAGGCTGGGTGCTTGGGGGGGCGTATGGACAGGGTGCGGGACATCGAGGAAGCAATCGGCGCGCATGCGCGCTGGATGTCGGAGATCCGACAGGCCGTCCTCGACGCGCGTTTCGGCGTGGACGTGGAGCTGATCCGGGCCGATGATCGCTGCGAATTCGGGCTGTGGTTGTATGGCCCGCGGCTGTCTGCCGAGGACCGGGCCACCGACAGCTACGAGGAAGTGCGCCACCTGCATGCGGAGTTTCATCTACTGGCTGCCGAGGTCGTCGAGCGAGCTGCGGCCGGCGAGGCTGCCGAGGCCTACACGCTGCTCTACGGCGAGTACGTGACGCTGTCCGGACGGCTTGCGCTTGCCATGCGGGCATGGCAGGCGCGTCTGCTGCAGGGAATCATCGGCGACGCCTAGCAGCCTGTCGGACTTGATGGGTCGAAGCGAAAGAAGTGGGAGACGAGCGCAGTTGTTCACGGATTTCAAGCGAATGGTGGTTCTATTCGTGCAGAAATACGGGGAGAAATGAGCCGTCTTCCCACTTTTTGCAGCCGACTTGGTCAAGTCCGACAGGCTGCTAGCTCGCCCGGTAGCTGGGCGGTCGGCGCAAGCACCCGGGCGCACGGGATGTCGTCCAGGCCGCGGCCACCACGCCAGCGGCCACTGACCGACAAGCACCTCCCGCACGTCGCGATGGGCGGCCCCCTTTCAATGGGCAGTGGCGGATCCCGTGACGCCCGGCGAGCGCACCGCCAGATCATCGATACAGCGCAGGCGACGGCTCAGTTCGCGGGCGAGGTTCATGACGATCAGCGTGAAGGTTGGCAGGTCCGACTCGTACAGGTGGAAGAGGCTGCCGTTGTCGAGTGCCAGCACGCGCACCGGCTCGAGTGCGCGGATGCTGGCCGAGCGGCGCTGCATGTCGATCAGCTCCATTTCGCCGAAGACGTCCCCGACTTGAAGGACGGCGATTCGCTTGCCGAGGGGATCGGCCGTCGTCGGACACGCCTTGAGCACTTCGACCGTGCCGCTGCAAATGACGAAGAGCGAGTCGCCGTCCTCATCCTCGCGCACGATCACTTCGCCGGTGGAGAACTCCTGCGGTCGCATCAACCGCATGATCGCCTGCATCGCAGAGTCGCCGACCCCGCCGAACAGCGGCTGGTCCTGCAGGAACCGGACCGTTTCCATTGCGTTCTCCGTCGCCAAGGGTCGGAAGCGTATTTTGCAGCGGTCGCTCGCGGAACGGAAGGGGCGCGCGGCAGGGGTCGGTTGCAGGGGGGCTGCACGGCCGCACGGCAACGGTCGCTGCGTGCCGGCAGCGGCACGCCACTACCCCAGTCTGCGCAACTCAGAGACCGGCCGGACCCTCTGCCGCGAGGTCGCTGACCAGTGTCACCAGGCGAGGCAGGGTGCAGGTGGCGAGATCGAATCGGTCGACGATGTCACGCCGCGCCTGCGCGCGCAGGGGCTGGGTCGAGTCGGGGTTGGCCAATGCGGCGATGATCGTGGCCGCGAGTGCGGCGGGTGAGAAGAAATCGACCAGCAGTCCGTTGTGCCCCGGATGCAGCACTTCGCGGACGGGCGCGGTGTCGGAGGCGATCAGCGCACAGCCACAGGACATCGCCTCGAGCAGGGACCAGGAGAGGACGAAAGGGTAGGTGAGGTACACGTGCGCAGTCGACAGGCGCAGGACATCGATGAATCGCGGGTACGGGATCTTGCCGAGAAAATGGACACGGCCGGCGTCGATTCCGCTGCCGAGCTCGCGCAGGTAATGCTCGCGGTAGGTACCGCCGCCGGGCAACGGGCGCCCGTAGCTGATCTCGTCACCACCGACGATCAGCACCTGCAGGCTGGGCCGCGCAGCGAGGACTGCCGGCAGTGCCCGCATGAAGGTGTGAAAACCGCGATAGGGCTCGAGGTTGCGGGCGACGTAGGTCAATACCTCGTCCCCCGAGCGCAAGCTGCCGCGTTCCTCGGGAAGGACGAATCCGGCCACTTCTCCCGGGCAGGCGAGATCGCTGCGGATGCCGTCGTGAATCACCCGGATGTGCTGCCGATACACTGCCGGGTACTGCTCGCGCTGCCAGTTGGTCGGGCTGATGCCGGCATCGCCCGCCTCCAGGCTGATCAGTTGCGTCGTGTTCCGGGTGCGGACGCGGCAGCGGTCGTCGAAGGAGCTCGGAAACTCGGGGTCAAAGCCGATGTCGGAGCCGCTGCCGCGATAGAAGAATTCGAGATAGAGCAACAGGCGTGCTGCCGGGAAGACGTCCTTGAGGAAGAGCGCTTCTCCCCAGGCGGGATGAGCACAGATCACGTCGGGGAGAAAGCCTTGGCGGCGCAGTTCGAGTGCCAGCCGCGCGACCGATTGACCGCGGCGGACAGCCGCCTCGCTACTGCGCAGGTAGTGGTGTGTTTGCCGCGACGCACCCTGCGGCTGCGGGTAGCCAAGCAGGCGAACGCGCGGATGAAAGCCCTCGATGCGCCTGATGCTGGCTTCCTCGCCGATGGCAAGCACCTCGTTCGCCGGTGAATCGGCGAGGGCAGGCGCCAAGTGGCGGTACTGGCCGGGGAAGTTCTGGTGGACGAAGAGGATGCGCATTCCGGGTTGCCTGGAAGCCTGGACATCAGACCTGTGCGCCCAGGATAGTACCGTATTGGCAAGGCGCTGGGCGCTCAGGCGCCAGGAGAGCGTTCGTCGGTGCACCCGCCCCCACCTCGGGCCGGCGGGTGCGCGTGGGCCTGCGGTTTCTTCCACAACCTCGTCCGCTGACGGGCGACCCGGAGGTGGCAGGATCCGGGGCACGGCCGGCAGCATGGTTGCAGTACAATCGCGGCCGATGAACGACGAATTCTTCATGCGCGAGGCGATGTCGCTGGCGCTGGCTGCCGAGTGTCTGGGCGAGGTGCCGGTCGGCGCAATTGTCGTGCGTGCGGGAATCGTCGTCGGACGCGGCTTCAATTCGCCGATCGGCGACCACGATCCGACGGCGCATGCGGAGATCGCGGCCTTGCGAGACGCAGCGCGCAATCTGCGCAACTATCGGCTGCCCGGGTGCGAACTGTTCGTCACGCTCGAACCCTGTGCCATGTGTGCCGGTGCCGTTTTGCAGGCGCGCCTTGCGCGCCTGGTGTACGGGGCGCGCGATCCGAAGACCGGCGTGCATGGCAGCGTCGTCGACCTGTTTGCTGTCGAGCGCCTGAATCATCACACCGAGGTGGTCGGCGGCGTACTGGCGGCAGAGTGCGGGCAACTGCTGTCCGCTTTCTTTGCTGAACGGCGTGGCCGCAGCGAGGCCAGAGGGGAGGGCGGACGTGCACATCGAGATCTCGATCGCTAGGCAGACCCTGAATCTTTTCGACGACTCGGGGGCCAAGGTACGCAGCTATTCGGTATCGACGGCGACACGCGGAGTGGGCGAGCGGAAAGGAAGTTTCTGCACGCCACGCGGCAGGCATGTGATCCGCGCCAAGATTGGTGCGAATCAGCCACCGAACACGGTGTTCGTCGGCCGCCGGCCAACTGGTGAAGTCTATTCGCCTGAACTGGCCGAGCGCTTTCCGCGGCGCGACTGGATCCTGACGAGAATCCTTTGGTTGTCTGGCTGCGAGCCGGGTCGCAACCGGCTGGGCGAAGTCGATACCATGCGCCGCTACGTCTACATTCACGGCAGTCCGGATACGGCGCCGATGGGCAGGCCCGGATCGATTGGCTGCATTCGCATGCACAACGCGGACATCGTCGAACTCTTCGACCTCGTGTCCGCTCATACCCCGGTGCACATCAGCGAGGACTGAAAACTCGCGCAAACCTCGCCAATTGGCGTTGCGCCAGCGCCGTAACTGTGCTCCTCGAGGGTGATCAGACCATCGCGCCGTCTGGTCAGCAGCGTGGATGCCCTCGTTCCGTATTGCTCGGAGCTGACGAACACGGCCGAGAGGATCCGTTCCCATGCCAATGAAACACCGGTTTCCGGCAGGTGGGAGTCGGGAACGACCTCCCGGTCGGCGAGGAGAGCGAAGAAGGGCGCCGCCTGCGGCAGTGTCTGCAGCGCCACGGCAAAGGCGGCCCTGGCGCTCGCCAGTTTCGGCCAGGGCGTGTCGAGCAGATGGTTCGACAGACCGTAGATTCCGGGCACCAGCCAGCGCACCCTGCCTGCGTCGCGGTTGCTGCAGTAACCCAGGTGGTCGGCGTCGCCGACGAAGAGGTTGAAGCCGCTGTACTGGCTGGCCAGGGCTGCGACTTCCTCGAGGTAAACTTTCGGCGTTTTCCGACCGGCGAGGAAGTCGGCCACCAGAGCACCGCGCGAGCGCGTGCCGGGACACTGCCCGCTACCGTCGCGATAGTTGGTCAAGGCGGCGAAACGCTGCTCGCGACTGACACCAAGCCACGTACCGCCGGCTTCCAGATCGCGCCCGGCGAGCACCTGCGGTGCATCCGGCCAGAATGCAGCGGCCGCAGAAGGGCGCGTGAAAAACTCGTCACGGTTCGCCGCAACGATCAGCGGATAGTCCGGGTGCGCCTTCCAGGCAAGCAGGATCAGGCACATCGGTGGCCTTGGCTAGGGTGTCGCTGCCGGCGGCACGACCGGCTCGACGTCGATCGCGGCGCCACCCGGATTACCCAGCTGCAGCCCTCCGGCAGCAGCGAAGCTCTCCTGGATGATGGCCAGGGCATCGTGGCCGCCGGCGGGTGCTGCCGCCGCGTTGGCGATGATGCCGCAGGCCTGCTGCGGACTGCTCGCCGAGTAGATCGCCTGGCCGGCCGTCATCGGGCTGGCACAGTGGGCGCGGTAGAGGTGGCGCTTCACCTTGCCGAGATACTGGGTACGGGCGACGATCTCTTGGCCGGGATAGCAACCCTTGCGAAAGCTGACTGCTCCCAGTTGATCGAGACCCGCCATCTGCGGCACGAACTCTTCCCGGGTCTGCTCGTTGATCAGCGGCACACCGGCCTGGATGTCGAGCCACTGCCAGGCTGCCGTTCCGGCCGGACGCGCCTGCGCCTGCAGTTGCCGCCAGAGATCCGATGCGGTATCGAGGCTGGTGATGAGTTCGAAGCGACGGTCGTCGAGGCGGACGATCAGGCTTGCTCCAGTGGCAGCGACGTCCAGGGGCGCAGGAGGAACCGGCAGGCCGGCAGAGAGCAGTGCGCTCTCTGCCTGCGGCCCTGCGATACCGATCAACTGGCGCTCGCCGGAGCAGTCGCTGATGCTCAGCCGGCTGCGCAGGACGAACATCGACAGGCGTTTGTGAATGAACGGCAACAGGTCGGCAGACAACTGCAGGATGTAGTCGGAGCCGCAATGCAGGAGCAGGAAGCTGGCCAGCATCCTGCCCTTGGCCGAGCACCACGCCGAATGCTGCGCCCTGTCGTCGGCGAGGTGCCTGACGTCGCTCGTCAGTTGGTTGTGCAGGAAGCTCGCCGCATCCGGTCCCCTCAGTTCGAGCAGGCCGAGATGGCTCAGCGGCGCAATGATCGTCGCCTCGCGAGCAGCAGCCAGTTCGGCGGCCGCGTCGCCGAAGTCCGCGACCTGATCCCGGTCGACTCGTGCACCGGAGGCACGCAGAAATTCCTGCCAGTTTGCGTTCATTGTCGTCTCATTTGGATGGCCGGCGGTCGATCCGACGCGGAGCACGGGCGGCAGCGGCCGCTGGTTCGCGATGCGTTCATGGTCCCGGTCGGTGGGGCGCGTTTCGGCTATTATAGGACGACTCGACGCCCGCCCCACTACCCATTCAACCTCCCGCCCGTCAGCCCGACGGCTGCTCCGGCCCGATGCGCAAGACCTTTCGCCTGCCCCTTGCTTTCGCCTTACTGGCGCTGACTCTGGTCGCCGCTGCCGCCGCCTTCGTCGCGCTGGTGCCGATCAGCCTGCCGCGCGAGCAGATCGAGTTCACGCTCCCGCCCGGCAGCAGCCTGCGCGCGGCGGCTCGCGAGATCGCCGCCAGCGAGGTCGGGATCGAACCGTGGGTTCTCATCGCTCTCGCCAGACTGATGGGCGTGGACGCTTCGATCAAGGCGGGAAGCTATCAGATCAGCCGCGGCACGACACCGCTCGAACTGCTCCACAAACTGACGCGCGGTGACTTCACGCAGGCCGAGCTGGCCTTCATCGAAGGGTGGACTTTCCGTCAGATGCGCCAACGCCTCGATGCACATCCGGATCTGCGTCACGAGACCAGCGCCCTGAGCGAGGGTGAGATCATGCGCCTGCTCGGTGCTCCGGAACTCGCTGCCGAGGGAGCCTTCTTCCCCGACACCTATCTCTTTGCCAAGCGCAGCAGCGATCTCGAGCTGCTGGCGCGCGCCCACCGCGCGATGCAGCGACACCTTCAGCAGCAATGGCAGGCGAGGGCGGATCGCCTCCCGCTGGGCGACGCGTACCAGGCGCTGATCCTCGCCTCGATCGTCGAGAAGGAGACCGGGCGTGATCAGGACCGCTCGCAGGTGGCCGCGGTGTTGGTCAACCGCCTGCGGCTCGGGATGCCGCTGCAGACCGATCCCACTGTGATCTACGGGCTCGGTGATGGTTTCGACGGCGACCTGCGCAAGCGCGACCTGCTCGCCGACACGCCGTACAATACCTATACGCGTCGCGGCCTGCCACCCACCCCGATTGCCATGCCCGGGCTCGCTTCGCTGCAGGCCGCGCTGCACCCGGCGGCAAGTGACGCGCTCTACTTCGTCGCTCGCGGCGACGGCAGCAGCCAGTTCTCGCGCACGCTGGCGGAACACGATCAGGCGGTGCGGCGTTACCAGAAAGGTGGCAGACCTTGAACCACGAAAAAGCCCGGTTGCGCGGCCGTTTCATAACCTGCGAAGGCATTGACGGCGCTGGCAAGAGCAGCCACATCGCAGCCATTGCCGAGTTTCTGCACCGGCGCGGAGTCGTGGTCGTCAGCACGCGGGAACCCGGGGGCACGCCCCTTGGCGAGAAGCTGCGTGATCTGCTCCTGCACGACGCCATGCACCTCGAGACCGAGGCCCTGCTGATGTTCGCAGCGCGCCGCGAGCACATCGCATGTGTCATCGAACCCGCACTCGCGCGCGGTGACTGGGTTGTCTGCGACCGCTTCAGCGACGCAACCTACGCCTATCAGAGTGGTGGCCGCGGCCTCGACCCGGCGAAGTTCGCGCAACTCGAGAGCTGGGTGCACCCACTGCTGCAACCTGACCTGAGCCTCCTGTTTGATCTGCCGGCCGCGGTGGCGGCCCGGCGGATCGCTGGCCAGGCGCGCGCCCGCGATCGCTTCGAGCAGGAGCGCCTCGATTTCCACGAGCGGGTTCGCCTCGCCTACCTTGAGCGGGCGCGGTCGGCACCGCGGCGAATCACCGTGATCGACGCCGAGCAGTCGCCAGAAAGAGTTGCGAATCAGCTTGAAGAAGCTGTTGCAAGGCTATGTTCATGAAGATTATTGAATTACACGAAGCAGTCTGGCAGAAGCTCATGGCGCGGCGCAACGGACTGCCGCACGCGCTCCTGCTGTGTGGTCAGCCGGGGATCGGCAAGTTCGACCTCGCAGTAGCCCTTGCCGCCTCCCTGCTCTGCGAGAGGCTCCGGGATTCGGGCGAGGCCTGTGGTCAATGCCTCGCCTGCGGCTGGTTGGTGCAGGGGAACCACCCGGATCTGCGCCTGCTGCAACCAGCGTCTGTCGCCTCGGTCCCCGGTCCTGATGGCGAGCGAGACGACTCGGCGGGAGCAAGGAAGCCGAGTCAGCAGATCACGATCGATCAGGTACGGGCACTCGACGATTTCCTGCACGTTGGCACCCACCGGCATGGGGCGCGGCTGGTTCTCCTCAATCCGGCCGATGCGATGAATCGCGCAACCGCAAACGCTCTTCTTAAGGCGCTTGAAGAACCAATCGCAAACACTCTGTTTATATTGGTTTCAAGCGACCCATACCGCTTGCTGCCGACCATTCGGAGTCGCTGCCAGATGCTCAGCGTGCCGCTGCCGCCGCGCGCAGCCTCGGCCGCTTGGCTGCTCGACGCGGGCGTGCCCGAGCCTGACGACTGGCTGGCCCTGGCTGCTGGTGCGCCGCTCCTGGCGCTCGCACTGAGCAGCAGCGGCGAGCGGGTGTTGCTCGATGCGCTGCTGGACGAGGTGCGTGGTGGTGGTGGAGTCGACCCGCTCGCGTCCGCAGCCGCACTCGAGCGGGTCATCAGAACCGAGAAGCGTCCGGCGCCGCTGAAGAGACTGCTCGGGTGGGCGCAGAAGTGGCTGTTCGATCTGCATCTGGCGACCGAGGCTCTGCCGCCACGCTATTTCCTGCGCCAGGCGGCGGTGCTGCAGGGTCTCGCGAAAGGGACCGACAGCCGCCGGATCTTGGCATTCAGCCGAAAGGCGCTACAATACAAGGCCCAGTGTGAGCAGCCCCTGAACAACCGCCTGTTTCTCGAGGACTTCTTCCTCGGCTACGCGCGGATTTTCCGAAGCACCTGAGGAGCTGTGGAGCAGTCGCCAAGAGCAGGTCGGGATGCCCGGTGCGACTCCCTTTCTTCGGGCGATGAACGAGTGAGGTACCAGCGAGTGACAAATGGCCTTCGCTACTCTGGGCGATCGATCGGATCCGACTGAAGATGGCAGAGACGGAAATCGGCAAGCCAGCGCCTGCGGTGCCGCCACGCCCCAGCGTGTTGTCGCTGAATATACCCTCGAAATCAGCCCTTTACGCGGCCTATATGCCACTGTTGCGCAATGGCGGAATCTTCATACCGACCGTCCGCAACTACTCGACCGGCGATGATGTCTTCATGTTGCTGTCGCTGATGGACGATCCGGCCAAGCTGCCCATTGCCGGCACGGTGGTCTGGATCACTCCGGCAGGTGCCCAGAACAGCAAGGCGCAGGGTATCGGCGTACAGTTCAAGAGCGACGAGAGTGGCGCCGAAGCGCGGCGGCGAATCGAGAGTCTGCTTGGCGGGGTGATGCAGTCCGGTCGTCCAACCCACACCATCTGATTGCCGCCTGATGCTGGTCGATTCGCATTGCCATCTTGATTTTCCGCCGCTGGCGGACGGTATCGAGGAGAGCATCGCCCTGATGCGGGCCAATGAGGTCGGCTGTGCGCTGTGTATCAGCGTCACCCTGGAGGGCCTTGCCCGGGTCTTGCATCTCGCCGATACCTGGCCGATGCTGCTCGCGACGGTCGGCGTTCACCCGGAGGAGACGGGAGTCCGCGAGCCAACGGTTGACGACCTGGTGGACCTCGCCGCACATCCGCGCGTCGTGGCGATCGGTGAGACCGGGCTCGACTATTACTGGCACAAGGATTCTCCGGAATGGCAGCGTGAGCGCTTTCGTACGCACATCCGGGCTGCCCGTGCGGCACGCAAGCCGCTGGTGATCCACACCCGCGAGGCTGCTGCCGACACGCTGCGGCTGATGGTGGAGGAGGGTGCCGGCGAGGTTGGCGGTATCATGCACTGCTTCACCGAGAGCTGGTCGGTTGCCGAGGCCGCTCTCGACCTCGGCTTCCATATTTCGCTCTCCGGTATCGTCACGTTCCAGAAGGCGCTCACCGTCAGGGATGTCGCGCTGCGCGTGCCGCTGGATCGTTTGCTGATCGAGACCGACTCACCCTATCTGGCGCCGGTACCCTTCCGTGGCAGGACCAATCAGCCTGCCTACGTCCGCCATGTAGCCGAAGAGGTCGCGCGCCTGCGGGGCCTGAGCTACCAGCAGGTCGCCGACGCTACGACGGCCAATTTCTTCAATCTCTTTCCTGAAGCCCGCACGAAGGTTGCCCAATGAAAATCCTTGCCCTGTTGTTTGCCTTGTGGATCCCGACCATGGCCGCGGCCGGTGCCTACGAAGACATGGAGGAGGCCCTGATTTCCGGCAATACGGCCTGGGCCATCCAGCTGATCAACCGCGGCATGGACATCAATTCGGTCGATGCGGCCGGCAACACGCTGTTGATGCAGAGCGTCCAGCGGGAAAACATGGACTTCCTCGACTACCTCGTGCAACGGCGGGCTCGGCTGAACACCCGCAACCGAAACGGTGAGACCGCACTCAGCCTGGCCGCCTACAAGGGCCTGCTGCCTTTCGCCAAGCGTCTCGTCGAGGCGGGTGCCGATGTCAACCTCTATGGTTGGTCGCCACTGGTCTACGCTGCCTTCAGCGGCCGTACGGCAGTGGTCGAATACCTCCTCACCAAGGGCGCGGAAGTCAATGCGACGACACCGAACGGGTCGACGGCGCTGCTGTTCGCCGCCCGCTTCGGACACCTCGAGGTCGTTGAACTCCTGCTGCGCAACAAGGCAGATCCGAACATGGCCAATGACCGTGGGGCAACCGCAATCGACTGGGCACTGAAGTCCGACAACACCGACATAGCCGACCTGCTGCGCAAGGCTGGCGGTCGCGCCGGCACGCCGCCGGCGGACGCGCCCTCAAGGTGAAAAAGCGGGCAGGGGACGGACGACCACCTTGCCCAAGTTCAGGAAGCGGCTGACGATCCGATAGACCTCCGGATCGAATTCCTCTTGGCTGGGTCCGGCAGCCAGGAGCTCCTGCAGGTCTGCTTCGTTCTGCACCGTGCCGAGCAGCCGCCAGCGGTCGATCAAGTGCATGTCCTGGCGCATGCCGAAGTCGTCGCGCTCGATCACTGCAACCGGGCCCCGGTAGGGCCAGCTCCTGATTCTCAAGCGAGCAAGGGCGCTCAGCAGGCGCGCGCCATGCTGAGCCGCTGCCTCCTTGCCGATACAGGCGCCGCGACAGTTCTTGTGCCGGTAGGCACTGCACGCATCGACGGCCTGCTCGATGCCGACCTGCTTGTGACAGAGCTGATGCGCCTCCGCCAGCACGCGCAGCGATCGCTGCGCCTCGCGCCGGGTCGTGTAGATCCCGAACAGATCGTCTGCCAGAGCGAAATCCAGTTCGTCGCCGAGAACCAGCCGCGGCCGGTAGTCGCCCGGTGTGTGTTGCTGCAGTTGCCACGAGCAGATCTCATTGACCGGCAGGTGTCGGGGTGAGCCGCCGCTGCCTGCCGCTTTCACCGACGTCTTGGGCGGTGCCGAGCGCGTGAAGCGCAGCTCGTGCAGACGCGCGCCCAGCTCGCCTGCGGCTTCGCGCCAGTCGATTCGCCAAGTCTCGCGGCAGAGCGCCTTGTCGCGGCTGCCGGCAGCGAAGTGACCGAGAACCTGGCGACGCAGATTGGTGCCACGACGAGCAAGCAGGAGGCGGCCGTCGTCGCCGTAGAACGCGTAGGCTCCCGCCGCCTCGGGCAGGTCGTCAAGTGCGGTGGGATCGAGCTGCGGCGGCAGTTCCGGGCGGCCGACGATCGCTCCGACTGCATCGCGTATCGTGGCCGCCGGCAGTTGGCTGTGCCAGCACTGCCAGAGGTTCCAGAGCAGGCGGGCGTCGGCCAGCGCCCGGTGACGCCCGCCGCCGTTGGTCAGACCATGCCGCTCGACGAGGGTATCGAGGTTGTGCCGGTGATGCTCGGGGTAGAGCTTGCGCGACAGCTTGACGGTGCACAGGCTCGGCAAGCGAAACTCGACCCCGAGCCGGCCAAACTCTCCCTTCAGGAAGCCATAATCAAAGCGGGCGTTGTGGGCGACGAACAGTCTCCCGCGCAGTCGATCGAGCAATTCCTGGGCGATCTGGCCAAAGGTCGGAGCCGGGACCAACATGGCTTCGCTGATGCCGGTGAGATTGGTGATGAACGGCGAGAGCGGCACCTCGGGATTGACCAGAACGCTCCATTCGCGGACACCGCTCGGGTCGACCTCGACCAGGCCGATCTCGATGATTCGATCGTTGACGAAGTTGGCACCGCTCGTCTCGAGGTCGACGAAAACCATTGGCTCCGGCGCAAGCATGCAAGACTCATCGACAGGCATCGAGGCTGCCACTCAGCGCTGGCTGCGGCTGGCAACCGCAGCAATGGCGTCGGCGAAGACATCGGTCAGGGCGAGCGGGAAGTCGTGCGCCATCCCGTCGATGACCCGCAACTCGGCACCAGGGATGTGTGCTGCCACGTCCTCACCGCAGGCCAGCGGGATCAGCGGGTCGTCGGCACCATGCAGCACGAGTGTCGGGATCTTGATCGTGGCCAGCAGCGCGCGCCGGTCGCCGCTGGCAAGAAAGGCGGCCAGTTGCCGGGTAACGCCGCGCGGGTGGAAGCTGCGCTCGTGCTCCTCGACAAACTGACTGCGCAGGCGATCCGGGCAGCTGGGATACTCCGGGCTGGCAACCGCGAGCTGGCGTCTGATCGCGTCTTCGACCAGGCTCGCCCTGTCACGCGCCGCAGGCAGTGGCGCGAGCAGCGCTTGCGCAGCGTCCGAAGTGGGCGGCGGCAGATCGGGGTGGCTGCTGGTCGACATGATACTGGTCAGCGACAGGCTGCGCTCCGGGTAGCGAGCCGCGACGATCTGGGCGATCGCACCGCCCATCGACGCGCCGACCACGTGCGCTGCCTTGATTCCCAGGGCGTCGAGCAGGCCGACGCAGTCTGCCGCCATGTCCTCGAGCGAATAAGGAGCGTCCAGCGGCGCGCCGCTGCGCAATGCCCGGCCAATGTCCGGAACTCCCGCCTCATCGAGCTTGCTCGACAGGCCGCAGTCGCGGTTGTCGAAACGGAGCACGCGGTAGCCGCGGGCAACCAGCGCGTCACAGAGCTCGATGTTCCAGCGGCTCAGTTGGGCACCCAGTCCCATGATCAGCAGGATCACCGGAGCGGTATCGCTGCCGAAGGATTGGTACTCGATCTGCAGGTTGTTGGCTGTGACTGTGGGCATGGCAAGGGTTTCCCGCAAGCAGGTCTGGCAAGGAGGTCAACGGAAGGCGAATCTACCACTGATTCGAACGAAAGCGAACCAGGTGGCCGGCGACGCAGCCGCAACGACCGACCGACCGCAGCACAGCCGTGACGCGCGAAGCGGTTGTCGCGGCAAACGCGAACACGCCATAAAGTACTTATAATTTGTATTATGTAAATCTTGTTTATGTAAATCTTGTGGTGCCAGCGTCCTGGCCGCAAGTTCCTTGCCTTGCTGCGTTGGGTGTACTGCGGCCCTCTTGCCAGCTTGCTTCGCGCGACGTGCCGGTGCGCCAACTTGCTTCCCGAAGCGCGCATCCTGCCGGATGCCGGATGCCGGATGGCCAGGCGACGTGCGATCGCGGCAAGCGATGTTCGATCTCAGGGCTGCAACTCCGGCCGGTCGCGAAAGTGCTCGAGTGCTTCCGGATTGGCCAGCGCCTCGACGTTCCTGACCGGCCGGCCATGGACGACATGGCGCACGGCGAGCTCGACGATCTTGCCGCTCTTGGTGCGGGGAATGTCGGCAACCTGCAGCACCTTCGCCGGGACATGGCGAGCGGTGGTGTTGTCGCGAATCTGCTGTTTGACACGGTCGATCAGCGCCTCGTCGAGGACGAGACCGTCGCGCAACCGGACGAAGAGCACGATCCGCACGTCGCCGCGCCAGTCCTGCGCGATGACGAGCGCCTCGACGATCTCCGGTAGCTTCTCCACCTGGCGGTAGATCTCGGCGGTACCGATTCGAACGCCGCCCGGGTTGAGTACGGCATCCGAACGGCCGTAGATGATCAGGCCCTCATGCGCCGTCAGCTCGACGTAGTCTCCGTGGCACCAGACACTCGGAAAGCGGTCGAAGTAGGCCGCATGATACTTGGCATTGTCGGGGTCGTTCCAGAAGCCGATGGGCATGGCGGGAAACGGCGCCGTACACACCAGCTCGCCACGTTCACCGCTTCCCGCCGCAAGGGGCTGCCCATCGTCGTTGAAGACGCTGACCGCCATTCCCAGACCACGACACTGCAGCTCGCCGCGGTAAACCGGCAGCAGCGGATTGCCGAGGGCAAAGCACGAGAGAATGTCCGTGCCACCGGAGATCGAGGCGAGAAGCAGATCCCGCTTGATCTCGCGGTAGACGTAGTCGAAGCTCTCCGGCGCCAGCGGGCTGCCCGTCGAGAACATCGTGCGCAGCGCCCGCAACGCGTGCGTCGCGCGCGGTTGCAGGCCGGTCTTGGCAATCGCGTCGATGAACTTGGCCGAGGTGCCGAAGTGCGTCATGCGCTCGGCGTCGGCATAGTCGAAGAGAATTGCTCCGGCCGCGCCGGCGCCACCGCGGGCGAAGGGCGACCCGTCGTAGAGCAGGAGCGTTGCGCCCGACGCCAGACCGGACACCAGCCAGTTCCACATCATCCAGCCGCAGGTGGTGAAGTAGAAGATGCGGTCGTCAGGCCGTACGTCACCGTGCAGCTGGTGTTCCTTCAGGTGTTGGAGCAAGGTTCCGCCATGACAATGGACAATGCACTTCGGGACGCCTGTGGTGCCGGACGAAAACATGATGAACAACGGATGATTGAATGGCAGCGCTTGAAAAGCGATTTCGCCGTCAACGAAGGGGGCCACGAAGTCGGGATAGCGGATACCGTGGCGGATCAGGTCTGCTTGCGGTTCTGCGTGGACATAAGGGACGACGACGGTCTGCGCAAGGCTGGGCATCTGTGCCGCCACGTCGGCGTTGCGCGCCATGCAGTCTGTCGGCTTGCCGTTGTACCAGTAGCCGTCGACACAGAACAGGACCTTGGGCTCGATCTGCCCGAACCGGTCGAGCACCCCCTGCACTCCGAAATCGGGCGACGCCGACGACCAGATGGCCCCGAGTGAAGCGGTGGCGAGCATGGCAATCAGCGCTTCCGGCATGTTCGGCAGGTAGCCGGCGACCCGGTCGCCCGGGCCGACGCCTGCCGCCCGCAAGGCTTGCGCGCAGCGCGAAACCTGGGCGTACAACTCGCCGTGTGAGAGGCGGCGACGAAGCAGGTTCTCGCCCCAGAAGACGAGCGCGTCCCCGTCGTCACGACGGCGCAGCAGGTTCTCGGCGTAGTTCAGCCGGGCCTGCGGGAACCAGCGGGCGCCGGGCATGTGGTTCCTGCCTTCGACGACCGTCGAGCCAACCTCACCGAGCACCCCACACTCTTCCCAGACCGAAGTCCAGAAGGCCTCGGGCTGATCAACCGACCAGCGCCAGAGGCTGGCGTAATCGCCGCAGTGCACCTGCCAGCGCCGCCGCACCGCCGCCGTGAAGGAGCTGAGCCGTGCGGTGGCGATCCGCTCGGCGCTCGGCTGCCAGAGTGGCGTCTCCTGCAGCATATTCCCTCCTCTCCCCTCAGGTCGGCAGTTCGGCCCGCAGGGTCTCGGGAATTGGTACCGACTTGCCGCTCGCGACATCCATCCAGACGATCTTCGAGTCGCCCGTGGCGTAGATCGTCGACGATCCCTGCAGGCTGATCTCGTAATGCGTTGGCACGCTGCTGCGACCCGGATGCCCACAGTACAACCTCACCTCGACCACGCCGGGATAATTCAGCGGCACCAGGAAGGTGCAGCTGGCGTTGATGATCACGGGCGCCGAGCCGTGCGGCATGACCCGGAAGCCAAGCCGCTCGAGGAACTCGACCCGGGCCTGTTCCATGTAACGAAAATAGACCGTGTTGTTGACGTGTCCGTAAGCATCCATGTCGCCCCAGCGGATGGGGATCAGGCACGTCTGGACGAGCTTTCTCTGACTCTGCATCAATGGTTCTCCATGGTTCGTGTGGCTTGGCCGGCAGCAGCTGGCTGCACGCCCGTGCTAAACAACCCTCTCAGAACATGTCTTCCGGCAGCGCCAGCACGCCGGCGGCACCATCCGTAACGCTGCCGGCAAGACCGCTGGCCTGCGACAGGACGTGGTCGGCATAGAAGCGGGCGGTGCCGATCTTCGCCGGGTAGAACGGATCGGCATCGCCGGCGTCGATCTTCGCTTGCGCGACCAGCGCGGCACGCGCCATCTGCCAGCCACCGGCAACGACGCCAAGCAGCATCAGGAACGGCACCGCGCCAGCGGACGCTGCGCGGACATCCTTGCCGTAGTTGGCGACGAGCCACTCGCCCGCCTCGGCGAGCGCATCGATCGCCAGCGAGAAACGCCGCTGCAGCGCAAGAAATTCGTCGCCCGGCCGACGATCGAGCTCTGCGGCAACACCGCGCATCAGCCCGATGACCGCGTTCAGCGTCGCACCGCCCTCTCGTGCCATCTTGCGGCCAATGAGGTCGTTGGCCTGGATGCCGGTAGTGCCTTCGTAGATCGTCGAGATCTGCGCATCGCGCAGATGCTGCGCGGCGCCGGTTTCCTCGACATAGCCCATGCCACCATGCACCTGGACGCCGATCGAAGCCATGCTGACTCCGGATTCGGTGCTCCAGCCCTTGACCACCGGAATCATCAGGTCGACGAAAGCCTGGTTGCGTTTGCGCTCACCGGCATCCGGATGGTGTACGGCGGCGTCGTGCGCTGCTGCCACCACATACGCGAGCGCCCGCGTCGCCTCGGCGCGCGACTTCATGGTCATCAACATGCGGCGCACATCCGGATGTCTGATGATCGGCACTTTCGCTCCGCCGCGAACACCGATGTCGGTGCACTGGATGCGATCGCGGGCGTAGTCGCGTGCACGCTGGTAGGCTCGTTCGCAAGCCGCAACACCCTCGAGACCGACGCCGAAGCGGGCGGCATTCATCATGATGAACATGTACTCGAGACCGCGGTTCTCTACCCCGACCAGATGGCCCACCGCCCCCGCGTGGTCGCCAAAGGCCATGATGGCCGTCGGACTGGCATGGATCCCGAGCTTGTGCTCGATCGATACGCAGTACGCATCGTTGCGCTCGCCCAGGCTGCCGTCCTCGTTGACCATGAACTTCGGCACGACGAACAGAGATATCCCCTTCACCCCTTCCGGAGCGGTTGGCGTCCGCGCCAGTACGAGATGGATGATGTTTTCCGCCATGTCGTGCTCGCCGTAGGTGATGAAGATCTTCTGCCCAAAGATGCGGTAGCTGCCGTCGGCCTGCGGTTCGGCGCGCGTGCGCACGGCAGCGAGGTCGGAGCCGGCGTTGGGCTCGGTCAGGTTCATCGTCCCGGTCCAGACGCCGCTGACCATCTTCTCGATGTAGGTTCGCTTCAGTTCGTCGCTGCCGGAAAGGACCAGTGCTTCGATCGCCCCGCTGGTCAGCAACGGACACAGGGAAAACGAGTGATTGGCTGATTTCCACATCTCGCCGACGGCGGCGGCGACGACCTTGGGCAGCCCCTGCCCTCCCCACTCGGGCTCGCTGCTGAGTGCCGTCCAGCCGCTGTCCGCGAACAGCTTGTAGGCTTCCTTGAATCCGGCCGGCATCGTCACCGTCTTGTCGTGCCAGCGCGCGCCTTCTTGGTCGCCGGGCCAGTTGAGTGGCGACAGGACCTCCTCGGCAAAGCGCGCAGCTTCCTCGAGGACCGCGTCGACGAGGTCTGGGGTCGCTTCCTCACATCCAGGCAACTGCGCCACCTCTTCGAGTCCGGCGAGTTCCCTGAGGACGAACTGCATGTCGCGTATCGGGGCAATGTATTCACTCATCTGCTTCTCCTTTCATGGCTGTTTCAGGGGTATCGGTCGAGGCGGTTTGAGGTACTCAGCGGGCGGCGTCGCGCGCTGCGGCGAGATCGATCAGGAACAGGATTTCCTCGGCGATCGCCAACGGAAAACCCTTGCGCTTGCCCTGCCGGTTGTCACGCAGAAGATTCTCGAGGTAGTCGTGGCACTGGGGTTTTCCCCACAGGGCGACGATCTCGTCACGCAGGCGCGGGATGTCCTCGAGCGTGGCGGCTTTGGCGGGGGCGCCGGCAAGCGGTAGCAGCTCCAGTTCGCCGCGCGCCTTGCCGGTTTCCCAGGCCAGGATCTCGACGTTGAAATTGCGGTTGAGCTTCACCGTCAGCGCCTCGAACTCCTTGCGCATGCCGTTGCGCTGGTAGAGATGCAGCAGCCTGATCCATGGCCTGGCCGATTCCTGCGGCAGCGCTGCGATGTACTCCTCGAGCGTTCTCGCGGCACCGCTGACCCGTCCGAAGGAGAGCATGATCTCCGCCAACTCGATCGCCGGCGCGGCGCCTCCCACGCCGTGATCGACCGGCACGGGAGGCGCCGCCGCAGCTGGCAGGGGCGATTCGTCCGTGGCTGCCGCTGATGGCGGAGCAGGTGCGGGTGCTGGTTCGGGGGGGGGAGCGTGGCGTGGCAACTGCTCGATCGGAATGGCTGCTGCCGCCGCCGGCGTCAGCGAGAACTGCGAATCGCCGCGCGTTGCGCGCGCCGGCGCTGGCTCGCCCGCCGGCTGCAGCGGCTCGACGGCTGCCTTGGGACGGCGGCGAACAAGGAACAGCGAGAGCAGCAGAAGCAGTGCGACTGCTCCGTAGACCAGCCACGAATCGGACTCGGCGGTTGCAGTTGGCGCCGCCTGCTGCGTGCGCGCGACGGGAGGCGGCTCCTTGCTCGCCGGCTGTGCCGGTGCCGGCGCCGGCACGTTTGCGGTAGCCAGCGGGGTCTCGCCGTGGGCAGCCGCGACGGGTGGCGCAGTCGCTGTTCCGGCTACTGCCGCCGGCAGCCGCGACTCGATGGCTGGATCGCCAGCCGGCAGGGCCGCTGCCCCGCCCTGCAGCCTCTCCGTCGCCCGCTTGAGTTCGGCGACGTTGGCTTCCAGCCAGGCCAGCTTGTTGCTCATCGTCTCCTGATCGTCGGCCGGGTCGTTGAGCATCGCCAGAGCCCGTTGTTCGAGACGCAGCAATTCACGCCCCAGCCCGCTCGCCTGCACTGGCTCCGACAACTCGTCACTCCGACTCAGTCGTGCGGGCTCGCCCTTCGCAGGCGCCGCGTGACCCTCGCGCCCGCGCTCGCCGACCGTCGTTTGCGGTCGCTGCGGCGGGACAGCGGCCGCCGGCCGCGGCGCATTCAGCGCCGCCGGCCCGCCGCCCGCCTGGGCAGATGCCGTTGGTGCAGCCGCGCTGCGTGCGGGCGGCGGCACCGGCATGCCAGTCGGATCCGAGAGCAGGATCGTGTACTGTCTACTGGCGCCAGCGGCACATTCGGAACGAACGCCGAGATGGACTGCCGGGTCGTGGACCGCGGCCCGGGAAACGATGGTCAACCTGCCATTGCCACCCTCTCGTCGATAACTCAGGCGCGCCTCGGTGATCCACGGCAGATCGTCGCTTGCCGATGTTGGCCGGAAGAGCTTCAGGCAGGATGGGTCGAAACGCTCTGCCGGGTGCTCGCTGACCTCGATCTCGGCCTGCAACACTTGGCCAACGCGCGTCGAACTGCGAAGCTCGCCGAGCATGATGGCATTGGCCGGGGAAATGCTGACGCAAAGCAGCAAAAGGAAGAGGATCGGCGCAAATCGCCGTATGCCCGCATGCATCAGGAAGGCTCGAACTGGTGCTGAAACGCGTTGTTCGGTGGGCTCATTTGCGTCCAGGAAAAAGGGCTTCGCCGCCGTCCGCCAACAACTGCGGTCGATAGACAGCCAGCAGGGTGCTCAGCATTCCCGACAGCCAAGCCTCGGAAAACCCGAGCAGGACGAAGTACGGCAGGTACTCGTCCGCCAGGTAGTGTCCGGCGTAGGTGCCCGCCAGCGCGAACACCAGGCTGGATGCCGAGCCGACGGCGATCACCGCCAGCGCGGCGGTGAAGAAACCCTTGCAAAAGATGAAAACGAACAGGTGGCCTGGCAGCAGGCGGTCGACCAGGCGGTGGGCAGCGTGACTGACGGCGACACCGACGCCCGCCATGAGCAGGGCATTGACCGCGAAAACCTGCCAGCCAGCGGCACCGTTCAGCGTGACCCCGAGCAGAACGACGCTCAGACCAACGAAAGCCAGCGGCCAGCCAAAACAGAGAGTGAACACCGTCGCCCCGAGCAGGTGCAGCGACAGGCCGGGTTTCACCCCGGCCTGCAGGTGCCAGAGCAGGATCAGCGCGACGATCATCGCCAGGAAGGCATTCAGACGTGCGTTGTCCGCCAGCAGACGCCACGGTGCCCGCCGGGCAGCCTGCACCGCCGCGGCGGCGTAGACGACCCAGGCAAACACCGTCCAGCCCGTGTCGAGCAGACCATCCGGCAAGTTCATGCTGCCTGCCCTGGCTGCCGGCGTTCAGCCGAGTTCCGCCTGCAGTGCCGGCACGACTTCGAAGAGATCGGCCACCAGGCCGTAATCGGCGACCTGGAAGATCGGTGCCTCGGCATCCTTGTTGATGGCGACGATGATCTTGCTGTCCTTCATCCCGGCAAGGTGCTGGATGGCGCCCGAGATGCCGACGGCAATGTAGAGCTGTGGCGCAACGATCTTGCCCGTCTGGCCGACCTGGTAATCGTTCGGCACGAAGCCGGCGTCGACGGCAGCGCGCGAAGCGCCGAGCGCTGCCCCGAGCCGGTCCGCCAGCGGCTCGAGCAGGCGGTGAAAATTCTCGCCGTTGCCCATGCCGCGGCCACCCGACACGATCACTTTCGCAGCCGTCAGCTCCGGCCGCTCGGACTTCGTCAGCTCGCGCCCGAGGAGGCGGCTCAGACCGAGATCGGCGCAGGCGGGCATCGTCTCGATGGCCGCGCTGCCGCCCTCGCCCGCCGCCTCGAAAGCCGTCGCGCGTACCGTGATGACTTTCACTGGATCGGCCGACTGCACGGTGGCGACGACGTTGCCGGCGTAGATCGGGCGGACGAAGGTGTCAGCCGATTCGATTCCCGAGATCTCCGAGATCTGCGCGACGTCGAGCAGCGCCGCGACGCGCGGCATGCAGTTCTTGCCAATGGTTGTCGCGGCCGCCAGCAGGTGCGAGTAGGCAGCTGCCATGCCGACCACCAGTGCCGCGACGTTCTCCGGCGATTGGGCCGCGTAATGCGGCGCGTCCACCTGCAGCACCTTGCCGACGCCGCCGATCCGCGCCGCTGCCGCGGCGGCGGCGGCGCAGTTGCTGCCGGCCACCAGCAGGTGGATCTCGCCGCCCAGTTTCGTCGCCGCGGTCACGGCATTGAGGGTTGCCGCCTTGATCGAGCTGTTGTCGTGTTCAGCAATAACGAGAATGGCCATGGTCAGATCACCTTTGCTTCAGTCTTGAGTTTCATTACCAGATCGGCGGCATCTGCCACCTTGATGCCGGCGGACCTCTTCGGCGGCTCGGCTGCCTTGAGGGTCTTCAGTCGCGGCGCGACATCGACACCCAGCGCTGCCGGGCTGGTCGTCTCGAGCGGCTTCTTCTTCGCTTTCATGATGTTCGGCAGAGTCGCGTAACGCGGTTCATTGAGGCGCAGATCGCTGGTGACGACGGCCGGCAGGACGACCTCGATGGTTTCCAGACCGCCGTCGATCTCCCGTGTCACCGTGGCCGCCTGACCGGAAACGACGACTTTCGACGCAAATGTTGCCTGCGGCCAGCCCAGCAGACCCGCGAGCATCTGGCCAGTCTGGTTGGCGTCGTCGTCGATCGCTTGTTTGCCGCAAAGGACGATCTGTGGCTGTTCCTTGGCGCACACCGCCTGCAGCAGTTTGGCGACCGCCAGCGGCTGCAGTTCGACGTCTGTCTGGATCAGAATGCCGCGATCGGCGCCAATCGCCATCGCCGTACGCAGGGTTTCCTGACAGTTGGCAACGCCTGCCGAAACCACCACGACTTCGGTCGCGATGCCGGCCTCCTTGAGACGGACCGCTTCTTCGACGGCGATCTCGTCGAAGGGATTCATGGACATCTTGACGTTGGCCAGATCGACGTCGCTCCCATCCGGCTTGACGCGAACCTTGACGTTGTAATCCACCACCCGTTTGACTGGAACGAGGATCTTCACTTTCTTCTCCTTGATCACTACACGCAACGCAATGTCAGACGTCGTCCCGCAGGCGGCATTTGACATTCCCGAATTCTGGCCAGACAATGAACCATACCGCTTCGTATGGAGAGCGTACGGTACCGTATGGGCGGCTGGCTGTCAAGACTGCGGCCGGCAGCTTGGGGCTCAGGCTGATAATATTGCCTGAGGCGCGCGTTTGAGGAAAGGACCAGATGACGATGAAGCACCGGAACATCCGACCGCGTGCTGCTCTTGGCCGCGACGAGTGGATTCA
>JAEUOM010000017.1 GCA_016788495.1 Accumulibacter sp. | reverse complement strand
GGATATGCTCTGTGGCGTGCCGCAGGGGGTGAGGTCAAGCGGTCAGTGGCAGCCAAGGCCATCGACACCTTCAAGCAGCGCATCCGGCAAATCACTCGCCGGACGTGCGGACGCAGCCTCGACGAAGTCGCGCAAGAACTGCGGCGTTACCTGCCCGGTTGGAAAGCGTATTTCCAATTGGCGCAGACGCCCGGGGTCTTTCGTGGCCTGGACGAATGGCTGCGACACCGCCTGCGTGCTTTGCAGCTTAAGCATTGGCGACGGGGAACGACGATCTATCGGGAATTGCGGGCATTGGGTGCCAGTTCAGACCAAGCGGCGAGGGTGGCGGGCAATGCCACTCGCTGGTGGCACAACAGCCGGCTTGAGTTGAACAGGCTCATGCCCATCGCCTACTTCGACCGAGTCGGCGTACCCCGACTCTCATGACGTCAACTACTCGAACCGCCCGGTGCGGACCCGCATGCCGGGTGGTGTGGGAGGGGTCGGTCAGGAAAACTGACCGCCCCTATCCCGATCACCGGCCCCGCAGGCGGCTGCTGCCCCTGGTTCCCGGCTGTGCGGCCAACCCCCGGACGACGGCGAACCTCTGCCGATCGGAGTTATAATCGCCAGCGCAGGAGCAGGAGTGGACAACCCACCCTGCTTCCGGGACGACGGACAACGCTGACAAGACGCTTGCGACGGGGAATGCTATGGCTGTGGTGAATATGGACATGGAGCGGGCACGCTTCAACATGATCGAACAACAGATTCGCCCATGGCAGGTTCTGGACCCAGCTGTGCTGGACATGCTCGGCGAGGTGAGGCGCGAGGACTTCGTGCCGGACGCATTGAAGGCCCTGGCCTTTGCCGACCTCGAGTTGCCGATCGGCAACGGCCAGACCATGCTGCAGCCCAAGGTCGAGGCACGTCTGCTGCAGGAACTGGCGATCAGGAACACTGACATCGTTCTCGAAGTCGGTACCGGTAGTGGCTACATGGCGGCCCTTCTGGCGTCGCAGGCGGAGTACGTGTTCAGCGTCGAGATCGACCCGCTACTGGCCGAGAATGCCAGGCGGAGCTTGCAGCAGGCCGGGGTCGTCAACGTCACGGTGGAGACGGGTGATGCCTCAAGGGGCTGGTCCGGTCCCTCCCCCTACGACGTGATCGTCATCTCCGGCTCGCTGCCCGCTCTGCCGCAAGTGTTCCTGCAGCAACTGAAGGTCGGTGGCAGGCTCGTCGCGTTCATCGGCGAGCCGCCGGTGATGGAGGCCCGGCTGATCGTCCGCACCGACGAGCATGCGTACAAGACGCGCAACCTCTTCGAAACCGTGGTTATGCCGCTGACCTCGGGCCAGCGCTCGGGCTTCGTCTTCTGAGCATCCCAAGCCCGCGCATCGGGCGCACGGTCTTTTGTAAGAAACAAATACTCGCGATTATGTTTCTTGAGAGCAGACGTGCCAAGTGGCGGGGTTGGAGTGATGTCGACTGCAGTGTGACGTCGCGGTACGCCGTCTTTCGCCACTCTCGCCGAAAGTGAGATAGCTCAATGCTTCGTGCTCCTGGCGTCCACAAGTGCGCCATCCTGCTGCCTGTCCTTCTGCTCGCCGGTTCGGCGCTGGCAGCCGACATCGTTCAGGTCTACCGTGATGCGCTGGTGTACGACGCCCAGTATGCGGCCGCGCGTGCGACTGCCGTCGCCGGGCGCGAGAAGCAGCCACAGGCCCTGGCGGGCCTGCTGCCGACCATTGGCGCCACGGGCAATACCTTCTGGAACGATTCGAGCTATGACGTGCGGCTGCTTGACGCCAACAGCAACCAATTGCCCCCGAAGCACTATCGCCACATTCGTTACAACAGCAATGCCTACAGCGTCAGTCTGACGCAGCCGCTTTTCCGCTGGCAGAACCTCGTCCAGTACGACCAATCGAAGCTGCTGGTCATGCAGACCGAGGCGACCTTTGCCCAGGCCGGACAGGATCTGATTCTCCGTGTCTCGCAGGCCTACTTCGATGTCCTGGTGGCGATCGAGAACCTGCGCGCCGTGCAGGCCAACAAGGCCGCAATCGCGCAACAACTCGAGCAGGCCAAGAAGAACTTCGAGGTCGGTACGGCGACGATCACCGACACGTACGAATCGCAGTCGCGCTACGATCTCGCGACGGCGCAGGAAATCGCCGCCGAGAACGAACTCGAGGTCAAGCGCTACGCTCTGCGTGTTCTCATCGGCAAGGATCCAGGCGAACTCAACCGCCTGCAGCCGAAAGCCGTGATGGACCCGCCACAGCCGGCAACCATGGAACCCTGGGTCGAAGCGGCCGAGCGCGACAGCTTTCTCGTCCAGGCACAGGAGGCGGCAGCGGAGGCGGCCAGCAAGACGGTCGACATCAACCGCGCGGGTCACTACCCGACGGTGGATGCCGTCGCCAGTTACTCCGCCAACAACGCCCCCGGCCAGTTCGGCCTCGGTGAGATCGACACGACGACGCGGCAGATCGGTTTGCAGATCAATATCCCGATCTTTCAGGGGGGCGCCGTCAATTCGCGTACCCGCGAAGCGGTTGCCCGCCGTGACGCCGAGCGGGCATCGCTCGACAACGTCCGCCGGACGGCGGCGCTCAACGCGCGCCAGGCCTATCTGGGTGTGGTCAATGGTCTTGCCGAGGTGCGCGCCCTGCAGGCGGCGCTGGTGTCGAGCCTCAGCTCGCTGGAGTCGAACCGTCTCGGCTACGAAGTCGGGGTGCGGATCAACATCGACGTCCTCAATGCGGAAAACCAGGTTTACGTGACGCGCAGGGATCTGGCCCGGGCCCGTTACAGCACCCTGCAGAATCAGCTGCGGCTGAAGGCAGCCGTTGGCACCTTGAGCGAGACCGACCTCGAACGGATCAACATCCTGCTCGAGGCGCCATAAGACCTTCGATCAGTGCTGCCGTCCGTTCGGTCGCACCCTGATGCGCCTGGCTGAAGCGGCTCGCGGCAGCGCGCATGCGCGCGAGCAACAGCGGCTGCTGCAGAAGCTCGCTGGCGACGGTCACGGCCTCGCCGGCATTGGCAACGCGGCGGGCGGCGCCACAGGCGATGGCATCCGTACTTGCCTGTGCGAAGTTGAACGTGTGCGGGCCGAGGAGAGCCGGGCAGCCACAGGCTGCCGCCTCGATGAGGTTCTGTCCGCCGAAGGGCAGGAGCGTACCGCCGATCAGTGCGAGGTCCGCGAGCGCATAGTAGGCGGGCATTTCCCCCATGCTGTCGCCCAGCCAGACGCGCGTTTGCTCATCCGGCAGCTCGCCGCCGCTGCGCCGGCAGCAGGCGAGCTGCCGGCTGGCGATCAGTTCGGCGACCTCGACGAAGCGCTGCGGGTGACGTGGCACCAGCAGCAGGAGGTGGCGCTGCGGCAGGCGGGCGAAGGCATCGAGCAACAGCGCTTCCTCCCCCTCGCGCGTGCTGGCAGCCAGCCAGATCGGGCGGCGGCCGAGTGCCTGTCGCCAACGCGCGCCGAGGTGCAGTTTCTCGGCTGGCGGCGTGACGTCAAACTTCAGGTTGCCGCAGACGATCGCCTGTCGCGCACCGACTGCCTGCAGGCGCACGGCGTCCGCCGCCGTCTGTGCGGCGATGGCGCTCAGGCCTGCGATCGCCGGCCGGGTGAGGGCCGACAGGCGCGCATAGCCGCACTGCGAGCGGGGCGAAAGGCGGGCATTGACCAGCGCCAGCGGTATCTTTCTTTGCCTTGCTGCGGCGATCAGGTTGGGCCAGATCTCCGTCTCCATCAACAGCCCGATCTGCGGCCGGTAATGATCAAGGAAGCGCCCGCAGGCAGCCGGCAGGTCGTAGGGAAGGTAGGCCTGCGTCAGGCGGTCGGGGTGCCGTTGCACGAGCTCACGGCCGGTCGCTCGGCCGGTCGGCGTCATGTGGGTCAGCAGGACAGCGTGTTCGGGGTGCCGCTGCAGCAGCAGGTCGATCAGCGGCTCGGCGGCACGGGTCTCGCCGACTGATACCGCATGCAGCCAGATCAGCGGCCGAGCGGGCGGCGGGGGGTAGAAGCCGTGACGCTCGCCGACGTGCCGCAGGTACTCGGGTTGCCGGCGGGAACGCCAGAGAAGCCGCATCCAGACCAGTGGCATGGCCAGGTGAAAGAGGAGCGAATAGAGCAGCCGAATCACTGCCGCAGCGCCCGCTCGGCGGCGGCGATGACCGCGGCGGGTTCGGGCGGCGTGCCTGCTCTGCCCAGATTGCGGACGAAGCCGTTGCCAAAGACCCCCGTCAGCGCCGGATCGGTCGCAACGTAGAGGGCGATAACCGGCACACGCAGGGCCGCGGCAAGGTGTGCCAAGCCGGTGTCGACGCCGATCGCGACGCTGGCTCTCGCCAGCAGCGCTGCCAGCTCCCGCAGCCGGAGCGGTGGCGCGACGATTGCTCCGGCTACGGCCGAGGCGATGCGTTCGGCACGCTCCCGCTCGTGTGCGTTACCGGCCGGCAACACCGTGGTTACCCCGTTGCACGACAATTCGCGGCCGAGTGCGCGCCAGTGTCCTTCGTCCCACAACTTGTCGTCACGGCTGGTCGCCGTCAGCAGGACCGCTACGGGTCCGACCGGCAGCCAGCCGGCGTCCATGGCCGGCGCAGATATCCCGTAGTCAAGCGGCAGGTCGACCGGGTAGTCGAACGCTGCGGCCGCCAGCCAGCGATTGCGTTGCACCGCGTGCACATTGCGCGGAATGACGAAGGTGTCGTCGTAGAAGTGCGCGGCGAGTGATTCGCGTGCCGCCTCAGCGGAGTAGCCGAGGCGCCGCCCTTGTGCCAGCCGGCTGACCAGGGCGCTCTTGATCAGGCCCTGGGTGTCCAGTACGAAGTCGTATGTCCTGGCGCGCAGCCGTTGCCGGAAGTCGCGCAGCTCGTGCCAAGTGGCGAACCGGCCAAGCTGGCGTCGCCAACGCCGGATGGCGATCGGGATCACCTCGCCAACCGCCGGGTGCAGGCGTGGAATGTCGGCGAAGTTCTCCTCGACGCACCAGTCGATACCGGCAGCCGGGAAACTGCGCCGCAGGTCGCTGACGACCGGCAGGTTGTGAATTACGTCACCGAGCGACGAGGTCTTGAGCAGTAGAATGTGCATCGCCGGTTCAGGGTGACGAAGATCGGTGGCAGCCGGGAAGTGCGCATTATAGGTCCTTGCCGGTCCTTGCCGGTCCTTGCCGGACGTGGCCGCTCGTGGCCGGAGCAACTCTGCCGGTTATAATCCCGCCTCGCAGCAGCGCTGCGTGGCACGCTGCTGCCGTCTGGAGACGATGCAAATGAAACCCCCGGTGATTCGTCCGGTCATTCTCTGCGGAGGATCCGGAACGCGTTTGTGGCCCCTGTCACGGACTCATTATCCGAAGCAGTTTCTCTGCCTGGTCGACGAATATTCTCTGTTGCAGAACACCTTGCGCAGACTCGCCGGGCTCGACGGCCTGGGCAAGGCGATCGCCGTTGCCAACGAACACCATCGCTTCCTGGTTGCCGAGCAGTTGTTCGAGATTGGCCTGAAGGCCGACATCCTGCTCGAACCGGCGCCACGCAACACGGCTCCGGCCGTCGCCGCGGCGGCCATCAGGGCGCTCGAAGACGCCGGTGGCGAAGCGCCGCCACTGCTTCTGGTACTTCCTTCGGACCACGTCATTGCCGGCGTCGCCGCTTTCCAGGAGGCCGTTCGGGTGGCCATCCCGCATGCCCAGGCAGGTGCCCTGGTGACGTTTGGCATCCTGCCGGACCGGCCGGAAACGGGCTATGGTTACATCCGCCGCGGCGCCCCGCTGCCCGGTGGCTATGTTCTCGACCGCTTTGTCGAAAAGCCCGACGTGCAAACGGCAAAGACCTACCTCGACGCCGGCGACTACTTCTGGAACAGCGGCATGTTCCTCTTTCGTGCCGACAGCTTTCTCGAAGCGCTGCAGCGCTTTGCACCGGTCATGCGCGAGCAGGTGGCCGCGGCCTGCCAGGCGGCCCGGCGGGATCTGGACTTTCTCCGTCTGGACGAAAGCGCTTTCGCTGCCAGCCCGTCGGACTCGATCGACTACGCGGTCATGGAAAAGACCGATCATGGTGTCGTGATTCCGCTCGATGCGGGTTGGAACGACATCGGTGCTGCCGACGCGCTGGCGTCCGTCGGCCAGGTCGACAGCGATGGCAATGTCCGGCGCGGCGATGTCCGCGGCGTCGATACCCGCAACTGCGTGCTGTTCTCCGAAGGCAGGTTGCTGGCGACGGTCGGCATCAGCGATCTGGTGGTCATCGCGACTCCCGACGCGGTGCTGGTCGCCGACAAGACGAAGGCGCAGGATGTCAAGACGCTCGTCGACGAACTGAAGCGCTCGGGGCGCTGCGAGACGGAGTTTCATCAGGTCGTCCACCGGCCATGGGGCAGCTACGAAGGTCTCGCCAGTGGCCCCCGCTACCAGGTCAAGAGGATCCTGGTGAAGCCCGGCGCCAGTCTCAGCCTGCAGAAGCATCACCATCGCGCCGAGCACTGGGTCGTCGTCAAGGGCACGGCAACAATCGTTCGCGGCGACGAGTCGCTGCTGTTGTCCGAGAATCAGTCGACCTACATCCCGCTGGGTGTCGTTCATCGGCTGGAGAATCCGGGCAAGATCGACCTGGAGATCGTTGAAGTGCAGTCTGGCAGTTACTTGGGCGAGGACGACATCGTGCGCCTTGAAGACACTTATGGCAGATGACCCGGGATTCGCAGCCGCGTCGCCGGCGTCGGCCGCACTCGAAGGCTTGAAGACATGATACTCATCACTGGTGGTGCCGGCTTCATCGGCGCGAACTTCGTACTCGACTGGTTGGTGGCGAGCGACGAGCCGATCGTCAATCTCGACCGGCTGACCTATGCCGGCAATCGGCAAAGCCTCGCCTCGCTCACCGGCGATGCACGCCACATTTTTGTGCACGGCGACATCGGGGACAGCGAACTCTGCTCCAGCCTGCTCGCGCAGTACGAGCCGCGGGCGATCATCAACTTTGCTGCCGAGTCACACGTGGACCGCTCGATCCACGGTCCTGCCGACTTCATCCAGACCAACGTCGTCGGCACCTTCCAGTTGCTCGAGAGCGTCCGCGCCTATTGGAACCTGTTGTCGGAGGACGCCCGGCGAGCCTTTCGCTTCCTGCACGTGTCGACCGACGAAGTGTACGGCTCGCTCGCACCCGACGCGCCGGCGTTCACCGAAGACCACCCCTATCAGCCGAACAGCCCGTATTCGGCGAGCAAGGCAGCCAGCGACCATTTGCTGCGCGCCTACCATCATACCTACGGTCTCCCGGTGCTCACCACCAACTGCTCGAACAACTACGGTCCCTACCAGTTTCCCGAGAAGCTGATCCCGTTGATGATCGTCAATGCGCTGGCGGGCAAGCCGCTGCCGGTGTACGGCGATGGCCAGCAGATTCGCGACTGGCTCTATGTCGGTGATCATTGTGCGGCGATTCGGCGCGTGCTCGCGGCCGGCGCTCCGGGCGCCACCTACAATGTCGGTGGTGGCAACGAGAAGGCGAATCTCGAAATCGTGCACACCGTCTGCCGACTGCTGGACGAATTGCGTCCGCGTCCGGACGGGAAACCCTATTGCCAGCAGATCACTTACGTCACTGACCGTCCTGGCCATGATCGCCGCTACGCGATTGATGCGCGTCGGATCGAGCGCGAACTTGGCTGGAAGCCCGCTGAGAGCTTTGCTTCTGGTATCGACAGGACCGTTCGCTGGTACCTGGCGAACGAGGACTGGGTGCGGAACGTGCAGTCGGGAGCCTACCGCGACTGGGTCGAGAAGAACTACGGCGCCCGGCAAGAAGTGGGATCATAGCCGCCTGCAAGTTCTTTCTTTCAGGAGGCGGCCTTGAGCTGGTGGTTGGCGTACGTCGCACTGGGCCTGTTTACCGGCTTTGCCGCAGGCGCCTTGGGGATCGGCGGCGGGCTGGTGATGGTGCCGTCGCTGACCATCATCTTTGCCGCCCAGGCCGGCTTTCCTGCGGCCGAGGTACTGCATTTGGCGCTCGGCACTTCAATGGCCGTGATCCTGTTCACCTCGCTTTCCAGCCTGCTGGCGCACCATCGCCATGGCGCCGTGTTGTGGCCGGTCGTCGTCCAGATCACGCCAGGGATTCTGCTCGGTACCCTGCTGGGGACGCTATGGGCTGCCAGCGTACCGGCGCAGCCGCTGGCCATCTTCTTCACGGCCTTCGTCTCTCTGGTGGCGCTGCAGATGGTCTTCAACCTGAAACCCCAGGCGCAGCGCGAATTGCCGGGACGCTTCGGCGTTCTCGCCGTCGGCATCGGTATCGGCGCCGTCTCGGCCTTGGTGTCGATCGGCGGCGGCTCGTTGACGGTCCCCTTCCTCACCTGGTGCAAAGTCCGCGTACACAATGCCATTGGCACTTCGGCAGCCATCGGTTTTCCGATCGCCATCGGTGGTTCGCTGGGCTACCTCTTCAACGGCTGGGAACATCCCGGGCTGCCGGCGGGCAGTGTGGGTTTCATCTACCTGCCGGCGTTCCTCTGGCTCGTGCCGAGCAGCATGGTGATGGCACCGTTGGGTGCAAGGCTGGCGCACAGCCTGCCGGTGGCGACGCTGAAACGCGTCTTTGCCGGGCTGTTGGTCGCGCTCGCGGCGCGGATGCTGTGGCGGCTGTTGGCTTGACTGCCGATCAGCAGCCGCGAAAGCGCGGCGCTCGCTTGGCGAGAAAGGCCGCCAGTCCCTCTCGGTAGTCGTCGGTTTCGAGGAAGGCGAAGGAGTCACGCAACTCCTCCTCGCGCAGCGGCAAATCCTGCTGCAGGCGCTGCAGCAGCTGCTTGTGCCAGCGTGCGACCAGCGGCGCTCCCTGGCAGACGCGTCGGGCCGTGGCGTAAGCTTCCGCGACGACTTCCTGGTCGGCGACGACGCGCGTGACGAGCCCCTTCGACAGGGCCTCGGCCGCTCCCAGGATACGGCCCTCGAGCAGCAGTTCGCGCATCGTTGCCACACCAGCAAGGCGCAGCAGCGCCTGCATCTCGACCGGATACATCGAGAATCCGAGGCGGTTGATCGGCGCGCCAAGGCGTGCAGACGTACCACAGATGCGCAGATCGCATTGCGCGGCGATCTCCAGGCCGCCGCCGATGCAGGCGCCCCGGATCAGCGCGATGGTCGGCAGGGGGCAGTCGCCAACCGCCTGCAGTGCGGCTCCGGCCAGCGCGTGATAAGCCATCGCCCGGTCGACGGTGTCGCGCTGAGTGCTGAACTCCTCGATGTCGCCGCCGGCGGCAAAGGCCTGGTCTCCTTCACCCTGCAGCACGAGGCAACGAAACCGGGTGTCGGCAGCCAGCTCGTTGACGACCGCCGCCAGTTGCCGCCACATGACGGAGTCGACGGCGTTGAGTTTCGTCGGGTTGGACAGCGTGATGGTCGCCACCTCGCCATCGCAACTGCACCTGACGCTGCCATTCATGACACCTTCTCCGCCTTCTCGATGGTGCCGCGCGCCAGTGCCTGCCGGCCGGCGAGAATGTGGTCGTGCATCATCGTCTGTGCGCGCAGTGCATCGCCGGCCTTGATCGCCTCGAGGATGCAGGCATGCTCGTTCAGCGATTGCTGCAGCCGACCGTCGATGCTCAACGAGAACAGCCGGGTCAGCTTGAGCACCTTGCGCAAATCCTGGATCACCTGCCGCAGCCAGCGGTTCCCCGACATCTCCTGGATGCGGAAATGGAACTCTTGGTTGGTTTCAAAGAAGCGGCCGATCTGGTTGGCGGCGGCAAAGCGCTGCAATTGCCGATGCAGAGCCTCGAGCCTGGCGATCTCCTCCGGTCTGGCCTTCTTCGTCGCTTCCAGTGCGCAGCGCCCTTCGAGCATCGCCATCAGGGGAAAGATTTCGTCCAGATCCTGGTCCGAGATCTCGGTGACGAAGGCCCCGCGGCGTGGCCGCAGGGTGACCAGCCCTTCGGCAGCGAGCACCTTCAGCGCTTCACGCAATGGCGTCCGGCTGATGCCGTACTCGACGGTCAACTGTTGTTCGTCGACGCGGATCCCCGGCAACAGCTCGTGCGCAAAGATCCGCTGTCGCAGACGTTCGGCGACTTCCTGGTAGAGAGCGGTCTGTGCTATCCGACTCGGCGCCATGACTGCTCTTCTTCGTGTGTTGAATCAGGGTCCCGGAAACTTGCTTTCATAATTATGGATACAGTATTATTCGCTGGGCGGGGTGTCAAGAGCTTGAACAGGCTGCGCTAGACAGCGCGTCTCCCGCCACGAATACCATGGCTGCGGTGTCGCCACTTGGCCGTCCCGCCCGAATCCACAGATCTCCAGAAAGGTTCCGTAATGTCCAACGAGAACAACCCTGAACTGCAGAATTCCGCCAATCTCGACGCTTGGAAGAAGGCCGCGAGCAAATCCGCACCGGGCGGCAACGTCGACGCCCTGAACTGGCTGACGCCGGAGGGAATCGTCGTCAAGCCTCTGTACACCAAGAAGGATGTCGAGGGTCTGCAGTACACCGACACGCTGCCCGGTCTGGCACCTTTCGTCCGCGGCCCGCAGGCGACGATGTACGCCGTTCGCCCGTGGACGATCCGCCAGTATGCAGGCTTTTCCACCGCCGAAGCCTCCAACGCCTTCTACCGCAAGGCGCTCGCCGCTGGTGGCCAGGGTGTTTCGGTGGCCTTCGACCTGGCAACACACCGCGGCTACGAT
The DNA here is from genome assembly GCA_016788495.1 of Accumulibacter sp. Lineage (GTDB taxonomy): Bacteria > Pseudomonadota > Gammaproteobacteria > Burkholderiales > Rhodocyclaceae > Accumulibacter. The sequence continues at coordinate 3,039 of JAEUOM010000017.1, read as the reverse complement.
TCCGACCATCCGCGGGTCACCGGCGACGTCGGCAAGGCCGGCGTGGCGATCGATTCGGTCGAGGACATGAAGATCCTGTTCAACGGCATCCCGCTGGAGAAAATCTCGGTGTCGATGACGATGAATGGCGCCGTGCTGCCGATCCTGGCTGGCTACATCGTCGCCGCCGAAGAGCAGGGCGTGCCGCAGGAAAAACTGTCGGGGACGATCCAGAACGACATCCTCAAGGAGTTCATGGTCCGCAACACCTACATCTATCCGCCGAAGCCGTCGATGCGAATCATTTCCGACATCATCGGCTACACGGCGCAGCACATGCCGAAGTTCAACTCGATCTCGATTTCTGGCTACCACATGCAGGAAGCCGGCGCGACGCAGGCCCTGGAGTTGGCGTTCACCATCGCTGACGGGCGCGAGTACGTGAAGACGGCGCTCGCCTCGGGCCTCGACGTCGACGAATTCGCCGGCCGGCTGTCGTTCTTCTTCGCCATCGGCATGAACTTCTACCTCGAGGTCGCCAAGCTGCGCGCCGCACGGCTGCTGTGGTGGAAGGTCATGCGCGAGTTCTCGCCGAAGAGCCCGAAGTCGATGATGCTGCGCACCCACTGCCAGACATCCGGCTGGTCGCTGACCGAGCAGGATCCCTACAACAACGTCGTGCGCACGACGATCGAGGCAATGGCTGCCGTCTTTGGCGGCACGCAGTCGCTGCACACGAACGCCCTCGACGAGGCGATCGCCCTGCCAACCGAGTTCTCCGCGCGCATCGCCCGCAACACGCAGCTGATCGTCCAGGAAGAGACGCACATCACCAGCGTCATCGATCCGTGGGCCGGCTCGTACATGATGGAGAAGCTGACGCAGGATCTCGTCGATGAGGCGTGGAAGATCATCGACGAGGTCGAGAGCATGGGCGGCATGACGCATGCCGTTGAATCCGGCTGGGCCAAGATGAAGATCGAAGGCTGCGCCGCCGACAAGCAGGCGCGCATCGACTCGGGCAAGGATGTCATCGTCGGCGTGAACAAGTACAAGCTGGCGAAGGAAGATGAGCTCGAAATCCGCGACATCGACAACAACGCTGTGCGCGAAGCGCAGGTGGCACGCCTGAAGTCGGTTCGCGAAAGCCGCGATAGCGCCAGGGTCGAGGCGGCGCTTGCCGACCTGACACGCTGCGCGGAAAGCGGCGAAGGCAACCTGCTCGACATGACGGTGCGCGCGATGCGACTGCGGGCCACCGTCGGCGAGGTGTCCGACGCCATGGAGAAGGTTTTCGGACGCTTTCGTGCGACCCAGCAAACCGTCTCCGGTGTCTATGGTGCGGTGGTCGAAGGCATGGCGAGCTGGGAGACGCTGAAGGCCGAGATCCTCAAGTTCAACGAGGACGAGGGCCGCCGGCCACGGATCATGATCGCGAAGCTGGGGCAGGACGGCCACGACCGTGGTGCCAAGGTGGTCGCCACCGCCTTCGCCGACCTCGGTTTCGACATCGACGTCGGGCCACTCTTCCAGACGCCCGAAGAAGCTGCGCGGCTGGCCATCGAGAACGACGTCCACGCCGTCGGCGTGTCCTCTCTCGCCGCCGGCCACAAGACGCTGCTGCCGGCCCTCGTGCGCGCGCTCAAGGAGCAGGGGGCCGATGACATCATCGTCTTTGCCGGCGGCGTCATCCCGGCGCAGGACTATGACTTTCTCTTTCAGTCGGGTGCGAAAGCCATCTTCGGCCCGGGTACACGCATCGAGGATTCGGCCATGACGGTTCTCGCGGAGATCCGCAAGGCACGCGCACACGTCGTCGCCTGAGCGGCTTCTCTGCCGGTGCGCAGGAAGTGGATATGACCAGTGCGACTGCCGGCGGCCTTTCGGCTGCCGACCAGCATCTCGTTGATGGCGTCCTAGCCGGTCGCCGCCGGGCGCTGGCGAAGACCATCACCCTCGTCGAGTCGACCCATGGTGAGCACCAGCGACGCGCACGCCACGTGCTCGCGGCGCTGCTGCCGCATACCGGGCGGGCGATCCGCGTCGGCATCTCGGGTGCTCCCGGAGCCGGCAAGTCGACCTTCATCGAGTCGCTCGGCCTCTACCTGATCGAGGCCGGCCGACGGGTTGCCGTGCTCGCCGTCGACCCGTCTTCGTCGGTCTCCGGGGGTTCGATCCTGGGCGACAAGACGCGCATGGAACTGCTTTGCCAGCGCGACGAGGCCTTCATCCGCCCGAGTCCATCATCAGGGTCGCTGGGTGGGGTCGCCGACAAGACGCGCGAGGCGATGTTGGTCTGTGAAGCTGCCGGCTTCGATGTGATCATCGTTGAGACCGTTGGCGTCGGCCAATCCGAGACCACCGTGGCCGGCATGGTTGATGCGTTCGTCCTGCTGCAGCTGCCCAATGCCGGCGACGACCTGCAGGCGATCAAGAAGGGCATCGTCGAGATCGCCGACCTGATCGTCTTCAACAAGGCCGATATCGACGAACGGGCGGCCGCTTTCGCCCGCAACCAGATGCGCGCCGCGTTGACCATGCTGCGCAGCACGAGTCCGAACTGGCGACCGCCGGTGCTGACGATGAGCGCTCTCGCCAAGCGCGGCATTGCCGAGTTCTGGGCCGAGGTCGAGCGTTATCGGACGACGATGCTCGCCAGCGGCGAGTTCGACGACAAGCGACGCCGGCAGGCCGTCGACTGGATGTGGAACCTGATCGATTCGGGGCTGCGGCAGTATTTTCGTTCGCACACGACGGTGCGCTCGGCGCTGCCGGTCCTCACCGGTGACGTTGCCGAGGGCCGGACGACGCCCGGTGCCGCGGCATCACGTCTGCTTGCCTATCTGAAACACTGACTGCAACAGAAGAACAAGAAGCCGACTGCCAGAAAATTTCCAGCGATAACTCCGACCTGTTTAAGTAGTTCTGATTGACGCGACCGTTAGGGAGTAGAACTTATGCACGACATCATTCGCCAGCTTGCAGAAAAGCGCGCGGCGGCCTGTCTTGGTGGTGGCCAGAAACGCATCGACAACCAGCACAGCAAGGGCAAACTGGCAG
>JAEUOM010000232.1 GCA_016788495.1 Accumulibacter sp. | reverse complement strand
TTCTTGCCCTGTTCGCCCTGCAGCAGCAGCGGCAGCTCGAGCCCGTCGCGGGCCAGCCGGTCGGCGAGCAGCTCGTGCACCCGGCGCATCGCCCGCAGCGAGGTGCACAGGAAGAAGGCGCGTCCGCCGCTCGCCCGCAGCACCGGCCAGGCGGCGCCGACGACCGCCGCGGCATAGTCGGCGCTGTTCGGGTCGGGCAGATTGCGCGGCGCGTAGAGCAGCGCCTGCCGCGGGTAATCGAACGGACTCTCCCAGCGCGCCGAAGCGGCATCGACCAGTCCCATCTCGGAGCAGTAGTGGCCGAAGTCGTTCTGCACGGCGAGCGTCGCGGAAGTGAAGATCCAGGCCCGCGGATGCCCGCTCATCTGTTTCTGCATGATGCCGGCGATCGCCAGCGGCGTTGCGTTGAGCTGCAGCGCGTGCGTATGGGTTTCCGCCCAGCGGACGAAGTCGTCGTTGCTGCCGCTCTGCCAGGATTGCAGGCGCCGCAGCAGCTCGCTCGCGCGCCGCCAGCAGTTGTCGAGCCCCTCGCTGCGCTGCGCCTGCGTCTCGAGCAGACCGGCCAGCGCCTCGACGGCAGCGATCACGGTCGTCAGGGCGTCGGCAAATCCGGGCCGTGCGGTGAGCTGCGGCAGCGCATGACGCGCCGGCTCGAGCGGCAGCGTCAGTCGCAGGTCGCGCACCTCCTTCTCCAGGCGGCTGCACAGGCGCGGCAGGTCGAGGCAGTCGCGGGCCGCCGACAGCGCTTCGCTCTGCGCGTCACGAGCGAGTTCGAGGAGCTGCGCGGTCGATATGCTTTCACCGAAGAACAGGCTGGCGACTTCGGGCAACTGGTGGGCTTCATCGAAGATCACCGTGTTGCAGGCTGGCAGGAGTTCCGCCGTACCTTCGTCGCGCAGCATCACGTCGGCGAAGAAAAGGTGATGGTTGACCACCACCAGGTCGGCCGCCAGCGCCTCACGGCGAGCGGCGAGGACGAAGCATTCCTTGTGTTGCGGACATTCCTGGCCCAGGCAGTTGTCGCGCGTCGAGGTGACCATCGGCCACACCGTCGCGTTCTCCGGCACGTCGACACATTCGGCCTTGTCGCCACTGCGGGTCGTGCGGGCAAAACGGGCGATCCGCTGCGCCCAGGCTGCGTCCTCGCGGGTGAGAAATCGGCCATCGGCGAGCGCGCGCGCGAGATGATGGTGGCAGAGGTAGTTGGCGCGCCCCTTGAGCAGGGCGACCTTGACCGGCAGAGCCAGCGCCTTGCGGATCGTCGGAATGTCTCGCCCGAAGAGCTGGTCCTGCAGGTTTCTCGTCCCCGTGGACACGATCACCTTGCCACCCGAGAGCAGCGCGGGAACGAGGTAGGCATAGGTCTTGCCGGTACCGGTACCGGCTTCGGCGACGAGCACGCGGTTGCCCGCCATGGCGGCGGCGATGCTTGCGGCGAGTTCGAGCTGCTGCTGCCGCGGGCGATAACCGGGGACCGCCGCGGCAAGCGGCCCGGAGGCGGAAAAGACTTCGGCGAGCAAGGCAGTCATTGACGGTCCGTCGGAGCAGCGAGCATGCTACCAGAAGCCGACGCCGGCAGCCGCAAAATGAACCGCCGCCGGGCGCAGCGCGGCCGCCAGACGGAAGCAACCGGATCCTACGGGCCGGCCTTCTGCAGCAAATCCCGCAGGAAGCGCACGGGAATGGCAAAGCTGATCCCGGACGGCTTGCTGAGGACCGACTCCTTGTTCTCCTTGACGAAGACCATGTTGATGATGCCGAGCACCTCGCCGCGACTGGCATCGAAGAGCGGACCGCCGCTGTTGCCCGGGTACGCCGTCGCGTCGAGCTGATAGATATCGAAACTGCCGGCCCTGATCTGCTGCACGACGCGGGCGTTCAGTTCGCGGGCATTGGCCCCCGGCAGGACGATCGGCGTGATCGCCGAAATGATGCCGCGGTGCGTGACCGGCGACAGCCCGAGGGCGCCGCCGATGGGAAAGCCGGTGAAGGCGACCGCCTGCCCTTCGCGTACCGGCTCCGCTTCGTGCAGGGTGAGGGCCGGCAGGACGGGGCCGTCGATGCGCAGCAGCGCGAGATCGTGGCCCTTGTCCACGGCGACGACCCTGGCCGGCCGCTGCTGCGCCTTGGCGTCGGCCAGGCGGACGAGGATCACCAGCTTCTCGCCAGCCGCCTCGTCGACCGCTGCCGGGATCACGTGCGCGTTGGTCGCCACCGTGCGCCCGTCGCCGACGACGAACCCCGTTCCGCGCATGACGAACTGCGGGCTGCGCGTCAGCTGCTGCGTGCCGACGACGACCACCGATGGCTTGACCCGCTCGATGACCTCGGGCAGGTCGGCTGCCGCCGTGCCGGCGAGGGCGAGCAGGCCGACGATGACTGCGGCGGCGGCCAGCAGGCGGCGCAGCGCCGAACACCCGGCCGGCACCCTAGACTCCCCTCGTCGAGCGGATGCGCGGCAACTCCGGCGATGGCGTCGTTACCTTCGCGTCGTACGGATGGTCGTCACGCTTGAAGATGCTGATGATCCGCTTGACGTAGCCCTGTGTCTCGGCGTAGGGCGGCACGCCGCGATAGCGATTGACCGCGCCTTCGCCGGCGTTGTAGGCCGCGGCAACCAGGCTGACGTCGCCTTCGAAATAGGCGAGCAACCAGCGCAGGTAGGCCAACCCGCCGCGCAGGTTCTGCTCCGGATCGAACGGCTGCCTGACGTTGAAACGCGCCGCCGTATCGGGAATGAGCTGCATCAGCCCCTGCGCGTTCTTGTTCGACAGCGCCGACGGATTGAAATTGGATTCGGTGCGGATCACCGCCAGCGCCAGGCGCGGGCTGACGCCGTACTCCGGCGCCAACTGCTGCACGAGACCGACGACCTTCTTCTGCATTTCGGTGATCGGCACCAGGACATCCTTGCCCTCGTCGAAAAAGGCGACACCGCGCATGCAGTCGGGGATGGTCGCCACCGGTTCGCCAACGAAACGCTGCATCTTCTGCGACTGCTCGTGTCCCTGCCTGGCGGCCAGGGCAAAGAAAAAGGCGGCACGGGAATCGTCACGCTCGATGCCGCGGCCGTTGGCGTACATCCAGCCGAGGTTGAACTGCGCCTCGGGGTCACCCAGCCGTGCGCCCTCGCAATAGAGCTTCACCGCCCGGGCGTAATCCCGTGGCACGCCCTCGCCATGCTCGTGCGCCAGCGCCTCCTTGCGCAGTGCCAGCCGGCGCTCGGCCTCGGACTCCTTCGCCGCCACGCCGGCGGCGGCAGCAAACGACGGTGCGGCAAGAGTCAGCAAACCGCAGAACAGGATCGCACCCTGGCGCATCAGGGCGGCACAGCCAAGACAGGAAACTTTCATCAACGGACTCCAGCGGCCACGCCCAGGCGTGACACGTACCACGGCATCGCCGCCCGAACCCCCTCCTCGATCCGGTGGCTTGGAAAATAGCCAAGCAGACGCCTGGCCTTCGAAATGTCGGCGCGTGAGTGGCGAACGTCGCCTGGCCGGAAATCGCCGTGCACCGGCCGCAACTGACGCACGTCGGGGCAGAAGTCGAGCAAGGCCTCACGCAGGATGTCGAACAGCCGATTCAATGATGTCCGGTCGTCGACGGCGACGTTGTACACCTGGTTCACTGCCTCCGGATCGCCGCACATCGCCGCCAGCAGGTTGGCCTGGACGGCGTTGTCGATGAAACAGAAATCGCGGCTGGTCTCGCCGTCACCATTGATCGTCACGACATCGCCGAGCAACATCGCCCGCGTCCAGCGGGGGATGACGGCGGCGTAAGCGCCCTCCGGATCCTGGCGCGCGCCGAAGATGTTGAAGTAGCGCAGGCCGATCGACGGCAGGCCGTAACAGCGCGCGAAGACGTCCGCGTACAACTCGTTGACCAGTTTGCTGACGGCGTACGGTGACAGCGGCCGGCCGATCCGCTCCTCGACCTTGGGCAGCGCCTGATGGTCGCCGTAGGTCGAACTCGACGCCGCATAGACGAAACGCCGTACGCCGGCATCGCGGGCAGCAACGAGCATGTTGAGGAAGCCGTCGACGTTGGTGGCGTTGGTCGCCAGCGGATTGGCCAGCGAGCGCGGCACCGAACCGAGTGCCGCCTGGTGCAGGACGACCTCCACCCCGTCGCAGGCTTCGCGGCAGGCCTCGGGATCGCGGATGTCGGCCTCGATGAAGCGGTGCCGGCGCCATGCCTCGACGCCAACCAGTTCCTGCACCTCTTCCAGGTTGCGCCGGTGACCGGTCGCGAAGTTGTCCAGCCCGACCACCGTCTGGCCCATCCGCAGCAGCGTTTCGACGAGGTGCGAGCCGATGAAGCCGGCACTGCCGGTCACCAGCCAGCGCACCGGCCGCTGCCGCAGGCGCTCGTCGAGCGCCGCCAGCGCCGGTGTCGCAGTGAAGCTCAGAGCCGCCACACGCTCACCCCGTGCGCCACCAGCTGCGCCTCGTTGAACATGCTCTTGACGTCCGTCAGCACGCCGCCCGGCTGTAGCCTGGCGACGAAATCGGTCAGCGGACGCTCCCGGAACTGGCGGTGGGCGACCGCGGCAACGATGGCCGCCGCCGCCGGCAGCTCGTCCCACGGCGTCAGTTCGACGCCATACTCGTGCCGTGCCTCGTCGGCATCGGCCACTGGCTCATGCACGACCACTTTGGCGCCGTAGGACTCCAGTTCGCGGATGACGTCGATGACGCGCGAGTTGCGCAGGTCGGGGCAGTCCTCCTTGAAGGTCAGGCCGAGGACGATGACCGGCGCCCCCTTGACCTGCCAGCCATTGCGGATCAACTGCTTGACCGTCTGCTCGGCGATGAACTTGCCCATGCCGTCGTTGATCCGCCGCCCGGCGTTGATCACCTGCGGGTGGTATCCGAGCATCTCCGCCTTGTGCGTCAGGTAATAGGGGTCGACGCCGATGCAGTGGCCGCCGACCAGTCCCGGCCGAAAGGGCAGGAAGTTCCACTTGCTGCCGGCTGCCTCGAGCACCTCGACGGTGTCGATGCCAATGCGGTCGAAAATGATCGCCAGCTCGTTCATCAGGGCGATGTTGAGGTCGCGCTGGGTATTTTCGATGACCTTCGCGGCCTCGGCGACCTTGATGCTCGACGCCGGGAAGACGCCGGCAGTGATGACGCTGGCGTACATCTGGCGAACGCGCTCGAGGGTTTCCGGGGTGTCGCCCGAGACGACCTTGACGATCTTCGTCAGCGTCCGCTCCTTGTCGCCCGGATTGATGCGTTCGGGCGAGTAGCCGACGAAGAAATCCTCCTTCCACTTCATCCCGGAGTACTTCTCGATGATCGGAATGCAGACTTCCTCGGTCGCCCCCGGATAGACCGTCGACTCGAAGACCACGGTCGCGCCACGCTTGAGGTTTCTCCCGACCGCCTCCGACGAGCCGATCAGCGGACCGAAGTCCGGTTGATGCGCCTGGTCGACCGGCGTCGGTACGGCAACGATGACGAAATCCGCCGCCACCAGAGCAGTCGGATCACTGCCGACTTCGAGATGAATCGCCGCCTCGAGATCGGCGGTGCTCACCTCACCCGTCGGATCGACGTGGCGGCGATACTGCGCCACCTTGCTTGCCGACAGATCGTAACCGATGGTCCGCATCTTCTTGCCAAACTCGACGGCGAGTGGCAAACCGACGTAACCCAGACCCACCACAGCAACAATAGTCATGAACACTCCATTCAGTTGGTTTCCCGATTCCGGATCCAGCACCCTTCAGCTCAGCTACAGCCCTTTCTGCAACTCCGCCACCTCTGCCTGCGCCGGGAACTTGTCACCCAGCTTCGCGACTTCATCGAGTTGCTTCTTCGCTTCGCTTTTCTGACCCGCCTTGATCAGGGCTCGCGCATAGTTCACCCGAATCACCGCTGCCTGCGGCGCCAGCTCCAGCGCCTGGCGGAACAGTTCGAGCGCACGCTGCGAATCGCCCTTCTCCATCAGCAGCACCGCCAGGGTATCCATCTGTGCCGGCTGGTTCGGCGCCAGCCTGTTGGCCTTCTCGGCATACTCCAGGGCTTTCGGATCCTTGATCTGGGCACCGACCCACGCCAGATTGTTGAGCACGAGCGCGTTGTCCGGCTGGGCCTCGAGCAACACGCGGTAATGCCGGGCGGCGCCCGCATAATCCTTGCGAGCGGTCGCGTGACCCGCCAGGTAGAAGCGGAAACGCGAGTCCTTGGCGTGGTCCTTGAGCCAGCTGGCAGCGAAGCTGTCGGCCTCGGTCATGTTGCCACTGTTGGCCAGGGCGAGATGCAGCTTGGCCGCCAGGTCGGAGCCTCCAGTCTCCTTCAGCCCGAGCCGGTAGGCGGCAATGGCTGCCGGCCAGTTCTTCAGCGAAGCCTGCGCATCGCCCTCGAACAGGTAGCCGATCGCCTCCTTCGGCCGCTGCTTCTGGACCTCCTTGGCCATCGCCATCGCTTCGGCCGGCCGCCCGGCATCAAGCTCGAGCATCATGATCCCGCGCTGGGCCTCGAGCGAGTTCGGCTGCACCTTGAGCCCCTTCCTGAGGTTCTCCAGGGCAGCGGGCTTGTTCTTTGCCGCCACCTCGATCTCTGCCATCCGCAGGTAGGGCAGCGGCAGATCCGGTTTCACTGCGGCAAGCTTGCCATAGGTCGCCAATGCCTGGTTGTAGTCCCCCGCCGCCTGCTGGGCACGCCCGGCCGCGTCGAGAATCTCCGGCCGATCGGGCATGGCGGCGAGCGCATCCTGGGCGGCGGCGAGCGCGCCCTTGACGTCCTTCTTGGCCAGGTACAATCCGATCAGCGCCAGCCGTGGTGCTGGATCCAGGGCGTTGGCCGCGATCGCCCGGTTGATCAAGGTGGCGACTTCCTCGGTCGTGCCGCCGGTTCTCGAGCGCAGTTCGGCCAACGAGAGGAGTGCCTGAGTGTTCTTCGGATCCTTGGCGACGACTGCCTCGAAGCGCTTCTTCGCATCCTCGGGTTTCTTGTCCGCCATGTCGAGACTGGCCAGGTTGACTGCTGCCGGGAAGTACGCGGCGTTCAGTGCGAGTGCCTTTTCGAAGCCCTTGCGGGCGCCTGCGATGTCGCGCTTGCCGAGCAGCGCCGTGCCGCGCAGGTTGTACACCAGCGGATTCTCGGGCTGTTTCTTCTCCAGGGCGGCGATCGCTTTCAGCGCCGCGTCGAACTCGCGCCGCTGCAGATGCGCCGTGATCAGCGCCAGATCGGCGCGATTGCCGGGGTCGGCGGCGGCCACCTGCTCGAGGTCGCGGAAGGCCGTGTCCGTGTCCCCTCTGGCCAGATTGACCAGTGCCAGCGAGGTCCGCTTGCCGGCATGCTGGGGATCGAGTGCCGCCGCCTTGGCGAAGTATGCGCCCGCCTTGTCGACTTGCCCGTTCTGGAGAAACACCTGCCCGGCCAGCGCCAGCATGTTTGAATCCTTCTCGATCTTGCCGAGCACCGGCTCGATCAGCGGCAGGGCTTTCGCCGGCTGCCCGTTGCGCAGGTAACTGGCGATCAAGACGCGGCGGGCGATGCCGAGTTCGGGCGTTTTCGGCAGCGCCTTCAGGAGGTAGTCCTCCGCCTGCGGATAGGCCTTCAGTTCGTACTCGATCAGACCGGCCAGCTGCAGACCGAGCGGGTTGTCCGGAACGACGCGCAGCATCAGCAGGATGGCGTCACGGGCAGCCGGATAGTCCTTCTTCTGGTAGGCCAGCATCGCCGTCAGGTATTGGGTCTGCGGATGGTTGGCGGCGAACTGCTTGATCGTCGCCAACTGCTGGGCAGCGGCATCGAGTTGATTGTCCGCCAGTTGCAGCCGCATGATCGCCGCGTGCGCCGCGAGGTAATCGGGTTTGACTTCGATCGCCTTGCGATAGGCCGCCGTCGCCCCGGCACCATCGCCTTGCGCCAGCAGCAGGTCACCCTTGAGCTGCCAGGCTTCGTACAGCCTGGGTGAATCCTGCAACCCGCGTTCGAGGATCGCCAGCGCTCCGGGCAGATCCCCGCCGGTCGCCTTGAGCCGCGCCTCGCCGATCAGGGCCGGCGCGAAGCCCGGCTGCGCCGCCAGCGCGGCTGCATAGGCGGCCTCGGCCTGCTGCGGTTTGTCCTGCATCAGATAGGCTTGGCCAATCGTTGTCTGCAGGTCAGCCCTGGCTTCGGCCGTGGTGAGCGGGGCGCTGGCCATTTCGTTGATCACCTTGTCCGCCTTGCCCATCGTCAGCAGTGTGCGGGCAAGCAGGGGAGTGATGGATTCGGCCGAATAGTTGAGCTCCTGCGCCTTGCGCAACTCGACCTCGGCACCAGCCGGATCGCCGCCCGCGAGCAGCGCCTTGGCCAGCAGGAAGCGAGCTTCGGCGAGCTGCTGATCCTGCTGCAGGGCGTTCTTGAGCTGGATCACCGCCGTCTTGTGGTCGTTCTTCTGCAGCGATTCCTTCGCCTGGTTCAGCAGATCCGCAGGCTTCTCGCCACCACCGCAGCCAACCAGGAGCAGAGCAGCCAGCAGCGCCGAGGCGGTCGCCTTGCGCATCGCATGCACGGAGTTACGAGTATTCATCAGATTTCCCCTGAGTCGAAAAGCTTGCCCGAAAAGAGACCCTGTCAGCGGCCTTACTTGAGTCCAAACCTGTGCATCATATCGTACAGCGTCGGACGGCTGACGCCGAGTAGCTCGGCGGCCTTGACGACATTGCCGTCGGCGCGCGCCAGAGCGGCGATGGTCACGCGTTTCTCCGCCTCATCGCGCGCGTTGCGCAGGTCGAGCACCGTCTCCCCGGCCTCGACCCCGCCGAGGAGACCGATGTCGGCAGCGGTGATCTGGTTGCCATCGGCCATGATCACCGCACGCTTGATGCAGTTCTCGAGTTCGCGCACGTTCCCCGGCCAGGCGTGGGCCTCGATCGCACGCAGTGCGTCCTCGCGCAGGCTCATGGCGCCGCGACCGTTCTCGGCGGCGAAACGTCGCACGAAGGCGTGCGCGAGCAGTGAGGCGTCGCCGGTGCGGGCACGCAGCGGCGGAATATTGACGACGATCTCCGCCAGCCGGTAATAGAGGTCCTCGCGGAAACGACCCTCGCTGATCAGGCTCTGCAGGTTCTGGTGCGTGGCGCAGACGATTCGCACATTGACCGGGATCTCGTTCCGCCCGCCGATCCGTTCGATGACCCGTTCCTGCAGGAAGCGCAGCAACTTGGCCTGCAGGTTGTGCGGCAGGTCGCCGATCTCGTCGAGCATCAGCGTGCCGTTGTTGGCCGTTTCGATCTTGCCCGGTGTCGTCTTCCCGGCACCGGTGAAGGCACCCTTCTCGTAACCAAAGAGTTCGCTCTCGAGCAGGTTGTCGGGAATCGCTGCACAGTTGATGGCGACGAATCGCTCGCGACGCCTTGGCGACGACTCGTGCAGACCACGCGCGAGAAGCTCCTTGCCGGTACCACTTTCGCCGAGCAGAAGCACCGTCGCGTCAGTGACGCCAACGCGCTCGATCGTCCGGCAGACGCGCAGCAGATCCGGGTCGCGGGTGATCATCCCCGACATCGCATCCGGCTGCTGCATCGCCTGCAGCCGCTCGTTCTCCTTCTGCAGTTCGTGCAACCGGAAAGCCCGCTGGATCGTCAGGCCGAGCATTTCGACCTCGAACGGCTTGGCGAAAAAGTCGTAGGCGCCGAGGGCGATCGCCCGCAGGGCGTTCGCGCGGTCGTTCTGACCGGTCAGCACGATGACCTTGGTTTCGGGCGCCAGGCTCAGGATCTCCTCCAGTAGCTTGAATCCCTCCGACACCGAGTCCGGGTCGGGCGGCAGGCCGAGATCCATGGTCACGACCGGCGGCTGATAACGACGCATCAGTTGCATGGCCCCCTCGCGGTCTTCGGCACCCAGCGTCTCGTACTGATCAAAGGCCCAGCGGATCTGCTTCTGCAGGGCACGGTCATCCTCGACGATCAGCAGATGTGGCAGTTTTGCAGCGCTCATTCCTGTTTCCCCGATAATTCATCCGACGTCAATGCCTTGCCCCCATCGAACAGGGGCAACAGGAGGTCGACCTGAGTGCCGACGTCGACCGCGCTGTCGACCGAGACCCTGCCGCCGAGTTCATGGACGTACTTAAAGCTCTCATAGGCGCCGATTCCCATGCCCGTCGGCTTGGTCGTCTGGAACGGCTTGAACAGCCGCTCGCGGACGAACTCGGGACTCATCCCGTGCCCGGTATCGCCCACCTCGACGAGAGCCTGGCTACCCTGGCGGGACATCCGGACCCAGACACGGCCGCCCTTTTCTGTGGCATCGAGCGCGTTCTGCACCAGGTGGCCGATGACCCGCTCGATTCTGTCCTCGTGACCGCGCGCCAGCAGCTTTTCCTCGATGGTCAGCTCGACCTCGCGCCCCTGCCCCGTCTTGGCCGTCTGAATGCGCCGCAGCACATCCGCCAAGTCGATGCCGCGCGGCCCGTCGAGCGGTGTCGCCCCCTGCCGCAACTGCATCATCAGCTGCCGCATTCGCTCGACCGAGTGTTCGACGGTCATCAGCATGTCCTTCTGGAAATCCGGATTGTCACGGTGGCGCTCGGCGTTCTTCAGCATCAGCGAGAGCTGGGCGATGATGTTCTTCAGATCATGTACGACGAAAGCCGACATCCGGTTGAAGGAATCGAACTTGCGCACTTCGAGGAGCGCTTCGCTCGCCTGCATCTGACCGAGGAAGGCGCCAGCCTGCCTGGCCGCCGTCTTGAGCAGGTCGTTGACCTCCCAATTGACGTCGATCCGCGTACGCGCCGTCGCCAGCACGACGAAGGCGATCAGTTCGCTGCCGGTGGTCAGCGGCACGACCAGCCAGGCGTTCGGCACCTCGACCAGCCACGACGGGAGCACGAGCCCATCATAGCGGCGTGGCAGCGAGCGATACTCTTCGAGGTTGATCACCCAACCACTGTCGAGCAGGAAGCGACAGAGCGGGCTGTCGACGTCCTCGGTAGCTGGCGACGCCGGCATGTTCCAGAATGCCGCCTGGGCAAGGAAGCGGCCAGAGGGATCCTTCAACCAGAGCGCGCCACTTGGGCTCTCGACCATGTCTGCCAGTCCACGAACCACGTGCCGGCCAAGAGCGGCGAATCCCCCCTGCGCGGACAGCGTGGCGGTGAAGCGCAACCACTCTTCGCGGTAGTCGTAGCGGTAGCTGAAGAAGTGCTTGCCGACCTGCACGCGCAGACGCGCGCGCATCGAACCGGAGAAAGTCAGCGCCACCAGCACCAACAGGGCAGCGAAAAGCAGCGCCAGCTGCAGGGCACGCCCCCACTCGCCGCCGAAGAAACGCACGTAGTAACCGGCAGCTGCCATGAAGAGCAGGTAGGTGCCAACGATCAGCAAGGTCGCCGACTGCAGGACCGCGCGCTGCGACATCACCAGGCGCCGCTTCCAGTCGTGGCTGCGTATTGCGGACAGGGCCACCAGGGGCAGAGCGACCGCATGGGCGAAGCCGCGAATGCTGAAGGCGTCGGCGTCGATGCGATTGAACAGCAAGGCATCCGAATAGACGTAGAGGTCGAACAGGAAGACGCCCCCCAAGCCAAGACACAACGGCTTGATGCTCCAGCGGAAATCCGGCGAAACGTTGCGGAACAGGCGCTCGACCAGAACCAGCCCGAAGACGCTCATCGCCAGCGAGGCAAACAGCGCCAGTCTCGCCGAGAAGCCAATGACGCCCACCCCGAAGACGGCCATCGCCTGTGCGGCGAAGCCGCACGCCACCAGCAGCCCGGCAATCGTGCTCAGCCATCCGATGCCAGCCGTCGGCGGAGCACCTTCGGCAGGAGACTCCGGGCGCATCAGCATGATCAGGAAAAGGTACCAGCCGCCAAAGCGCAGCACGTCGGCCAACAGACTGCCGGCGAGAAAGATGCCCTGACCGGTGAGCGCGAAGGCCAGTCCCAGCATCCCCCAGACGGTGCATAGGGCTACCGCCAGGAACATTGCGCCGCTGCGACTGCTGCTGCGCCGGCCGGACGCCAGGTAAAGCGTCAGCAGCGCCGCCAGCACGCCCGCCAGGCCATAGCTCCACGCCGAGATGATTGCCATCTTGCTGTCCATCAGCGCCCGTAGTCCTCGTCAGTCGAAAGCAGCAACCGGAGCCGCAGTTGCCCGGTCACCGGGCACCCTTGCCGGTCAGGACAACTCCGACGGTGTGAAAAAGGATCACTATATCAAGGAAGAGGGTGTGATTCTTGACGTAGTACAGATCGTACTGCAGCTTCTGGACCGAATCCTCGACCGTCGACCCGTACTGGTAACTGACCTGTGCCCAGCCGGTGAGGCCGGGCTTGACACTGTGGCGCACGGCGTAGAACGGGATGTCGCGCGTCAGCTGGTCAACGAAATAGGGGCGTTCGGGACGCGGTCCGACCATGCTCATGTCGCCGGTCAGCACATTGTAGAGCTGTGGCAACTCGTCGATGCGCAGCTTGCGAATGATGCGGCCAACGCGTGTCACCCGATTATCGTCCGTGGCTGCCCAGCGCGGCTTGCCGTCGCTCTCGGCGTCGTTGCACATGCTGCGGAACTTGATCACATCAAAAAGGCGGCCATCGAGACCAACCCGCTCCTGGCGATAGAACACCGGGAACCCGTCCTCGAAGACGATCAGGATCGCCGTCAGCAGCATCACCGGCAGCGCGAGCAGCAGCAGCAGCAGCGCGACCAGGATGTCGAAGACACGCTTGAAGAAGGTCCGCCGCCAGGTCTGCCGGAAGCCCTCACCGAAGATCAGCCAGCCGACGCGCAGCGAATCGAGGCGCAACTGCCCAAGAGCACGCTCGAAGTAGCTGGCGAGATCGAGCACCTTGACACCGGAGAGCTTGCAGTCGAGCAGCTCGCGCAAGGGCAGCGCACCACCGCGGCGCTCGCGAACGGCGACGATGATCTCGTCGACCTTCAGCGAGTGCGCGGTGTCCGAAAGCGACATCGCCTGCGACAGGACGACCTGTGCCGGCACGACCACCTCGGAATCGCTCGAGCACGGGTAGAAGCCGACGATCTGGATGTCGGGATCGGACTTCGAGAGCACGCGACCGACGTTCTCGGCTTCCTCGCCAGCACCAAAAACCAGCACGCGGTGACGCAGCAACGATCCCGGCATGCTGTGCGCACCATGCACCCGCCGTACGAGGGTCGCAAACAGTGCGGCCAATCCCGACAGGAGCATGAAGCCGCGGTCTACTTCGGATATCGCCAGCAACGAGAAGACCACGTAGGCCAGCGGAATCGCCAGATAGAGGGAGAGTACGGCACGGGCGCGGGTTTCCGCCAGCGTCCGGGTGTGAACGCGCTGGTACATGCCGAGCCAGGAATTCAGGACGATCATCGTCAGGGCGAAGAGGATCGCGTAGAAGGCGATCCTGTCGAGCTCCAAGTTCGCCCCGCCGCCAAGCCAGACGGCAGCGAGAACCACACACACGACCGGGAACATCAGGTCGACGGCAACCTGGGCGACGGTCTTCCGATGAAACCAATGATTGAACACCTTGATCACGATAGACCCCCTGCAAGCATGAACAACGCCCCGCACGTGTCGTTGAGTAACGAATCCTGCTGAGCCATCCCGCTGCTTCATCGGTAGGGCTCGGCGAAACGCATGACACGAAGGCTATCAGCGCGGCGGACGGGCGACCGTGACCTAATGCACAGGCTGGGGAGAATAGCGCAGCGAAGACACGCTGCCAGGCTTGGCGACCATCGAGAAACCACTTTGAACGATCAACATAATCATATGATAAAATTGCAAGTTATTGATATTGCTGAGTTGCTTGACAAGTTGATTATACACCGGGAGGCGAATCGGGCACTTCTCCGCAGCGTGCCGGCGACAGCGTGCTCGTTCCCGGGCCATGGTCGATGAACAGCGCGCAGCAGAGTAACAGGTAAAAGAGGAACGCAACGCGCGGCATGTCAAGCACGCTGACGAACAGGCCGGCCGTCATGCAGGCGAGCAGGGCAGCCAGCAGGTAGGGTGCCAGTTCGTGCTCGTGCCGGGGAGATTGCAACAGATTGACGATCGCCAGAGCCAACAGCGCAAGCAGTAGACAGAGGCCAAGCACGCCCTGGTCGAGCAGCATCTCCAGGTACAGGCTGTCGACATGCCAGGGCAGGAAGTAGTGACGAGGGGCGAAGAACCAGCGCGCCATGCCCTGCGAGAAATCGCCGTTGACCAGCAACTCGCGGCCACTGCCATCGATCAGGCTGAGTTCGTCGATCTCGACGAACTCAGCCTGGCCAAGCAGGCGCAGCGAGAAGAATCCGGGCACCGGCAAGAGCCTGGACGCCGGTACTCCGGCGCTGGCGTGCAGCGACAGCTCGAAGTGTCGCCAGTGCTCACCGCCACCCGGAATGAAGACGGCCGACTCGACACAGGCTACAGGGTAGAGCAGGTGCCGCTGGCAAACGCTGGCGACCAGCATCGCTGGCCGCGCCGAACGCGCCGCCAGGCTGAGCGTGTGCGTCGCGGCGAGCGGCGCCGGCACGCGTTGCAGCAGTTCCCAGCGACCGCGCTGCGGCGCGCGCGAGCGGGGTCCGGAAAGGCCCAGGTGGCGACCTTCTGCGTCTTCGATCAGCCGCAGCCGGCCAGGCATCTGGCGCCCGACGACGTGCGCCGAGTAGTCGGCCGGAAACCTTCCGAGACCCCTGCCGAAGAGGATGTCGGTGCCCCCTTGCAGGAGCCCCAGACTCTCGTGCCAGTGCGTAAGCCGCCCGACGAGGTCGCGCTCGCCGCCCGCCAGCCGGCTGCCCATGAACTCGCCGTGGCCGGCGACCAGCAGCACCTCGCCGATCAGGATCGCCGCCAGCATGCGGTTGGCCCGTATTCGCCAGAGCGGCTGCGGCCGGCAGTGCTGCGCTGCCTGCCGGCGCAGACGGCAGACAAGGACGACCACGGCCACTGCCGTGCCGAGATAGAGGGCACGCGAAAAGGTGGTCAGACAGGCGTAGCATGCGCACACCGCCAGCAGTGCAGCGCCCAGCCAGTTGCCCGGAGCAGGGGCGCGCAGCACCGGGCGCACGGCGAACGGCAGAGTCAGCGCCAGAAACGCGTCGAGCGCCGCGCCACCGACGTGCATCTCCCAGAACATTGCTGTCGTGCGGTATGCAGTGGTAAAGTCGAGCAGACCGGGATGCGCGAGACGCTCCGCGAGCGTCGCCACGACCACCACCGCCAGCCCGGCAACCATGCCGCCTGCGAGACAGTGCGCGCTGCGCCGGGGCTCGCCATGCAACAGGCAGCGCAACGACGGCAGCAGCAGCACCGAGAGCAGGAAGCTCTTCGCCACCCGCAGGCTGTTCAGCGGATCTTCATAACCATCGAACCAGCCCAGCGGCGGACCGCCGGCCGCGAGCAGGCCGCGCCAGGCGGCGACGAGGCAGGATGCCGTGAGCAGGGCGAGGCCGATCAGCGCCAGCCGCTGTCGCCGGTCGCTGTCGCGGCTGCACGGCAGTCTCCGCGCCGGATCGGTCGCGACCCGTGGCGCTGCGCTTGCCGGCCGATCGCCGCCAAGTCTGTCCGCTCCCGTGCCGGCAGCCGGCAGCCAGCGGGCCGGCCACATCCGCAGCAGAACGAGGCGGCTCAGCGAACCGGCGGCAGCCCCGAGGCAGAACAGGTCGAACTCTTCGACGCCAATCCAGCCAGTCCAGGGCGAGAACCCTGCCAGCGGCAGGCAGGCAGGCAGGACGGCCAGCCAAAGGAGCGGGCGCAGGCAGACAGCAACACCCCAGACGACCAGCGCAAACGTCAGCAACGCCGGCCACAGCGGGTGATTGAGCGCGATGAAGGCAGCCATGGCGGCACTGAGGATCGCCAGGGTGCCATGCAGCAGGATCATCGACGCCCCCCCCAAGACCGCCGCTGCCGGTGACAAGGCGGCCGATTCTGTCGTTCGCTGTCGCTGCTGTCAATCCACACCCGTGCCGGCAGCTTGCCCCGACCTGCTGCGCGGGCTGCTGGTGTCGCCCGCGCGCAGCGGCTTGCCAGCCGGCGTTCGCTGGGTTCTAATCGGCTCTCTGAAACGGTCCGTCGGCCCACCGCCGCTGCCGCAGCCATCGTACCGGCCCCGGTGGAGCGCCGCCGGGGGCAACGCCGGAGCGGCCCGCCGGGCGCCGTGCGCTGACCGTGCCGACGCCTTGCCCGGAGCGGCGACCGCCGCGCAGCCAGCAGCGCCAATGGAGGGAATGAATGAGCACCTTGTGGATCGTCCTCGGCATCTGTGTCGTTTTCGTCCTCGCAGCAGCGATCCCGCTGCTGCGCGGCAGCGACCCCAGCAGGGATCCGCCGCTGCCGCGGAAGGAAACATTGCACGACTGGCGCAACGATCGCTGACGGGGTCGTCTGGCCAGCCGCTCAACCGGCTGCGGCAGCGTCTGCTGGCGGCAGCGACTCAAGCAGACGCTGCCGCAGCCGGGCCGGCAGCTCCGCCCGATCGGCATGCTGCGCATCGGCGAGCAAAGGCGGCGCCGGCCAGCCGCGGTCGACCCAATCCAGGCCGGCAAAGTGGCGACCCCCGTCGTAACGCGGAATGACGTGAAAGTGCACCTGATGGTCGACCATCATCAGCATCAGGTAGTTGATCACCCGATAGTCAAAGGCAGACCGCAGGGCGTTCTCCAGCGAGACGACGATCTCGGCCAGGGCCGCCATTTCAGCCGCCGTCACCGCCGAGAAACGCGCTGCGTGGCGATTCAGCGACACGATTCCGGAGCCGAGGGTCACCTGCCCCGGCCGCACCGACCATGACCACGCCTCGTTGCGCGTCACCAGCAGTTCATCGACGCGGAACTTTGCGCGAAAACCCGCAAGCACCTGAAGTCCGTCCATCAGTCACCTCTTTCGGAAACAGTTCGCAAACTGCCAGCGATCGGCATCGGCCGGGCGACAAGGCAGCGCGCCAGCGCGCCGCGTCGACCTGCAGCACAGCCGGCAGATGGCGCGGAATTGTGCCACACTGCAGTCGTGGCTGCCTCCGGCAGCCGGTTTTTCGCAGCCGGAAAGGAGAACTCGATGACCAGATACGGCTTCGTCGCCTCGGGCGGCGGCTATCGGAGCTTCTACAGCGAGGGCGTGCTGGTCTGGATGAGGAAACAGGGCGTGCCGCTGGTCCACCTTGCCTCGACGAGCTCGGGCAACAACATCGTCGTCGACTACCTCCTCTGGGACTGGGACAACGAAGAACTGCCGCCGGTACTGACGCGTACCGTCAGGCTCGGCATCGGCGACATCTTTCACATCCTCGGCAATTTCCTTGGCCTGCGGCCGCAGTGGCTGCCGACCGGCACGCACCTGTTCAGCGTCAACAAGGCCAGTTGCCGCAAGGCGCTGCTGCTCGACGACCCGCAACGCCGCGAGCTGCTGGCCAGGCATCTCGACACGCTGCGCTGGGACATCCGGGCGACCAATCTGAGCCGCCGGCAGGGCCACGTCTTCAGGGTCAACGAAATCCTCGCCAACATCGATGACGCCAGCCTCGACCGCTTCATGGACGCCTTCCTCGCCGGCATCACGACGATCCCCTACTTCCAGGCCCAAAGCATCGATGGCGATTACTTCATCGAAGGCGGCTATCTCGACAATACCCCCTTGCGCACCCTGTTCGAGGACGACGAGGTCGACGAGATCATCGCCATCGACTTCACCGACTACGACTATCACCGCGAACTCGACAAGCTCTACCACTCGAGCACCTTCAGCCTGCCGTTCAACAGCATCGACACCCACTTGCTGGTCAGCGACATGCAACTGACTCTGCCCAACACCCGCGTCTTCGCGCAGGCGAAGCTGATCAACCGCATGCTCGAGGCCATGGGCAGGCAGAGCGCCGAGATCGACGGCCGGCGTTACTACGCCAAGCCGCTGCACCTGCTGCGGGCGAAGGATCTCGAGAGCATGACGATATCGCTCAAGGACAGCAGCGCGCAGAAGCGCTACTTCGAGCTCGGCCAGCAGGCGGCGGCGGAACTGTTCGCCGGCCTGTGAACCGCAGGCGACGGCAGCGGGGGCCGAACGTGCGGGCACCATCGCGCGGCGTCGCCGGCTGGCGGCTGGGCCTCTGCCATGACGGGCCCGCGGCGAGCGATCAACCCGCCGCCAGCTCGGGACCGCGGCAGCCCTGCAGCAGATCCCAGTCCGCCTCGTAGAGTGACGTCCGTACGTCGAACAGGGTGAGCAGCGTGTGGAACAGGTGGTCGTGGCTGGCCGGTGCGGCAGCCCGCCGCTGCAGGCAGCTGGCATCGATCGCGGCTCTGCGACGGAAACCGTCGGAGAACCACATCAGCATCGGCACTTCCTTCTGTACGGTGGGGGCAATGGCGTACGGCACGCCGTGCAGGTAAAGCCCACCCTCGCCGAGCGATTCGCCATGGTCGGAAACGTAGATCAGCGCTGAATCGACCTCGCCGGCGCGAGCCTGCAGGATGGTGATCAGGCTGGCGAGAACATGATCGGTGTACAGCAGCGCGTTGTCGTAGGAATTGACGATCTGTTCGACCGAACACTGGCTCAGGTCGTCGTTCGTGCATTCCGGCTGGAAGCGGGCGAAGGCCGACGGGTGGCGGCGGAAGTATGACGGTCCATGATTGCCGAGTTGGTGCAGGACGATCAGGTTGCTCCCCTGTGCACGCCGCAGTCGCTCGTCGAGACCATGCAGCAGGCCGCCATCAAGGCAGCGCCCGCCCTCGCAGAAGCCGGGCGGGTTGATGGTCGCGACGGTTTCGCTCGGCAGGCCGTCACAGACGCCCTTGCAGCCGGACTGGTTGTCGCGCCACTGCACGCCGACGCCGGCCCGCGTCAGGACGTGCAGCAATGACTCGCTGCCATTGATCCGCTCGGCGTCGTAGCTGCGCCGGCCGACCGGCGCGAACATGCACGGCAGCGACACCTCGGTGTTGGTGCCGCAGCTCGCCACCTGGCTGAAGTTGATCACGTCGAGCCTGGCGAGTTCGGGCGTCGTCTGCCGCGTGTAGCCGTTGAGACCCCAGTTGGCCGCACGCGCAGTTTCGCCGACGACAACGACGACGAAGCGCGGCCGGTTGCCTTTTTCCCGACCCGATCCGGCGGCGGCGTCCAGGCCGATCGCCTGGCGCGGGCGCGCAGCGCCGCGGGCGTCGGTGGCGGCGACACTGGCAAGCGACCAGACATAGTTCGCCGGCGTGATCAGGTAGCGCACCTCCTTGTGGTTGCGCAGCAGCGACGAGAACGGCTTGTAGACCACCGCCAGCGAGCCGGCCATGGCCACTGCCGCCAGCAGCAGTGCCAGCAGGCGAACGCCGCAGGCGCGCAGCGGCGGGCGCACGACGATGCGGGTGCGCCAGAGCAGCAGCAGCGGCAGCAGCGCGTAGAGCGACAACTGCACCGCCACCGCCGGTGACAGCAGTTCGCGCGCTTCCAGTACGTCCGTCCGCAGAACGTTGCGCAACATCGACGGATCGAGAAAGACGCCGTAGGCCGACATGAAGTGCGAGGCGATGACGGTGGTGACGATCAGCAGCGCCAGCAACGGCTTGACCGTCAGCCGCGTCGCCAAGAGCGCCAGCACGGTAAAGTGCATGGCGACCAGCAGAACACCGGTGGCCAGCAGCAGACCCCAGGTGCCGACCGCCGTGAGCGAGTGGCCGCCAAGGACGGCCGCGAAAAAGGGCCGGTTCGCCGTCAGCACCCAGAAGATGCTCGCGGCGAGCAGCAACTGTTCGACGGTCGCTGGAATCACGAAAGGATCGCCGCCAGCGAGCGCCTGGCTGCGCCGGGACGGCACGAGAGGGGTACGAGGACTGGACATGGCGGCGATGCTGCGCGCCACTCCTGAAGAGGTGCTTAAGCGCGCGCAGCCCTCACTGCTGCGCACCGGCCGTGACACCGCCGCCTCCGGTACAATCGCCTTCCTGGCGGCATTGGCCAGACTTCGGAGAGAGTCGATGCGACTGCTGCTGATCGAAGACGACGACATCCTCGGCGACGGCCTGCGGGACTTCCTGACGGCCGATGGACACCGTGTCGACTGGTGCCGGACGCTGCGCCAGGTCGCCGCCCACGAGGGCGAGCCCTACGATGCCCTGCTGGTGGACTGGCAGTTGCCCGACGGTTCCGGACTTGACTGGCTGCGCGGCCGCCGACGCCGCGGCGACGCCACGCCGGCGCTGATGCTGACGGCGCGCGACCTCCTCGGCGACCGCATCCGTGGTCTCGACAGCGGCGCTGACGACTATCTGGTCAAGCCCTTCGCACCCGAGGAACTGGCTGCCCGCCTGCGCGCGGTGAGCCGGCGAATCGCCGGCAGCGCCGATGCGCGGCGGCTGATCGGCGAGGTCGAGGTCGATCTTGCCGCGCGTACGGTTTGGCTGACCGGGCAGCGAGTCGAGCTCACCAGCCGCGAGTGGGCCATTCTCGAAGCGCTGCTTCTGCGCCCCGGCCGCATCGTCGCCAAGGCGGACCTCGAGAGGCTGGTGCTCGGCTTTGACGCCGAATGGGCGAGCAACGCCGTCGAGGTTCATGTCGCCGCGCTGCGGCGCAAGCTGGGACGAGCGGTGGTCGAAACCGTTCGTGGCATCGGTTATCGCCTCGGCGGCGGCCAATGAAGCCCCTGACGCCACCCTCGATCCGGACCCGGCTGACTCGCGCGCTGCTCGTCTCGTCGCTGCTGTGGATCGTCGCCGTCGCCGCTGCCGTCTGGTTGACCGTACACGACGAGGTCGACGAACTGCTCGACGACACGCTGCAGGCGGCAGCAGAGGGTTTGCGCGGCCCTCTGTCGCAGCCGCTGGCGGTCGAGGCGGCAGCCACCGGCGTGGTGCCGGCAGCGAGCGGCAGCGGGCGCTTTGCCTGGCAGGTGGTCGACCACCTGGCGGAGGGCGAGGCAAGAATGGTCGCCGCCTCGGCACTGGCACCCGCTGCGCCGCTGCGCCCCGTGCCGTCCGGCGGTTTCAGCGACAGCGATGAATGGCGCGTCTTCGGGATTCCCTTGGCCGACGGCAGGCGCTGGCTCTACGTCGCGCAGACGCACGCCGAGCGCCAGGAGGCTCTGGCCGAGAC
>JAEUOM010000218.1 GCA_016788495.1 Accumulibacter sp. | reverse complement strand
GATCGTGTCACGCGCTTCGCCGATTGCCGCCGCCAGGTTGTCGACCCCCACCGGGCCGCCGGCGAACTTGTCGATGACCGCTGACAACAGCTTGCGGTCCATGACGTCGAGGCCGCCGTGGTCCACTTCGAGCATCAGCAGAGCCGCATCCGCCACCTCGTGCGTGATGTGTCCCGCCGCCCGGACCTCGGCGAAGTCGCGCACCCGCCGCAACAAGCGGTTGGCAATCCGTGGCGTACCGCGTGAGCGACGGGCGATTTCCAGCGCGCCAGCCGGGTCGGCGGGCACCTTGAGCAGTTGCGACGAGCGCGTGACGATCAGCGTCAGTTCGTCGGGGGTATAGAACTCGAGCCGGGCGACGATGCCGAAACGGTCGCGCAGCGGGTTGGTCAGCATGCCGGCGCGGGTGGTCGCGCCGACCAGCGTGAATGGCGGCAGGTCGAGTTTGACCGAGCGCGCCGCCGGGCCCTCGCCGATCATGATGTCGATCTGGAAGTCTTCCAGGGCCGGATAGAGGATCTCCTCGACAACCGGCGACAGGCGATGGATCTCGTCGATGAACAGTACGTCGCGCGGTTCGAGGTTGGTCAGGATGGCCGCCAGGTCACCGGCACGTTCAAGTACCGGGCCTGAGGTCGAGCGCAGGTTGACCCCCATCTCGGCGGCGATGATGTGTGCCAGCGTCGTCTTTCCGAGGCCCGGGGGCCCGAAGAGGAGGACGTGATCGAGCGTGTCGGTGCGTTTCCTCGCGGCTTCGATGAAGATCGTCAGTTGCTCGCGAATCTTGGCCTGTCCGACGTAGTCGGCCAGGCGTCTCGGTCGCAGCGCGCGCTCGATGGCGTCTTCCTGGGGCGAGACCGAAGCAGCCGACACCACCCGGGTCAGCGGCGCCGCTGGGAAGTCGTCGGTCTCGATCATGGCGGCGATCCCTCGTCCGCCGCAGCCGATCGCGCCTCGGCGTGCGCCAGCCATTCACGAATCAGGACCTGGCCAAGCGCCAGCAGGGTCGGTCCGAGGAACAGGCCAATGAAGCCAAAGACCAGCACGCCACCAAAGACACCGACGACGATGAGCAGCAATGGCAGGCTCGAACTGCGCGAGATGAGGATGGGTTTGATGAAGTTGTCTACACCGCTGATCCCGAACATTCCCCACAATACCATGAACACTGCCCAGCCGGTCTGCCCCTCGCTGTAGAGCCAGATGGCGGCGCCCATCCAGATCAAGGTGCCGCCGATCACCGGCACCATCGACAGGAAGAACATGGCGACCGTCAGGATCAGGACACCGGGAACACCGGCGATGAGGAAGCCGATCATCGCCACCACCGACTGCGCCGCGGCGGTACCGACG
Organism: Accumulibacter sp.; assembly: GCA_016788495.1. Taxonomy (GTDB): domain Bacteria; phylum Pseudomonadota; class Gammaproteobacteria; order Burkholderiales; family Rhodocyclaceae; genus Accumulibacter. The sequence goes on along the minus strand of JAEUOM010000218.1, from coordinate 22,046 downwards.
ATGCCGACCATGACTCCGGTGACCGTCCCCTCGACCAGCGCCAGCATGCGTTCGCCGAGGTCGCCGGCAAGCGCCCGGCTGCCGACATGCAGCGCATCCGCGTAGAGGTGCGCATCGCGAAAGATGAAGAAGACGAAGAAGATGACCAGCAGCAGTTGCAGCAAGCCCTGGGCCAGCAGAGCTGCGGTCGCCAGGGCAAGGTTGCGGGTCGGCTCGACGAACTGGTGCAGGAGATTGTTCATCTCCTCGCGGCTGGCGACGAGCTTCTGCCAGTACTCGGCGGCATCACGCCCGATGAGGGGCAGCGTGGCCAGCCAGCCGGGTGGCTCCACCGGCAGACCATCTTCCATCAGCGGCTTGAGATAGCGGATGGCGAGTTCGATGCCGTCAGCAATCGAACCGGAGAGCAGGGCTACCGGCGCGACGAGGAGGAGGAGGAGGAGGATGGAAACGAGCAGCGCCGCCAGGTTGCTGCGTCCTCGACAGAGCGTCAGCAGGCGGTTGCGAATCGGCAGTGTGACGACGCAGATGACGATGGCGAAAAGCAGGGTGCCGGTGAAGGGCAACAGGACGGCGATGCAGCCGGTCAGCAGCAAGGCGACGAGGGCGATCTGCAGAAGTTGCTTGTGGCTGGGATTCATCGTCGATTCAGACCCTCGACAGCAGCTTCAAAGCCTGCCGGATGCCATCCGACGTCGTGATGCCGGGCGGCAACTGCTTCAGCGCCGTCGTCGCTTCGCGCTCATTGTAGCCCAGCGCCAACAGCGCATTGAGGATGTCGCTGTGCGCGTCCGCCACAGTGGCAGTGCTCCCGGGCAGTACCTCGGCGAGCTTCCCTTTCAGCTCGAGCAGGAGGCGCTCGGCGGTCTTGGTGCCGATGCCGGGAATCTTCGTCAGGCGGCCGACCTGTTGCTGCGCCACCACCGCCGCCAGTTCGCCCACCGAAAGACCCGAGAGCACCGACAGCGCCAGGCGCGCGCCGATACCCGAGATCTTCAGCAGCTGGCGAAACGCAAAACGCTCGCCTTCGCTGGCAAACCCGTAAAGGAAGTGCCCGTCCTCGCGCACGACGAAGTGGGTCAGCAGGCTCAGCCTGTCGCCATTCGCCGGAAGGTTGTAGAAGGTGCTCATCGGCACGTCGAGTTCGTAGCCGACGCCCTGCACGTCCAGGACCACCTGCGGTGGATTCTTTTCCAGCAAGATGCCGGTCAGCCGGCCGATCATCGCGCGCTCCCCCTCATTTGCCGACGGCCTTCCTGAGGATCAGGCGACCGCCGCGGACCTGCAGGCCGACAGCCGCCAGGTTTCCCAGTCCTTGCCCGCCGTGCGCGTGCGCGATGGCACAGGCCAAGGCATCGGCAGCATCGGCACCGGGGTTTGCCGGCAAGGATAACAGGTGGCGCACCATGTGTTGCACCTGCACCTTGTCCGCATGACCGTTGCCGACCACCGCCTGTTTGACCTGCAGCGCGGTGTACTCGGCGACATCCAGCCCGCTCGCGACGAGCGCGGTGATCGCTGCCCCGCGCGCCTGCCCGAGCAGCAGGGTGGATTGCGGGTTGACATTGACGAAGACGATCTCGGTTGCCGCCTCATCGGGCCGATGCTTCGCCACCAGTTCGCGCAGTCCGGCGTGGATCGCTCCCAGACGGGCCGGCAGCGAATCTCCGACCTTGGTCCGGATGCAGCCGCTGGCAAGGTAGCGCAGCCCGTTGCCGACCTTCTCGATGACACCGAAGCCGGTGACGCGCAACCCGGGGTCAACACCCAGGATCCGCAGCGCGGGTGACGCGGCCTCCCTCATCGGGCCGGCACGCGTGCCAGATGGACCCCGGCCACCGCCAGCACCATGCCGACGATCGCCAAGCCGCCGAGGGTCTCGCCGAAGACCAGCCAGGCGATCAGAGCCGTGCTTGGTGGCGTCAGGTAGAACAGACTGGCGACATTGACGGCGCTACCGCTGCGAATCAGCAGATTGAGCAGGCTGATGGCACCGAAGGAAAGCACCAGTACCAGCCAGAGCAGAGCGAAAACAAAATCGGTCGTCCACTCGATGAGCATGCTTTCGGTCGACCAGGCGACCAGCGCGGTACAGATGGCGGTTGGCAGAAACTGGATGACCGATCCGCTGCGCAGATCAAAGTGGGGGCAGAAACGTTTCTGGTACAGGGTGCCGAGAGTGATTCCGAGCAGCGCCGTGATGGCTGGCAGCAACATTCCGGTCAGCGGTTGGTCGCCGAGTTTGTTCGCCACGACCAGAGCCACCCCGGCCAGACCGAGAACCAGCCCCAGCCACTGCCGTGGCGACACCCGTTCGCCGAGCAGAAAGCCGGCACCGGCCGCCGTCAGCAGCGGCTGCATGCCAACCACCAGTGCCGTGACACCTGCCGGCAGACCGTGCTTGATCGCCATGAACACGCCACCGAGGTACAGTGCGTGTACCAGAAGGCCGGAGACGCCGATATGCAGCACCTGCCGTCCGTCGCTTGGCCACGGGGCTCCGGTCGCCAGAGCCAGCGCGGTCATCAGGGCGAGCACGAGCAGATAGCGGACGAGCAGGAAGGTCAGCGGTTCGGCGTAGGGCAGACCGAACTTGGCACCAATGAAACCGGTGCTCCAGAGGAAGACGAAGAGGAACGGCAGCATCGAGGGCAAGGGGCGCATGGCATGGCTTGGTGGCAGCTTGGCAGGAGTGTAGCAAGATCGCACCGGCTGGTGGCAGTGCAGCGGGGCGCGAGCAGGGGCGCTGCGACCGCTGGCCCGCACGACGATCAGCCGCGGCGCGGGGGGTCGCGCCATCGCGGTTGATGGCAACGACTGCCTGTCATGGCTGGCGCAAGGAAGCGCGCCGGCGCCCCTTCTGACATCGCGCACTGCCTGAAGGGAAACGGTTGTTGCTGCTGCCCAGAACGGAGCAGCAACTCACACCTGCAGCGACTGACGATAGCCGAGTGCCTGTTCGATCCTGCTCGCCGTGGCCTTGATCGGCGCCACCCAGTCTGGATCATGGCGCTCGCTCGGTGCCGAGACCGAAAGCCCGGCGGCGAGCTGGCCCTCGTCATTGCGGATCGGAGCCGCAATGCAGCGCAGGCCGATCTCCGCTTCCTCGTTGTCGGAGGCGAAGCCATGCCGGCGGATCCAGTCGAGCTCCTTCTCCAGCGCATCGAGGCGGGTCAGTGAATGCGGCGTCTTTCCCGGAAGGCCGGTCCGCCGGGCGTAAGCGCGCACATCGGCTGGACTGTCGGCAGCGAGGAACAGTTTGCCGACCGACGTCAGGTGCAGCGGAGCACGCCCGCCGACCAGGTAAACCACGCGCAACAGCGAGCGGCCGCTGGATGTCCGCTCGACGTAGATGATCTCGTCCTCGTGCCGGACGCCCAGATTGACCGCCTCGCCGATCGATTCGTGCAGTTGCTGCATGTAGGGCAGTGCCACCTGCCGGATGCTGATGCGCGATTTGACGATGTTGCCCAGTTCGAGCAGCCGGATTCCGAGCGTGTAGGTGCCGCTTTCGTGACGCTCGACGAGAGCCGACCCGGTCATCGCTGCCAGGATGCGATGCGCGGTCGACGGGTGGAGGCCAGTGGTTTGCGCCAGGGTCTTCAGGCTCGCTGGTTCCGGCAGGCTGGCCAGCACTTCAAGCAGCGACATCATCCGCTCGATGACCTGGATTGAACCCTTGTCTGCCTGTTGTTCGGCCATTGCCTTCCTGTCGGAGCGTCGATCGTGCAGCGGGCACGCCACCGTCGGCGCACTGCCACTTGTGTAACCTGATATCTTACCATCTGCGACAGTCGCGCGCCGGGTCCGCGCGTCCTCCGCCGACCGGGAGAGCGCAGCTGAGGGCCCTGCGCGTCGCGATCAGGGAATGCTTGATACACCCGTGACGGTCGGGTAAGGTACGGTCATGAACCCATCCGATACGACCGCTGAGCTCCTGCACACGCTGGGCAAAGAGCTCGAGCGCAAACGCGCGCTGCTGATCGATCGCTACCCGAATGCGCGCAGCACGCTGCGGGCGATGCTGTCGACGATCGGCGTCACCACCGTGCATACCGCAGGCACCTCGGCGGAGGTCCTGCGGCAGGTCAGGGCCAACGGCTTTGACATCATTCTCTCCGACTACCAGCTCGAAGACGGACGCGACGGTCAGCAGCTGCTGGACGAGTTGCGGCAGCAGCACTTGGTGCGACTGGCCACCGTCTTCATCATCGTCACCAGCGAGCGCACCTACCACAACGTCGTTTCGGTCGCCGAGCTCGCTCCGGACGATTACCTGATCAAGCCCTTCACGGGTGACGAACTGCGCGGACGCTTGCTGCGCGCCATTTACAAGAAACGGTTCCTCGCCACCGTTTTCGACCACCTGGATAACGGCGCCTACGCACAGGCTCTGCTTGCCTGCGACCGCCTCCTGGGGCAGGACAGCGGCTTCCTCATGGACCTGCTGCGCTGCAAGGGGGAGATTCTCAACGTGCTCGGACGTGCAGCCGAAGCGCAGGCGGTCTACCAGCAGGTGCTCGCGCAACGCGTGCTGCCCTGGGCGCGAATGGGCCTGGCGGTCGCCCAGCGCAATCAGCAGCGGTTCGCCGAGGCCGAGAGTCTGGGACGGTCGCTGGTCGAGGACTTCCCGGAGTTTACCGCGGCCTATGATTTCCTCGCCGAGGTGCGCGAGGAGATGGGCCAGCTGGAGGAAGCCCAGTCCGTGCTCCAGCGGGCGGCGGCGAAGTCACCCAACAACGCGTCGCGACAGCGGCTGGTGGGTGACCTGGCGGTGCGCAACAATGACCTGCAGACGGCCGAGAAGGCTTACGGCAAGGTGCTGGATCGTCGGCGCGGTTCGACGCTGAGCAACGTCGACGACTATACGAACCTCTCCCGAGTCCTGCTCGACAGGGGCCAGACCGACGGCGCGCAGAAGATTATCGCACAACTGCGGCGCGACTGGCGGGGCAGCAAGCAGGGCGAACTGGCGGCACTGGTGATGGAGACGCTCTGCGCCAGCCAGGAAGGCAACCCGGTCAAGGCCCGCGAAATCGTTGAGCAGGCGCTGCAGTTGGGCAAGTCGCTGCAGGGGGCTGGCAAAGGCTCGGTGCTGTCGCAGGCGCTGACTCTCGACCTTGCCGAGGCATGCCTTGCCACCGGCAAGGAAGAGGAGGCGCGGGAGATCTTCCGCCAGGTCGCTGCCGAGAATCATGAAGACCGCAACGTGATCGCCAAGGTGCAGAGGATCTACACCAACGCGGGCAGAGAAGCGGACGGGCAGGCGCTGCTGGCCGAAGTCGGCAGGGAGATCGTCGAACTGAACAACCGCGGCGTCCTAGCCGCGCGCAACGGCGACGTCGAAGCTTCGGTGAAATTGCTCATCGAGGCCGCCGAGCGGGTACCCAATCTACAGTTCCTGGTCAATGCGACGAAGGCGATCTTCACCCTCCTCGACCGGAAGGGCTGGGACACCGACCTTGCCCGGCGCGGCCTGCGTTACCTGCAACTGGCGCAGGCGAAGGACATGCGCAACGTGCGGGTGATTTCGGCACGCGAAATCTACCAGCGTGTCGCACGCAAGTACGGCGTGGCGCTGGTGCCGACAGCCGGTGCCTCCGCTGTCGGCGGGCGACCAATGCCGTAGGCGACGAACGCCGTCACCGATCATCGGCAGAGCGCCTGCGGCCGTTGAAGCAGTTCCTCGAGAAAGGCGCGGGCCGGCAGCGACAGGAGCTTCGAACGCCGGTGCATGATCAGCCACGGCTGGCGCAGCGGAAATCCGCCGACGTCCAGAATGCACACTTCCTGCTGACCCGGATCCGCCGTCAGTGCCTGCCTGGAAAGAACCGCCAGCCCGACGCCGCTGGCGACCAACTCACGAATGGCCTCATTGCTGCTGACCGTCAGCTTGATGTCCAGCTTGAGTGCCATCTTCGTCAGGTGAGTGTCGATCGTCCGCCGCGAGCCGGAGCCGTTTTCGCGAAGGATGAAGCGCTCGCCGCGAAGCTCGGCCAGATCGACTGGTCGCCCCGCAGCCCAATGCGCGAGCGGCGCGATGACCACGAGTTCGTTGTCGACCAGAGGATAGCTTTCCACCTGCAGGTCCTCCGGCGGATAGAGCAGCACATAGAGGTCATCCAGGTTCGCCCGCATGCGGGCGAGAATGTGCTCGCGATCGGCAACCTCGAGCGCGACATGCACGTCCGGATGGCGACGACAGAAGTCACCCACCAGCCGCGGCAGGAAATACTTCGCCGTCGTCACCAGCGCGACCCGCAAACGGCCGCGCTTCAGGCCCTTGAGATCGGCAATGGTTGCCTCGAAGCTCGTCCAAAGGTCATCCAGCGCGCGCGCCATCTGCAGCGTTTCCTCGCCGGCCTCGGTCAGTACGAGCGTGCGACCCACCTGCTCGAACAGCGGCAGGCCGAGGGTCTCGGCAACCTGGCGCACCTGCAGAGAAACCGCCGGCTGTGTCAGATGGAGTTCTTCGGCCGCTTTCGAAAAGCTCCGCTGGCGTGCGACGGCAACAAAGCTCTCGAGTTGGCGAAAAGTGATCCTGCGTCGCGGCATGTATAAGCCAATGCAAATTGTTTTGCCAATTATATCTTATTGGACTTTATGGGTTCCAGAACCCATAGTCTCGTCGTCCGCGGCCGTCCTGCGGATGCAAGTTGAACCAGCCAATCAAGGAGAAGCAAAATGCGTCACTACACCACCGACAGCGCTGAAGCCATGTCCCGAGTTGTTGCCCTCGCCCTGCTCGCCGATGGTGCGCTGGACAACCGGGAGATCGAGTCGCTTTCCAGGCATGGAATCTGCGACCGGCTGCACATCTCCCCGGCAACGCTCGATCGGGTGATCCACGAGTTCTGCAACGACCTGATGCAGTGTGCACGGGCGCCGAACGTCGGCCAGATCGAGCTCGACCGTGACCTCGTCGACCAACTGCTCGACGACATTCGTTCGCCGGAACTGCAACAACAGGCTCTGGGCGCGATCGTCGATATCACCAACGCCGACGGCTGCCTCACCGGGGGCGAGGCGATCGTCATCTCCGAAGCGATGAGTCTCTGGGGCCTGGAGCTGCAGCGCGTTGCCCGGACGCAGGTGCGCCCCGCGCAGCAGTCGTCACCCCAGCTGCAGATCGATCAGGCCTGGCTGTCCTGAAGCAGTGACGACCCGTCGGCCGCGTGCGCGACGGCTCTGCCGACCGGCAGCGAGCGGTCAATGCCTGCCGCCCAGCCCGAGATAGCTCTCGATGACCCGCGGATCGCTGGCCAGCGATCCGCTGGGCCCCTCCAAAGCGATGCTGCCGGTTTCCAAAACGTAGGCGTAATCAGCAACCTGCAACGCAGCGCGGGCGTTCTGCTCGACCAGGAGCATGGCAACACCGATGCTCCTGAGATGGGCAATGGTGCGAAAGATCTCCCTGATGACGAGCGGCGCCAAGCCGAGGCTGGGCTCGTCGAGCAACAGCAGCCGTGGCTTGGCCATCAGCGCCCGGCCCATGGCGAGCATCTGTCGCTCGCCGCCCGATAGGGTGCCTGCCATCTGTTCCCGACGTTCCATCAATCGCGGGAAAACGTCGAAGACGTGATCGATCGTTTCCAGTTGATCACGATGGCCGGCACGGTAGCGATCGAACGCTCCGAGCAGCAGGTTGTCAGCGACGCTCATATCCGCAAACAGTTCGCGCTTTTCCGGAACCAGCGTCATTCCCTGCCGCACCAGTTGTTCGACAGTGCGCCCAGCGCTCTGCCTCTCGCCGAGATAGACCAGATCACCACGCAGCGGCAGCAGACCGATCAGTGCCGATAGCAGTGTGGTCTTGCCGGCGCCATTGGGGCCGATGACGGTCACGATCTCGCCCCGATGCACCCGCAGCGACAGGCCGTGTAATGCTTCGACCTTGCCATAGCTGACCGAGAGGTCGCGCACCTCGAGCACGACGCTGCGTTCTTCGGCCATCACCGGCGGGCTCACTCGACACCGCCGAGATAGGCTTCGACCACCGTCGGGTTGCGCTGGATTTCTTCCGGCAGGCCGGCGGCCAGCTTGCGGCCAAAATCCATGACGACCACGTGGTCGGCCAGACCCATGACGAATTCCATGTCGTGCTCGACCAGCAGGATACCCATCCCTTCCACACGCAGTCGCCGCAGCAATTCAGCAAGTGCCTGTTTCTCCGTGTAGCGCAGACCGGCGGCCGGTTCGTCGAGAAGCAACAGACAGGGGTCGGCAGCCAGCGCCCGGGCAATCTCGACCAGTCGCTGCCGGCCGAGCGGCAGGTTTCCGGCAGGCTCGTACATCTGGTCGCGCAGTCCACAGCGCTCGATCTGCACTGCCGCCTCGTGCAGCAGACGAGCATCCTCGTCGCGGTCGGTACGGCAGGCTGCGGCAACGAAACTCTTGCGCCCACGCAGATGGGCACCGATGGCGACATTCTCGATGACGCTCATCGCCGGCAGCAGACGCACATGTTGAAAAGTGCGGCTCATTCCCAGCCGGGCAATCCGCCGTGCCGGCAGCGACTCGACCCGCTGGCCACGAAAGCTGACGCGCCCCGAGGTCAGCGGGTCGACGCCGGAAATGCCGTTGAACATCGTGCTCTTGCCGGCGCCGTTGGGGCCGATCAGGGCCATGATCTCGCCGGCACGAACCCGGAAGCTGACGCGGTCGTTGGCCACCAAGCCACCGAAGCACTTGCTCGCATCGGTGACTTCGAGGAGTACGGAGCCAGGCTCGGGAAGCGGCCGTTTCGCCAGGCGCGGCACGCCTTCGGCGCGCGCGCGCCGCACCTCCTGCGGCCAGAAGCGTTGCAGCATCGGCCACACCCCGTCGCGCGCCCGGTGCAGGACAAGGATCATCAGCAAGCCGAAGACGATCATCTCGAAGTTGCCGCTCTCGCCCATCAGACGGGGCAGCCAGTCCTGCAGCCATTGTTTGAGGACGGTGATCAGACCGGCACCGAGAATCGCTCCCCAGACGTGCGAGACGCCGCCCACGACGGCCATGAACAGGTACTCGATCCCCTGTGTGAGAGAAAAAGGGGTCGGGTTGACGAAGCGCTGCAGGTGCGCATACAGCCATCCCGAGACCGCGGCATAGAGGGCGGCAACAGCGAAGACGACGATCTTGGAACGGGGTGTGTTGACGCCCATGGCCTCGGCCATCACCGAGCCACCCTTGAGCGCGCGTATCGCCCTGCCCTCGCGTGAATCGAGCAGGTTGCGCGTGGCCAGGATCAACCCGAGCAGGATGGCCCAGATCAGGTAGAAGAAGTCGCGGCCGGATCTCAGCTCGACGTCGAGGATGTGCAGTGGTGGCACGCCGGAAATGCCCGTGTGACCGCCGAGTACAGCCAGGTTGCCGAACAGGTAGTACAGGCTGATGCCCCACGCGATGGTGCCCAGCGGCAGGAAGTGGCCGGACAGGCGCAGGGTGACGAGCCCCAGCGACAGGGCGACGATCGCCGTCACCAGCAAGCCGGCGGGCAGCGTCAGCCAGGGCGAGACGCCGTGCACCGTCGTCAGGTAGGCGGTGGTATAGGCACCCAAGCCGGCAAAGGCCGCCTGCCCGAAGGAAGTGAGGCCGCCGACACCGGTCAGCATCACCAGCCCGAGGGTGACGATGGCGTAGAGGCCGATGTAGTTCAGCAGCGTGACATGGAACTCGGGCAACAGGGCAGGCGCCGCCAGCAGGGCGAAGATGAAGATCAGGAGGAGGATCGTCGCGGGCAGGCTGCGTTTCATGCCTCCTCCACGTGACGCGTCTTCAGTGACCGCCAGAGCAGCACCGGGATGATCAGCGTGAAGACGATCACCTCCTTGAAGGCGCTCGCCCAGAATGAGGAGTAGGCCTCGAGCAGACCGACGAGGACGGCGCCGGCCGCCGCCAACGGGTAACTCGCCAGCCCGCCGATGATCGCACCGACGAAGCCCTTGAGGCCGATCAGGAAACCCGAATCGTAATAGATCGTGGTGATCGGCGAAATCAGCACGCCGGAGAAGGCGCCGATGGCCCCGGCGAGGGTGAACGAAAGCAGCCCCGCGAGATCGCCGGAGATGCCCATCAGGCGGGCACCCGTCCGGTTCATCGCCGTCGCCCGCAGCGCCTTGCCGTACAGCGTGCGCTCGAAGAAGAAATAGAGCGCGACGATCAGCAGGATACTGGCGACGATCACCAGAACCGTCTGTCCATGCAGCACGGCATCACCGACTTCGAAACTGACATCGGTGAAGGCCGGGGTCCGCGAGCCTTCGGCGCCGAAGAACACCAGCCCCAGGCCGGTCAGGGTCACATGCACGGCAACCGAAACGATCAGCAACGCCAGCACCGATGCCTCGGCGACCGGCTGGTAAGCCAGGCGGTAGAGCATCGGTGCGAGCGGGACCACCAGCATCAGGGTCAGCAGCACCTGCAGCGGCAGCGGCAGCCCTGCGGGTGAGACCGCCAGCAGACTGGCGGCCAGGAGCAACGGCGCGCCACAATTGAGCAGCAGGATCAATGGCAAACGGCGGAAACGGTGCGCGCGCACTGCCGTCGCGCCCTCGATGAGGGCGATCACGGTCCCCATCGCGAGCAGCAACCACACCGTCCCCGGGAGCTTCCCCGCCTGCAGACTGGCCAGCGTCAGCGCGCCAAAGGCGACGAACTCCCCCTGTGGAATGAAGATCACCCGCGTCACCGCGAAAACCAGAACCAGCGCCAGCGCCAGCAAGGCGTAGATGGCGCCGTTGGTGACGCCATCCTGACCCAGCAGCAATGCGATCTGCAAATCCATCAACACCATCCGATTACTGCGCCTGCCGCTGAAGACAGTCGTGCGGCACACCCAGGCGAAAAGCCACGGTGACGATCGCGCGTGGGCTTTCGGCCTCGCCCCCGAGAAACGTCAGCGGCTGCCGTGGAGCAGCGCTGGCGGCGATTGCCAGCCCTATTCGACCAGCTTCCAGGTTCCATTGTCGATCCGGACCATCACCCGCGCCCGCTGATCGAAACCGAGATGATCCTGCGGGCTCATGTTGAATACCCCGTGGGCGCCCGTGAGATTCGTCGTCTTCTCCAGCGCCTGACGCAGCGCTTGGCGAAATCCGGGGGTTCCCGGCTGCGCCTTCTTCAGTGCTTCCGGCAGCGCATTGGCCAGCAGCAGGCCGGCATCCCAGGCATGCGCGCCGAAGGTCGAGACCGTTCCCTTGCCGTGCATGGCCTCGTATTTCGTCACATAGTCGAGCGCCACCTTCTTGATCGGGTTGCCGTCGGGCAGCTGGGCCGCCACCAGGACGGGCCCGGCAGGCAGGAAGGTGCCTTCACAATCCTTGCCGCAGACGCGCAGAAAATCGGCATTGGCGACCCCGTGCGTCTGGTACATCAGACCCTTGTAGCCCTTTTCCTTGAGCGACTTCTGCGGCAGGGCTGCCGGTGTCCCGGCGCCACCCACGAGAACCGCGTCCGGTTTGGCGGCAAGGATCTTCAGTACCTGCCCGGTCACCGAAGTGTCGGCCCGATTGAAACGCTCGTTGCCGACGATCTGGATCTTGCGCCCCTCGGCAATCTTCGAGAACTCATTCCACCAGCCCTCGCCGTAGGCGTCGGCGAAGCCGATGTAGGCCACCGTCCTGACCTTGTTGTCGAGCATGTGCTGGACGATCGCCGTGGCCATCTGGGCGTCGTTCTGCGGTGTCTTGAAGACCCAGGCACGCTTGCCGTCCATCGGATCGATGATCCGCGCCCCAGCGGCCATCGAGATCATCGGCGTTTCGCCCTCGGCAACCACGTCGATCATCGCCAGCGAGTTGGGGGTGGTCGTTGAACCGATCACCAGGTCAACCCTGTTTTCGGCGAGCAGCTTGCGCGTGTTCTTGACTGCCGTCGTGGTGTCGGAAGCGTCATCGAGAACGATGTAGTTGAGCTTCTGGCCGGCGATGGTCGTCGGCAGCAGGGCCACGGTGTTTTTTTCCGGAATCCCGAGCGAAGCAGCCGGCCCGGTCGCCGACAGCGTCACGCCGACGTTGATCTCGGCCCGTGCGCCGACAGCGAGAACAATTCCCAGGAACGCCAGCAGACTGGCCTGCAGCAGCTTGATTCTCATGCTTCCTCCCGTGTGGTTGACCGCATCCCCTGCCGCCGGCGAGCGAACGGCAGCAAGTAACCATTGTGCGGCCGCGGACAGCGCGAAACAAGTCTAAAAGAAGGTGTCGTGGGCAAACTTGAGGATGAAGACGCTGACGACGCAGAGGAAAGCCCGCCTGACAAAGGAGCTGCCATGCCGCAGCGCAAGCTGAGTACCGACGAACGAGCCGACGACGTTGCAGGCCGCCATCATCATCGCCAGCAAGGGGAGCAGGTGGCCATGCGGGACGAAGAAGCCAAGCGCCGCCAAGTTGGTGGCCACGTTCACCACTTTCGCTGCGGCCGACGCATGCAGGAAATCGAAACCGAAGAAACGGATGAAGAGAAAGATCAGGAAACTGCCGGTCCCCGGGCCAAAGAAGCCGTCATAGAAACCGATGGCCCCGCCCAGCAGGAGCGCGTAGGCAAACTCGCGCCGCCCAGTATGCTGCGGTCGGTGGATGCCGCCAAAGTCGCGGCGCGCAAACGTGTAGCCGGCGGCACCGACCAACAGCAGCAGGATCAACGGCCGCAACACGGCAGCAGGCAGCCAGGCCACCGCCATGGCACCCAAGTAGGAGCAGGCAAAGGCGGCCGCCGCTGCCGGCAGTGTCGTTCTCCACGGCATCTCGACCCGACGGGCATAGCGCCAGGCAGCACTGGTCGTGCCGAAGATGCTGGAAAACTTGTTCGTCCCGAACAGGGTCGCCGGCAGCTCGCGCGGCAGCACCTGGAAGAGGGCGGGGATCTGGATCAACCCGCCGCCACCGACAACGGCGTCGATGAAACCGGCAAGCAGGGCGGCCACTGCCAGACCGCACAGCAGCACGAGGTCGAGTCCGTACACCGCTCTTCAGCTCTGGACGACGAAGAACAGTCGCTTGAAGGGAAACAGCGTCGTTCCGTCCGAGCTGCGGGGATAGACGGCAGCCAGCCGCTCGCGATAGGCGGCGAGGAAGCACGCGGCGGCGGCGGCATCGAGCCGTTCCATGAAAGGCAGCAGGGTCGTCCCCTTCATCCACTCGATGACCGGGTCCTCGCCGCTCAGCACGTGCCAGTAGGTGGTCTCCCACAGCTCGATCTGGCGGCACAGGGGCCGAAGCAGTTGCTCGTAGTCGGTGGGCGACAGGATGCGGCCCATGCGCACGGCAGCCAGCGCATCGTTCCAGCGCGCCTCGCCAGCAAGCTGGAGCAGGATCTGGTGCGCCGGTTCGCCAAAGTTGGCCGGCATCTGGACCGCCAGGATCCCACCGGGGCAAAGCTGCTGGACGAGCTGCGGCAGAAGCCTGCGGTGCTCCGGGATCCAGTGCAGAACAGCGTTCGAGAACAGCAGGTCGGGGCTGAAGCCAGCCCGCCAGGCGGCAATGTCGGCCCGCTGCCAGTCGATGGCGGACGGCGTACTGGCGGCGCGGGCGAGCATCGCCGCATCGCTGTCGATGCCGATGATCGCCGCCGCCGGCCAGCGCTCGGCGAGCAACCGGGTGACGTTGCCGGCACCGCAGCCGAGATCGACGATGCGCCGCGGCTCCGTCTCGCCCAACCTGGCGAGAAGATCGAGCGCCGGCTGCAACCTGGCGCCGGCGAACCTGAGGTACTGCCCGGGATTCCAGCTCATCTGCCAGCCCATTGCCTTCGCCGAGCGCCGGCGCCAAATGCGAACAGAGCGGGATGTTACTCCACCACGCATCGCACTGGTCAGCGCCGATAGCGATCGGCGAACCACGTTCCCTGATTCCGTCGACGCGCAACAAGCGCGGGAAAAGTCTTACACTACTGGTTTTTCTGTGAGCCGGCGACCTGTCCCGGAATTGGATTGCCGCGAATGTCGACACCAAGGTAGCCGCTTGAACCCTGTGAAACTCCTCCTCACTGGCCAGAACGGTCAGGTTGGCTTCGAGTTGCGGCGCGCCCTGGCGCCGCTTGCGAACGTCGTCGCGGTCGACGCCGCTGAGTGTGACCTTTCCAACCCGGCAGCCATCCGCCAACTGGTTCGTGATACACGCCCCGACGTCATCGTCAATCCCGCTGCCTACACCGCGGTCGACAAGGCCGAAACCGATCGCGATCTGGCTTTCGCGGTCAACGCCGTTGCGCCGGGAGTTTTCGGCGAGGAGTCGGCCAGGATCGGCGCCTTCGTCATCCACTTTTCGACCGACTACGTCTTCGACGGCAGCAAGCAGGATGCCTACGTCGAAGACGATGCCACCAATCCGCAAAGCGTCTACGGTGAAAGCAAGCGCGATGGTGAAAGAGCCCTGCAAGCCGCCAATCCGCGCCACCTGATCCTGCGCACGAGCTGGGTGGTCGGGGCGCATGGCGGCAATTTTGCCAAGACCATGCTTCGTCTTGCAGCGGAGCGGGAAGGCGTCGCCGTCGTTGCCGACCAGTGGGGCGCGCCAACCTCGGCTGCGCTTCTCGCCGACATTGCAGCACACCTGGTCCGGCAGCAGCGGGAAGGTCCGGATGCGTTCCCCTACGGCATCTACCACTGCGTCGCCGGTGGGGAAACCAACTGGTGCGACTACGCCCGTCATGTCATCGGCGCGGCGCACAAGGCGGGCAAGCCGCTCAAGGCGATGCCGGAATCGATCATACCCACCACCACCGCTGACTACCCCACGCCCGCCAGGCGCCCGGCCAACTCGCGGCTCGATACCCGGAAGTTCCGCGACACCTTCGGCCTGCTGCTGCCGCACTGGCAAGCGGGGCTCGACCACATCCTCCAGCAAATCCTCTGAGCTCATGACTACCCGCAAAGGCCTCATCCTCGCCGGCGGTGCCGGCACTCGCTTGCATCCGGCGACGCTGTCGGTTTCCAAGCAGTTGCTGCCGATCTACGACAAACCGATGATCTATTACCCGTTGACCACGCTGCTGATGGCCGGCATCCGCGACATCCTGATCATCTCCACTCCGCAGGACACGCCGCGCTTCGCGCAGTTGCTCGGCGACGGCAGCCAGTGGGGGATCAGCCTGCAATACGCTGTTCAACCAAGCCCGGATGGCCTTGCCCAGGCCTTCATCATCGGTGCCGACTTCATTGGTTGCGCCGACTCCGCGCTGGTGCTCGGCGACAACATCTTCTACGGCCACGACTTCCACCAGATCCTCTACCATGCCCACCGCCGTGAGGAGGGCGCCACCGTCTTCGCCTACCACGTCAATGACCCCGAGCGCTACGGCGTTGCCGAATTCGACACAAGCGGCAAGGTCTTGAGCCTGGAAGAAAAGCCCAGGAACCCGAAATCGAACTATGCGGTCACCGGCCTCTACTTCTACGACAGCGGCGTCGTCGACAAGGCCAGGAACCTCGAGCCCTCGCCGCGCGGCGAGTTGGAGATCACCGACCTCAACCGTCTCTACCTCGACCAAGGCCAGCTCAATGTCGAGATCATGGGTCGCGGCTACGCCTGGCTCGACACCGGCACCCACGACAGCCTGCTCGAAGCCGGCCAGTTCATCGCCACCATCGAGAAGCGTCAGGGCCTCAAGGTCGCCTGCCCCGAGGAAGTCGCCTTCCGCCAAGGCTGGATCACCGCGGAACGGCTCGAGGCACTGGCCCAGCCTCTGGCCAAGAACGGCTACGGGCAGTATCTGCTCGGCCTCCTGAAAGACAGGGTGTTCTGATGATCGTCACAGCCACTACCATCGCTGACGTCCTGCTCATCGAACCCAAGGTCTTCGGTGACGGGCGCGGATTCTTCTTCGAAAGCTTCAACTCCGTGGCCTTTGCACAGGCCACCGGGCTCGATGTCGCCTTCGTGCAGGACAACCACTCCAAGTCTGCCAAGAACGTCCTGCGCGGCCTGCATTACCAGTTGCCACCCAAGGCCCAGGGCAAGCTGGTGCGGGTCGTCCAAGGCGAGGTCTTCGATGTTGCGGTGGACATCCGGAGAGCGTCGAGAACCTTCGGAAACTGGGTCGGCGAGGTCCTCAGCGCGCAGAACATGCGGCAACTGTGGATTCCCCCGGGCTTTGCCCACGGCTTCCTGACCCTCTCGGATACCGCCGAATTCCTCTACAAGACCACGGACTACTACTCACCCGAGCACGAGCGCAGCCTGCTGTGGAATGATCCGGCCCTCGGCATCCACTGGCCGCTCGATGGTGAGCCGATCCTCGCGGCAAAGGATAGGGCTGCATCGTCTTTCGCATCGGTCGAACCGTTCGCCTGAGCGGCCGAATCAATCCATTTCCCCGTAGCCCGCGGGACCAACGATATCGAACTCGCCATTGCCGGCATCGGCCACCTCGGTCGCAGCTCGCCGTTCAGGTCGGCAAGAAGCACCCGGGACTTTGTCAGCAAACAGTGCAGGGGAAGCAATGCCTGAAACGTGGCGATTTCTCGGTATAATCAGCTCCATTGACCGGGGCGATCACCCGCTGCCGCATGTACACTCCCGATATCGATATGGAGGTACGCCATCACCGTGGAAATTGACGCGGCGGTCGTTCGGGACGATTTCCCGCGCGCGCGCCGTGGGCCGTGCCCCATTCGCTCGGTCCTCAGAGGGATGAATCGATCGAGGACTGGCGAGTCGCCGAGGAGCGCGAGCCCTGCAGACCCATCGCACCTTTGGAGTGACGGCATGTTCCTGTTTTTGGGGTCTGTCGAACCGCGGCCGGGCTACCGGGTGGCCAACGGTTCCGACAATGGCATTGAGGGAAGGGTTTATCTGAATGACGAATTGTGGGGCGAGGTCTACGCGGCGCACTGCCACGGCAGTCGGCCCGTAAGCCTCGACGTGCCGCATCGGGCCGACGCCCTGATCGTCGCCGTCGACCGCAACGAATTGCGAGGCGACAACCCCGCCCCGCTGCGCGCCTTCTGTGGCGGCAGCAAACTGATCCTCGGCGCCTGCAAGGCGCTGCTCGACCGCCATGCCGTTGCCGCGGCCGGCTCAACCGTCTTCCGCCTGTAAGGAGCTGGTGATGCGTAACTACCCGATCATAACGGATCGCAAGATCCGCCTTGCCCTCGTCGGCTGCGGCCGGATTTCCGGCAACCACTTCGGCGCCATGGAACAACACGCCGAACACATCGACGTCATCGATGTATGCGACGTCGACCGCGGAGCGCTCGACAAGGCGGTGCAGCGCACCGGTGCGACGGGACACCTGAGCATGACGGAGATGCTCAGGACGACAACAGCCGATGTCGTCGTCCTCGCCACGCCGAGCGGCCTGCACCCCGAACAGACCATCGAGGTCGCCGAGTCCGGACGCCACGTGATGACCGAGAAGCCGATGGCCACGCGTTGGCATGACGGCCTGCGCATGGTCAAGGCTTGCGACGATGCGGGGGTGCGCCTCTTCGTCGTCAAGCAGAACCGACGCAACGCCACCCTGCAGCTCCTGAAGCGGGCCGTCGAGCAGAAGCGCTTCGGGCGCATCTACATGGTCAACATCAACGTCTTCTGGACCCGCCCGCAGGACTACTACAACAGCGCCAAATGGCGTGGCACGTGGGAGTTCGACGGCGGCGCCTTCATGAATCAGGCCAGCCACTACGTTGACCTGCTCGACTGGCTGATCGGCCCGATCGAAAGCATCCAGGCCTACACCGCCACACTCGAGCGCGCCATCGAGGTCGAGGACAGCGGCGTGCTCAGCATCCGTTGGCGCTCCGGCGCGCTCGGTTCGATGAACGTCACGATGCTGACTTACCCGAAGAACCTCGAAGGCAGCATCACCATCCTGGGCGAGGAGGGCACGGTCCGCGTCGGTGGCGTCGCGGTCAACCAGATCCAGCACTGGGAATTCGCCCAGAAGCTGCCAGAAGACGAGCACATTGCCACCGCCAATTACCAGACCACCTCGGTCTATGGCTTTGGCCACCCACTCTACTACGACAACGTGATCAAGGTCATACGCGGCGAGGCCGAACCGGACACCGATGGGCGCGAAGGCCTGAAGTCCCTCGAGACCCTGATCGCGGCCTACCTCGCCGCCCGCGACGGTCGCCGCGTCGCGCTGCCACTGGACTACTGAACATGGCGGTCACCATCCATCCCAGCGCCATCGTTGACGATGGCGCCCAGATCGGCGACGGCAGTCGCGTCTGGCACTTCGCCCACATCTGCGCCGGCGCCCGCATCGGCCAAGGCTGCTCCTTTGGCCAGAACGTCTTCGTCGGCAACGACGTCACCATCGGGAACAACGTCAAGGTGCAGAACAACGTCTCCATCTATGATGCCGTCCATCTCGAGGATGACGTTTTCTGCGGGCCGAGCATGGTCTTCACCAACGTCTATAACCCGCGCTCGGCCGTCATGCGCAAGGACGAATACCGCCCAACCGTCATCCGCAAGGGCGCCACGCTCGGTGCCAACAGCACCATCGTCTGCGGCGTAACGGTCGGCGAGTACGCATTCGTCGCCGCCGGTGCGGTCATCAACCGCGACGTCAAACCATATGCGCTCATGGCGGGCGTGCCGGCCAGGCAGATCGGCTGGACGAGCAGCCACGGCGAGCGCCTGGCGCTGCCACTGGCTGGCGACGGCGAGGCCGTCTGCCCGGCCACCGGAATCCGCTATCGCCTCACCGATGGAGTCGTCTCGGTCGAATGAAGGTGGCGGTGATTGGCGGCGGCATCAACGGGATCATGACGGCTTGGGAACTGGCGCGTCGTGGCTGCGGGGTCGACCTCTTCGAGAAGGACCGCCTGATGTCGGCGACCAGCCGCGCCTCGACCAAGATGCTGCATGGGGGCCTGCGCTACCTTGAACACGGGCATTTCGGCTTGGTGCGCGAGGCGTTGCGCGAGCGCAGCTGGTGGCTCGCGCAGGCACCGGAACTGACGCGGCCACTCGAGATCCTGCTGCCCATTCATTCCGGGCAGGGGCGCCCGCGCTGGCAAGTCGCAGCCGGCATAGGGCTGTACGACCTGCTGGCCACCGGTACCGGCTTCCGCAAGGGGCGCTGGTACACGGGCAACGAAGTACGCGACCGGCTGCCGATGCTCGAGTCGCATGGCCTGCGGGGTGCTTACAGCTATTGGGACGGCCAGATGGACGACTATCGCCTGGGCCTGTGGGCGGCTGGCCAGGCTGCGACGGCGGGCGTCCACATTCACGAGGGTTCCCCGGTCCGCCAGGTCGAGCCGGAGAGCGGCGCAATAGCATTGGACGGCGGACGCATCTCCTTCGACCGCGTCGTGAACGTTGCCGGGCCATGGGCCGGTGAACTCATCGCCGGCTCGGCCGTAGCCAGCCGTTACCGCCTTGATCTCGTACGCGGCAGCCACCTCCTGCTCAAGGGCAGCATCGCTTGTGGCTGCATATTGCAGGTACCGAGGGAACGTCGCATCCTCTTCGTGCTCCCGTATCAGGGCGACATCCTGCTGGGCACCACGGAGGTTCGCCAACAGAACCCGGATCGTCCCGTGCCCGAGCAGTCCGAGATCGACTACCTGCTGGCAACCTACAACCGCTTCTTCGCCGACCATCGCACTGCGGCAGACATTGTGGACACCTTCGCCGGCGTGCGGCCGATCGTCGCCTCGAACGACGACATCTCGGCAGCCAGCCGGGATTCGGTGATCGAAAGGCGGCAACGGCTCGTCAACGTCTTCGGCGGCAAGTGGACCACCTCGCGCTCACTCGCCATCGCAGTGGCCGACATCACCCTGCAATGAGGACCAACATGGAAATCCCCTTCATTGACCTCAAGGCCCAATACCATGCCTTAAAGCCATCGATCGACGCGCGCATCCAAAGGGTACTCGACCACGGCCAGTACATCATGGGGCCGGAGGTGGCGGAGCTCGAAGGAAAGCTGGCCGGCTACACTGGCGCCAGACATTGCATCACCGTCGCCAGCGGCACCGAAGCTCTGCTCATCGCTCTGATGGCGCTGGGCATCAAGCCAGGCGATGAAGTCATCACCACGCCCTTCACTTTCGTCGCTACGGCCGAAGTCATCGTCCTGCTCGGCGCTGTGCCGGTCTTCGTCGACATTGAGCCCGATACCTGCAACATCGACACCAGCCTGATCGAGGCCGCGATCACGCCGAAGACGAAAGCCATCATGCCGGTGAGCCTCTACGGTCAACCGGCCGACATGGACGAGATCAACGCCATCGCTGCCAGCCATGGGCTGTCCGTGATAGAGGATGCGGCCCAGAGTTTCGGCGCCGAATACAAGGGCCGCAAGAGCTGCAACCTCTCCACCCTTGCTTGCACCAGCTTCTTCCCGAGCAAGCCGCTCGGCTGCTATGGCGACGGCGGCGCAATCTTCACCAGCGATGACGACATGGCCAAGGCCATGCGCGAAATCCGCGTGCACGGGCAGCAGAAGCGCTACGTCCATACGCGCATCGGCGTTGGCGGGCGCATGGATACGCTGCAGTGTGCCGTGGTCCTCGCGAAGCTCGAGCGTTTCGGCTGGGAGATCGAGCAACGCCGCAAGGTCGGCGCGCGTTACAACGACCTGCTTGCCGGTCGGCTGCCGGTAGTGGCGCAGCGCCCGGACCGGACCAGCGTCTTCGCGCAATACACGGTCTTCGTCGACAACCGTGAGCAGGTGCAGGAAAAACTGAAAGCCGCAGGTGTGCCGACGGCCGTTCACTACCCGATTCCGCTTCACCGGCAAAGGGCCTATGAGCCTGTCTCCAGGTTTGTGGGTGTGCCCCGCCACTGTGAACGCCTGGCCGACCGGGTCATGAGTTTGCCGATGCATCCCGATCTCTCTTTTTCCGACCAGCAAGCAATCAGGCGAATCCTGTCCGCATAGGGACGCAAGATGCCGCTATTTGCAGCCTTGCGCAGGAGTGAGTATCTCCGACAGGTCTCGACGCTGTTGTCAGGCAGTTTTCTGGCTCAGCTGACCACGCTCCTTGCGGCGCCGCTGCTGACTCGCTCATATAGTCCGCAGGCATTCGGTACGCTCGCGCTTCTTGTCGCAATTGTCGCTGCCCTGGCCCCAGGTGTAGCCGGACGTTACGAGACCGCAGTGGTCGTTTCGGCCAAAGAAGAAGAGCGCTGTGTCTTCTTCCACATTGCCCTCTGGATTACGACAGGAGTGTGTTCTGCGTTCGCTCTGGCTCTGCTCGTCGGATTTGATTCTCTGTCTTCCTGGATGAATGCCGAGGCGTTAGGCGGCTGGCTTTGGACTGCGCCACTGCTCCTGTGGTTCACTGGCGCCATTGCGGTGATGCAGTCATGGGCAAATGCCGAGAAAAACTACGCGGTCATCGGCCGGTCAATGATCCTGCAAACCGTAACCGTCAGCGTCCTCGCCATCGGCTTCAGTCTCTACGCAGCGGACGCTGGCAGTTTGATCCTGGCCAATCTGATCGGACCGATCGTTGCCTTTGCTTATCTCGCAGTGTTGCTGAAAGAACTCTTCCTGCAAGGGCGCTGGCGCTGGGACGAGAACAAATCCAGGCGTGCACTGGCCAACCTGGATCTCCCACTGTATAGTGCAACGAGCAGCATCTTGAATGGTTTCATGACCGCTCTACCCGTTTTTTTCCTGGCCAAATATTTTTCCGATTCGATCGTGGGATATTATGCGCTGCTCGTTCGGGTTGGTGCGGCTCCGCTCAGCTTTCTTTCACAGGCGGTGTCGCGGGTCAACTTCCAGAGAACATCGGAAATCATTCATTCCGGTGGCGACCCAACCCGATATGTCGTCAGATCAACCCTCGTGTTGGCAGCGATTGCCTTGACGGTTGCCGCTCCATTGATGATGTTCGCTTCCAGATTGTTCGAACTGGTCTTTGGCAGCGCCTGGGGCGCCGCTGGTGAACTGCTGACCATAATCATGCCAGCGCTGGCTGTCCAGTTTGTCGTCTCGACCCTGAGCATGTCCTTTGTGGCTGTGGGCCACGTCCGCCTGGCGGCCGCCTGGCAGCTTCTTTCCCTGATCGTGACTGTTTCGGTCTTTTCCGTGTTCGGCCGGGCAGGGGATGTTGAGGATTTCTTCTGGGCGTTCATGATGAAGGATGT
>JAEUOM010000122.1 GCA_016788495.1 Accumulibacter sp. | reverse complement strand
TCCCGCGATCGGCGACCACGCGTTCCTGCGCATCATGCGCCTGACGCTGGTCTGCTTCGCCGCCATCGTCCTCGTCTTCGCGCTGAATTCCGAAGCCTCGATCTTCAAGATGGTCGAGAACGCCTACAAGGTGACGCTTGCCGGCGCCTTCGTGCCGCTGTTCTTCGGCGCCTACTGGCAGCGCGCCAGCACCCAGGGCGCACTGGCGGCGATCGTCGGCGGCCTCGTCTCCTGGCTGCTGATCGAGCTGCTGGTCGACGCACCGCTGGTTCCCGCACAGTTGATCGGACTCGGGGTCAGCATGCTCGGCATGATCGCCGGCTCGCTGTTGCCGCAGCGAATCGGCGAGCCGACTCCGGCGCATGATCTGCATGCCCGCATGCACCATCGTGCAGCCGCCCAGACGCACCACGCGACCGCGCTGCACCAGCATGGTCGGAAGTGAGCACCAGACGCGACCAGACGCAAGAGTCACGCTGATGTCCGGATCGTCCGGCGACGCGACAGCCGACGCCGGGCGTACCGGTCGGCCACTGCCCCGACCGACACGCCTGCCACTCTATCTGGCTCTGGCCTATCTGGTGCTGATCGGCTACGCCAGCCTTTACCCCTTCGCCAACTGGCGCCATCTCGGCGTTGCGCCGTTGGATTTCTTGGACGCGGGCTGGCCACGCTACTGGACCGTTTTCGATCTCGCCGTCAATGTCTTCGCCTACGTGCCGCTCGGCTTTCTGCTGACGCTGGCGTTGCGGCACCTGCCGGGCGGGCGCGCGTCGGCGGTGACGGCGGCGGTGCTCATCGGCAGCCTGCTCAGCCTCGGCCTCGAGTGCGTGCAGAACTGGTTGCCGGCCCGCGTACCGTCGAATCTCGATCTGGTCTGCAACGCCGCCGGTACGGCGATCGGCGCGCTGCTCGGCGCCTGGAACGGCAAGCGCATCCTGCGCCGCATCGCCGGGCTGCAACAGGAACTGCTCGCTCCAACGGCGCAGGCCGAGGCCGGGCTCGTACTGCTCGCCATCTGGCTGCTGACCCAGTCGTCTCCGGAGACCCTGCTCTTCGGCTGCGGCGATCTGCGCAACGTGCTCGAGCTGACTCCGGCCGTCCCCTATGCAGCGCACTCGTTCTTCGTCCTCGAGGCCGCGATCATCGGCTGCAACACGGTTGTCGTCGGGCTGTTTGCGCGTACCCTGCTCGCCGACCGGTCGCCGACGCACTTGGCGCTGCTTGCCTTCTTCAGCCTCGCGCTGGTGATCAGGACGCTGGCCGCAGCGGTACTGGTCGCACCGCAGGAGGCGTTCGCCTGGCTGACTCCCGGCGCCGAGGTCGGCTTGCTGATTGGCGGCGTCCTGCTCACCCTGAGTCTGTTGCTGCCGGCATCGATGCGCGTGGCGCTGGCCGCCGTGGCGCTGATGGCGGGCACGGCACTGGTCAACCTGACGCCGGCCAATCCTTATTCCGAAGCGGCACTGGCGGCATGGAAACAGGGCCATTTCCTCAACTTCAACGGCCTGACGCGCTGGATGGCCAGCCTCTGGCCGTTTCTGGCACTGCCCTACCTGACCGCTGTCGGCAGGCGCCTCTGAGGCATCCTCAGGCGATTGGCCCGTCCCGGCGCGCGCGCAGCTGCAGCTGCCAGTCGGCCAGGAGCGGCGCGCGGCGCTCGAGGTCCGCAGCGAGTCGCCAGTCGAGCAGTTCGAGCAGCTGGCAATCCTCGCGCGCCGCAAGCCGCGGATGGATCGCTTCCGGGTGCAGCACCAGATCGCCAGCAGCACGCTTCCCCTTGCCGGGAAAACCCAGTCCGGCCAAGCGATGTCCGTCGGCAGTCGGCGACCACGGCGGCAGCTCGATCCACGTCGTGCCGTTCAGCGTCGGTACTTCGATGCGACCGCCGCAGAGCAGGCGAAAGATGCTCACCGGAATCCGGCAGTGCAGATCCAGCCCGTCGAGGACGAACAGTTGATGCGTAGCCAGGCTGATCTCGAGGTAGAGATCGCCAGCGATCTTCAGCTCGTCTCCCGGTGGCAGTGGAGCCTGCCGCGCCAGGCGCAGGCGCTCGCCGGCGAGCAGTGCTGGTGGAACCGTCACTTCGAGGGTGCGCGCCTCGTCGCGCCAGCCGCTGCCGGCGCAATCACTGCAAGCCGTCTCGCGCAGATAACCGCGGCCAGCGCAGGTGTCGCAGCGACCGGTCTTGCCGCCGGCGCGCACGACCCTACCGCAACCGCTGCAGGCAGGACACGGTACCGAATGGTTGTGCCGGACGCGTCCGCTGCCGGCACAACTGCTGCAGCGGACGCGATGCGGCAGCTCGACGGTGCGCTGGCAACCCGCTGCCGCCTGCTCGAGAGTCAGCGTCAACGACTGTACGAGATCGTCGCCGGCCGCTGCGCCATCGGTCATGCCGCCCTGCCCAGCCCGCCGCCAAGTGGCCAGCCGCTCGTCGTCGAGCAGCAATTCGTAGGCCGCATGAACCCGCTTGAACTCGGCAGCAGCAGCCGGCGACGGATTGCGGTCCGGATGCCAGCGCATCGCCAACCGACGGTAAGCACTCCTTATTTCGTCGCGTGATGCTTCCCGGGCAACGCCCAGAACGACGAAGGGATCCTCGCAGGTGATCATCGACTTGTTGTCACGGCAGGCATACTCGGCAAGTAGCGGATGACAGCATGGCACAGCCAGGGAGATCACGGGCCGGTGACAGCGCTCGATACCACGCAGCAACCCGGCCAGCCGCAGCGCGACCATGGGCAGCCCGTCCACCGCGATCCGCTGCAGCCAGCCCCCATTCTGCCGCAGCTTCCTTACGCCGAGCTTGCGACCGTTCGTTCGCCGGCAGGCGAGCTGCCTCGCGCCCGGCAGCGTGCGCCTTGCCTTCGTGCTGCACGTCGCGGCGTTCCGGAGGGGGGCGCCAGGGGCGTCGCAGCATTCGTTGCAGGATCCCCCTTTTCCCACGTTCGCGCTGCCCATGCTGTAGACTGGCGGGGATTGGGTCCGGGTGCGCTGCGCGGCCCTGCTGCAGACCATTTCGGGTTGCCGGCAGCGTCGGGGCCGTGTTGAGCTCGCGGGGCGACATCCGGCAGGGCACCGCGCAGTGATGAGGAGCGCCAGCTCATGGACGAAGCCGGCAACATGAACGAAGGCGCCGCGAGCAGGGCGTCATTGACCCATTACGCTTGGCTGTCGATAGCCGCGGCGATGCTGACGATCGCCCTCAAGGGCGTGGCCTGGTGGCTGACGGGATCGGTTGGTCTGCTGTCCGATGCCATCGAGTCCTTGGTGAACCTTGCCGGTGCGCTGATGGCGTTGTGGATGCTGACTCTGGCGGCGCTTCCGGCCGATGATGAGCACGCTTACGGTTACAGCAAGGCCGAGTACTTCTCGAGTGCCTTCGAGGGCTTCCTGATCCTGCTGGCGGCGCTCAGCATCGGCTACGCCGCGCTCGTCCGGCTGTTTGACCCACAGCCGCTCGCAGAGGTGGGTGTCGGGCTGATGGTTTCGCTGCTGGCGTCAGCCATCAACCTGGCGACGGCCCGCATTCTGCTGCGCGTCGGCCGCGAGCACGATTCGATCAGTCTCGAAGCCGACGCGCAGCACCTGATGACCGACGTGTGGACCTCGGCGGGGGTGATCGTCGGTGTCGCGCTCGTCTGGCTCAGCGACTGGCTCTGGCTCGATCCAGCGATCGCGCTCGTCGTTGCAGCAAACATCCTGTGGACCGCCTTCAAGCTCATGCGGCGATCGCTCTCCGGTCTTCTCGACGTGTCGCTGCCGGCGCCGGAACTGGCGCGGATCGACGCCTTGCTGGCGGTGCATCGGGCACAGGGCCTCGCTTTTCACGCGCTGCGCACCCGTCGTGCAGGCAGCCGCAGCTTCGTCAGTCTGCACGTCCTCGTTCCCGGGCAGTGGACGGTGCAGCAGGGCCACGACCGGGTCGAGCGCATCGAGGACGAGATTCGCGGGCTTCTACCGCAGGCACACGTCACCACCCATCTGGAACCGCTCGAGGACCCGCTGTCGATGAGCGATCAGGAACTCGAGCGGCGGCCGCGGAGCGGCCGCGCGTCGCCCTGAAGGCCCTGCCGCTGCCGACCGGCCTCGCGCCGAACTTTCAGCCGACGAGTTCCACCGGAGACCCCGGAGTCAGCAGAAGGAGCGATGCCGCACTGCCCCGGTTGACCGCGATTTCGACGAGACCGACGCTGTTCGCGTACCAGAACGCGTCGCCAGCGGCAGCCGCGGCGAAGACGCGCGCCGGCGGTACGTCCCGCCCGCCCAGTCGCAACCTTGCCTGCGGCGGCAGGTTCGCTGCCCGCAGCCCGGTCATCGCATTGCCGTAGTGATCGACATAGATGATCTCCGCAAGGTCGTCGGCCGGCAGTACTTGCTGCAGGTGGCCGCTCGCCGCCAGCCAGGTTGCCGGCCAGTCGCCGGCGGCGATGCGCGCAGCGACGGGAGCAAACAGGTCACGCCCGTGGAACGAGGTCGACAGCCGATCGGGCTGCCAGACGATGCGCCAGCTTTGCCGTTCGCGGGCCCGTGCTGCCACCACGGACAGCAGGCCATTGTCCGGCCCGACGTAGTACTTGCCGTCTGCCTCGACGACCACCGCCGGCCGATCGCTGCCGACCCCCGGGTCCACCACCGCGAGAAAGATGCTGCCACGGTCGAAGCTGGCTTGCAGCGCTGCCAGCAGGTGAGCGCCCGCGCGCGCGGCGAAGTCGGGTACCCGATGCAGCAGATCGACGATCGGCATGTCCCGGCGGCCCGTTCGCAGCAGCGCTGCCTTCATCTGCCCGACGTAGGGGTCATCGATACCGAAATCGGTAAACAGGACGATCATCGCGCGCCGCAAGGCGGGTGGCCCGCCCGCTGGATCGCGCGCATCGCCAGTGGGGCGCTGCCGCGCACCCCTGGCTGCGGTCTGGCAGGTGGTCTCTTCGGCTTCAATCCAGCCAGCGAATCGGCGATGCCAGTGCCGGGTGCCTACCCGGACGGTCGACGTAATGGCGGGCGATTGCCGCGATGTCGACCGCGGGATCACCCGTCAGCGTAAGGTAAGCGAGGATCCCCGCCTCGCGTCGCGCGTAGTCCACGAAGCCCAGCACCACTGGAATGTTCGCTGCCAGCGCGATGCGGTAGAAGCCGCTCTTCCAGCCCTCGGTCTGCCGGCGCGTCCCCTCCGGCGCGACCACCAGGAGCAGCCTGGGCCGAGCGGCAAATCGCACCACCATTCCGGCGACGAGGCCGTTGCGCTCGCGGCGATTGACCGGGATGCCCCCCATTCTGCCCAGCAATCCACCGAAGGGCCAGCGAGAAAGGGCATCCTTCGCTACCCAGCGCGCATCGAGGCCAAGGCCGAGCTTGGCCAGCAATGCATACAGTGCGTCCCAGTTGGAGGTGTGCGGATAGGCGACGAGGACGGCGCGCGCCGGCCGGTCAGGCGGTTCGGTGAGGCTCCACCCGTGCAGCGCGAGCAGACGAAAGGCCATGTTCTTCAACATTCGTGCACTGTAGCGCACCGGGCGGTTGTTGGCATGATTCGGTGACGGCCAGGCGTGCACTCGCCCGGGTCATCGATCGTGCCCGTGCTGACGCAGCTTTTCCTTGCTGCGGTTGACGTACGTCAGCACGCAGCTTGCCGCGGACAGTAAGCTGGCGCAATGGATCGCGATCCGCGATGGTTGCCGGAGATGGTCGTGACTGACGAGTGCTTCGATGCGACAGGTGTGGCAGAGCTGCTGCAACCCATCGTCGACCGTCATCGTCGCGAACCGGAGCGCCTGTTGCAGATTCTGCTCGAGGCGCAGGGTGTCCTCGGCTACCTGCCGCGGACCGCACTGACGGCCATCGCCGACGCCGTCGAGCTGCCACGTGCGCGTGTCGAGGGAGTTGCCGGCTTCTACTCGTTTCTCCATCTGCAGCCGGTCGGACGCTATCGTATTCTCTTCTCCGACAACGTGACCGACCGCATGCTCGGCAGCGTCGAACTGATGGATCGCCTGTGCAATCGGCTCTGGATCGAGCGTGGCAAGGTTTCGGAGGACGGCCTGGTCAGCGTCGACACCACCTCCTGCACCGGCATGTGCGATCAGGGGCCGGCGCTGCTGGTGAATGGCCAACCGCTGACGCGCATCTCGGCCGAGCGCATCGACCGCATCAGCGAGCTCGCCCGGGCGCAGGTGCCGATGACCGACTGGCCGCGCGAGTGGTTTGTCGTCGCCGACAACGTCCGGCGCCGGGATGTTCTGTTGGCATCCGGCTGGTCAGCCGGCGATGCCATGCGGGCGGCAGTTGCACGGGGACGCGAGCGACTGCTCGACGAAATGAAGCGCTCCAACCTGCGCGGGCGCGGTGGCGCCGGTTTCACGACGCACACCAAGTGGGAATCGGCACGCCGGGCACCGTGCCGTGACCCGCAAGGCAGTCGCTACGTCGTCTGCAACGCCGACGAGGGAGAGCCCGGCACGTTCAAGGATCGCGTGTTGCTGGCGAGCCATGCCGACCTCGTCTTCGATGGCATGAGCGTTGCCGCCTTCGCCATTGGTGCCGAGAAGGGCTTGCTCTACCTGCGCGGCGAGTATGCCTGGCTGCTGCCGGCGCTGAACGGGAACCTGATGCGCCGCCGGCAGAACGGTCTGCTGGGCGTGGCCGTTTGCGGCCAGAGCGACTGGAAGTTCGACATCGACATCCACCTCGGTGCTGGCGCCTACGTCTGCGGCGAGGAGACGGCGTTGCTCGAGTCGCTCGAAGGCCGGCGTGGCGTACCGCGGATTCGCCCGCCCTATCCGGCACAGCAGGGCTACCGCGATCAGCCGACGGTGGTGAACAACGTCGAGACCCTGTGCAAGGCCGCGTTGATCGCGCTCAGAGGTGGCGCCTGGTTTGCCGGTCTCGGCAGCAAGCAGTCGACCGGCACCAAGTTGCTGTCGATCGCCGGCGATGTCGAATCGCCCGGGGTCTATGAATACCCGTTTGGCGTCTCCATCAACCAGGTGCTCAACGACTGCGGTGCCGGCAATGCGCAGGCGGTGCAGGTTGGCGGTCCATCGGGGAACTGCCTGGCGACGCATGAATTCACTCGTCGCATCGCCTTCGAGGATGTCCCGACGGCTGGCGCCTTCACGGTTTTCGGCGCGCACCGCGACATGTTCGAGGTCGCCCGCAACTTCGCCCATTTCTTCGCCCACGAAAGCTGCGGTTTCTGTACACCGTGCCGGGTCGGTACGACGCTGGTCGCCAACTGCATGGACAAGATCGCCAATGGCAACGGTTCGCAGTACGACATCAGCGAGATCTTCCGCATCCATCGCCTGCTGCATGCCGCCAGCCACTGCGGACTCGGCCAGACGGCGTGCAATCCACTGTTCGACACGCTCAACAAGTTTCGCCCGGCCTACGAGCGACGGCTGCGCTCGCTCGACTTCGCTCCGGCGTTCGACCTCGACCAGGCGCTGTCGGTCGCCCGCCAGATGACCGGGCGCGACGACCCGGCGGCGCATTTCAGCCGCGCCGCCGGCTTTCAGCGAGCCGATCCATGAACGCACCGAGCCTCTTGCTCGACGGCCTGCCAGTTCCCTTCAGCGATGGGCAGACGATCATGGAAGCCGCAACCGTCGCCGGGATCTTCATCCCCCACCTCTGTCACCACCCCGAGTTCAAGCCCCAGGGGAGCTGCAAGTTGTGCACCGTCAAGGCGAATGGCCGCTACGTGTCGGCCTGCACGATGCCGGCGAAGGACGGGATGGAGGTCGAGAACAACTCGCCCGACCTCAACGACAAGCGGCGGACGCTGCTGCAGATGCTTTTCGTCGAGGGCAACCATTTCTGCCCGTCGTGCGAAAAGAGCGGCAACTGCCTGTTGCAGGCGCTTGCCTACGAACTCGAGATGCTGACACCGCATTTCACGCAGTTCTATCCCGACCGGCCGGTCGATGCCTCGCACCCCGAAGTCCTGCTCGACTTCAACCGCTGCATCCTCTGCGAGCTGTGTGTTCGCGCCAGCCGGGACGTCGATCGCAAGAACGTCTTCGCCCTCTCCGGGCGCGGCATCGGCAAGCACCTGATCGTCAACGCCGAATCCGGCCGTCTGGCCGATACCGGCTTTTCGCTCGCCGACAAGGCAGCGCATGTCTGCCCGGTTGGCGTCATTCTCGAGAAGCGGCAGGGTTTCCTGCAACCGATCGGCTGCCGGCGTTACGACCTGCAGCCAATCGGCATGCAGGTTGGGCGCCCGCCGGCAACCGGCAGCAGCGAGCAGGGGAGCTGAGATGAACCCGCCCGTCGGGCAGCGCAAGCTGCGCCTTGCGACGACTTCGCTGGCTGGCTGCTTCGGCTGCCACATGTCGCTGCTCGACATCGACGAGCGCCTCTTCGAACTGCTCGACCGCGTCGATCTCGATCGCTCGCCGCTGACCGACATCAAGCGCTGCGGCCCCTGTGACATTGGCCTCATCGAGGGCGGCATCTGCAACGCCGAGAACGTCCATGTCCTGCGCGAGTTCCGCCAGCAGTGCAAGGTGCTGATCGCCCTCGGCGCCTGCGCCGTCAACGGTGGCCTGCCGGCACAGCGCAACCATCTCGACCTCGGACAATGCCTGCAGGAGGTGTACCGGACCGGACCGGGAATCGTTGGCGGTCAGGTGCCGAACGATCCCGAACTGCCGCTGCCACTCAACCAGGTTCATCCGGTTCACGAAATCGTGCGCATCGACTACTTCATCCCCGGTTGCCCGCCATCCGGCGATGCCATCTGGAAGTTCCTGACCGACCTGCTCGATGGCCGCACACCGCGCCTCGGGCATCCCCTGCTGCATTTCGATTGAGCGCGCCGATGGCGACAGCGGCTTTTCCCCTGGAAACGGCGACCACCGACAGCGGTAGCCTGCGCAGGGTTGCACTCGACCCGCTGTCGCGCGTCGAAGGGCACGGCAAGGTCACTCTGCTGCTTGACGACGCCGGCCAGGTGCAGCAGGCGCGCTTGCACATCGTCGAGTTCCGCGGCTTCGAGAAGTTCATCCAGGGCCGCCCGTACTGGGAGGTGCCGGTGATGGTGCAGCGCCTTTGTGGCATCTGCCCGGTGTCGCATCATCTGGCGGCGGCGAAGGCGCTTGACCACATCGTCGGTGCCGACGATCTGCCACCGACCGCCGAGAAGCTGCGTCGGCTGATGCACGCTGGCCAAATCCTGCAGTCGCATGCACTGCACTTTTTCCATCTCTCGTCGCCGGATCTGCTCTTCGGCTTTGCCAGCGACGCCGCCCGGCGCAACATCGTCGGCATCGCCGCGGCACATCCCGAGATCGCCCGCCAAGGCGTCCTGCTGCGCCGCTTCGGCCAGGAAATCATCCGTCTAACCGCCGGCAGGCGCGTGCACGGTACCGGTGCCGTTCCCGGCGGCGTCAACCGCGCGCTGAGCCGCGCCGAGCGTGCGCAGCTGCTGGCCGAGATCGACCAGGTCATCGCCTGGAGCCGGCAAGCCGTGCAACTCGTCAAGCGGCTGCATGCCGCCGACCCGGAACTCTACGACGAGTTCGGAACCAGTCGCTCGAATCTGCTCTCCATCGTCGGCGCCGGTGGGGTGCTCGACTTCTACGACGGCCGCCTGCGGGCCCGTGACGCCGATGGCCGGCTGCTCGCCGACGCCGTGCATGTGCGCAACTATGCCGAGCTGATCAGCGAGGAAGTGAAGCCCTGGAGCTACATGAAGTTCCCGTTTCTCACCGCCATCGGGCCGCAGGAAGGCTGGTACAAGGTCGGCCCGCTGGCGCGCATGCAGAACTGTGACGCCATAGCGACGCCACTGGCGGAAGCCGAGCGGCGCGAGTTCATCGCCCATGGAGGCGGCCGCGTCATCCACGCACCGCTGGCCTACCACTGGGCGCGGATGATCGAGATGCTGCACGCCGCCGAGGCGATCAAGGATCTGCTGCACGATGACGACCTGTCGGGCAGCGAGCTGCGGAGCAGCGGTGCTCGCCACCACGAGGGCATCGGCGTCATCGAGGCGCCGCGTGGCACACTGATTCACCATTACCGGGTCGGCGACGACGACCTGGTGACGATGTGCAACCTGATCGTTTCGACGACGCACAACAACCAGCCGATGAACGAGGCCGTGCGCCGTGTCGCCCAGCGCCATCTGAACGGGCATGAACTGACCGAGGGCCTGCTCAACCACATCGAGGTGGCGATCCGCTGTTTCGATCCCTGCCTGTCGTGCGCCACGCACGCGCTCGGCAAGATGCCCCTGCAGCTCGAGTTGCAGGATGCCTCCGGGCGGGTGATCGGGCGGCAGGGTTCTGCGCCGGCCGACCTGTCGTCAGCCGCCGGTAGTACTTGAAGCCGGGCGGCAGCGATGGTCGCGCGTGCCCCGGTCGTCGTCCTCGCCTGCGGCAATCCGAGCCGTGGCGACGACGCGCTTGGGCCGCTGCTGCTCGAACGACTGCACGCCTGGCTGCTGACGGCAGGTCTGGGCAGGAGGCATGAACTGATCGGCGACTGCCAGTGGCAGATCGAACACGCGCTCGATCTCGCCGGCCGCGAACTGGCCCTGTTCATCGATGCGGGCGACATGACGCCGGCACCGTTCGTTCTGCAGCAGGTGCAGGCGAGCGGCTTCGTCGGGCCGGGCTCGCACGCGCTATCGCCAGCGGCGCTGCTTTCGGTCCTCGCCCGCATCAGCAGCGACCCGCCACCCGCCGCCTTCGTCCTCGCCGTCCGGGGTGAGTGTTTCGAACTGGGCGCTGCCCCGGGCAGCCGCGCGCTGGCCCACGCCGAGGCGGCCTTCGCATTGCTGCAGGAACTGTGTGCCGCCGCGAGTGCCGCGCACTGGCAGGCGCTCGTCCAACGCCACGCGCCGAGGCCGGCAGGCGCTGTCTGCTAAGCGGGTCGCTGCATGGCGAGGGCCAGTAGCTCGAGCACGGCCCCGCAGTCGCCGTCGATCTTGAGTTCGAGGAGATGGTCGGCCCGCGTCACGCCGCGATTGATCGCCAGAACCGGCTTGCCCTGCCGGTGGGCGTAGTCGGCGAGGCGGAACCCCGAGTAGACCATCAGCGATGAACCGACGACCAGCAATGCCTGCGCCGCGTCGATCGCCTGCGTCGCCGCGGCGAGCCGATCGCGAGGAACACTGTCGCCGAAGAAGACGACGTCCGGCTTCAGCATGCCGCCGCAGCCCGGGCAGGCGGGAACCCGGAATGCGCTGACGACGGGATGGGCCACCTGTGCGTCTCCGTCCGGGGCGGGGAGGTCGGCGGCGGCTGCCGCCTCCGGGTTCGCCGAGAGCAGCCATTGCTGCACCGCGGCGCGCGCAAAATGCTGTCCGCAGGCGAGGCACAGCACCCTGCCGATGCCGCCGTGCAACTCGATAACCCGTCGACTGCTGGCCTTCTGATGGAGGCCATCGACATTCTGCGTGACGACCGTGGAGACGATTCCCCGCTGCTCCATCGCGCTCAGGATCCGATGCCCGGTCGCTGGACTGGCCAGCCCCATGCGTGGCCAGCCGAAGAAGCTGCGCGCCCAGTAACGCTGGCGTACCAACGGTGAAGTCAGAAAATCCCGATGCTGGATCGGCGTTGGCTGCTGCCACCGACCATGGCGGTCGCGATACGCCGGGATGCCACTCGCCGTGCTCAGGCCGGCGCCGGAAAGCACGACGACCGGCACGCCTCGCAACCGCGCCGCCAGCCGACCGATGACCTGTCCGCCGGGTTCCATTCCGGTGTCGGCGAAACCGCGCGTGACGCTGGCCGCCGGCGTTACCGGCGCGCGCATTGGCCGACCGGGGTCGACGTGCAGGTCGGCGCCCGGCCCGACGTCGGCAAGCGCTCCGCCAGTCAGCGTGCTGCCCGGAATCGATTCCCGGTCGCTGTCGACACTCGGCTGCACGGCCGTGCTTCGGTCGTCGGTGACGGCAGCGTCCAAACTGTTCATGACCATGCTCCTGCAAGGCGCGCGGCACTGCTGGCAGCGGGCAACGATCCTCGGGCCGACCGCAGCGCACGGCGCGAGTCGGTCGTCCGACGGTCCCTTTTCCTGCCAGCGGGGCTGGCGCCAGCAGTTTTTCGCAGGCATTGTGCGACTTTTGTAACGGACTGTCAGCGGCAGTCGCCCAGAATGGCATCCTGAGCGTTGTTTGCCTGACCGGCAGATGTCCAGCCGGTGCACATGGAGGGGAAAGCCATGCTTCATCAGCCGCACAACCTGCAGCACTGCGGTCGCTCGCTGCGCAGCCTGCTTCTGTCGCTGCCAGCGATCCTGCCAGCCGCCGCCGATCCGGTCGCACGGGTCGGCCGGGTCGCCAGGACCGCCGGCCCGGCCTTCCTGTCGCGTGCTGCGGGCCGCGGAGCCGAGCCCGCGACCGGCAACTGGCCGCTGCAGGGCGGCGATCTCCTGTCAACCGGCGCCGGCGGTCGCGCCGAGGTCGAGATCGGCTCCACCCTCCTGCAACTCGATGCCGACAGCGTTCTCGCGTTCGTCCGGGTCGATGACCAACAGCTTGCCCTGCGCCTGCGGGCGGGCAGCCTGATCGCCCGCTGCCGGTCGCTGGAGATGGCAAGGCAGTTTGCCATCGAATGCGGCGGGCTGCGTTTCGGGCTGTGCGACGCCGGTCGCTACCGTTTGACGGTCGGCTGCGACAGCGTCGCGGCAACGGCCACCGAGGGAGCGCTGCGCTATTCCGTCGGCGATCGCTCGCGGGTCATCGACGCCGGGAAGACGCTCTGCCTGAGCGGCAATGGCGACGCCGAACACGAGAGCCTGGCGGCGATCGATGACGAGTTCGCGCGCTGGAGTCTTGCTCGCGAAAGCTCGTCCGGGGCAGCCGATGGGTTTCGGCACGTGTCGCCGGAGCTGACCGGGGCAGGCGACCTCGCCAGCCATGGCGACTGGTACGAGACTCCGGCCTACGGCGCCGTGTGGTTCCCGCGCAACCTGCCCGCCGACTGGGCGCCGTACCGCTCTGGCAGCTGGGCATGGCTGGAGCCGTGGGGCTGGACCTGGATCGGCCGTGAACCCTGGGCCTTCGCCCCCTTTCATTACGGGCGGTGGGCCTGCTTTCGTGGTGCCTGGGGCTGGCTGCCGGGACTCCGCGTGCAGCGGCCGGTCTACGCGCCGGCTCTGGTCGCCTGGAGCGATCCGGTTGAAGCGGGCAGACCGCCGTGCAGTGGCCAGCCGGCTGCCGCTTGGCGACCACTGGAGCCCCGTGAGGCGTACGCCCCGACCTACCGCTGCAGCAGTCGCTACCTGCGCCAGCTCAACGCGCCCCAAGCCGGCAACACCGAGCAGCTGAGCGAGGTGGGACGAGAACTGCTGGCGATGACGTCGGGCCGGGCAGCAGGGCGCGCACCTCGGGACGATCGCGTCCTTGCTCCGTAGTGCGGCAGACGCCGTCAGAGTTGCTCCCAGACCATCTCGCCCTCGACGACCGAAACGAACCGCTTGGCAGTGAACCCTGCCGAGTACAGACTTGCGCGGGTCTGCAAATCAATGAGCGCGGCCTCGGATGGTGGCTGCCCGGACATCAGTCCTTCGGGATCGTTCAGTAGACCCCGGTCGTCGCGCAGCGCCACGATCATCTCCTCCAGCGACACCTTGAGGAAGCCGTTGAACCGCTTGTGATCTGACTCGATGGATGTATCCACGATCCATCCATGGACGCAGGCCGGCAGCGCGGCCCGATCGAAACCCAGCGTCGCGCAGAGTTCGGCGTCCGTTCCCAGGAGCACTTTCAAGGCGTCGGCCTTTCGCCCAAGCTGCAGACCCGCCTTGCGCAGCGTCGTGGTCGCGTGCAACCAAGCCTCGTGCCTTGACCGACGGACATAGGTCGCTTGATCTCGAAGACGAACAGCTGGCCGTCGAGGCCTGCGATGACGTCCACTTCGCCGGCATCGCGTCGTTCATCCGGCGGCTGCCAGTTCAGCAGGACGCTGAAGCCTCGGCTTTGCAAAAGCGTTGCAAGCTGGCTCTCGATCCGTCTCGCTTCTGCAGTGGCTTCACCACGCCGCGCGCCCAGCCGACGCAGGTTGTTGATCGCAGTCATGTCGTTGTCCTGATATCCGGCCACCCATGGCAGCTGGACCAAATGCGGTCCGAACTTGAGGTATGGACGCTCAATGAGCCTGGGTGCGAGTCCGGGCTCGTCCCTCTGCAGGCGGTCCGCCTCGGCGAGCATGTCGTAGGTCCAGAAGTCCAGGATGGCCGCCGCCATGCGGGCGCTGCCCGTGGGTTGTTGCGACGTGACCGTCCAGCCGGTGGTCCGGTCGATCTTCGCCGACCGGCTCGACCAAGTGAGTGGTAATCGGTTCTGCTCCCCGTTGAGCAGACCGCCGAGGGCCAAACGACGAAGCGAGACGACCCAGTCGCCCGACCGCTCGGCGCCCTCAACGAACGGCACGATGAAGTCCAGCATGAAGAAACGTGCCGTCAGCTCCAAGTACCAGAGAGCCTGGAACATGTTTGCCGACTCGCCGGTTGCGTTCGTCACCAGGTCACCCACACCGTACACCTCGCGCAACCGAAACCGAGTGGCCAGGGCACGGATGTAGGCCAGCGTGTTCTCGCTTTCGTTCTCCGGCCTCCCGATGCGGACAAAGGCCAGATCGGACGCGGCGGACTCGTAGAACGCGCGATGGAGCCAGTAACCCGGTAGCCGTTCCAGCTTCTTCCCGTCCCGGAACCACTTCGCGTTGGCCGCAGTGTCGATCTCCTCGAGCTGGAGCTGGTAATCGTCGACCAGCACAAAGCGGACCGAGTCGTCGAAGCAGTACGCATCGACGCTGCGGGACAGGAACTCGTTCAGCTCGATCTGGGCAGCGACCAAGCGTGCAAATGCATCCAGCTGGGTCAGCAGCTCCAGCGACGGTCCCGTCACGGGAAAGAGCAGCGGGGACAGGTACCGCTTGAGCGAGCGTCCCATGGCCTCATCGGCGAGCCTCAGGGTTGCCCGCGGTGTCGTCTTCAGCTTCCAGATCAAGAGGTCGTTGATCGCATCCCAATGTGTGTCGGCCCGGCCACCGCCTTCCGCCACGGACGACTGGCCCGTCATCGTATGTGGGACGAGGCGTTCGTACGCGTACAGACTCGCCAGCAGCAGCAACTCGAAAGCGCTCAGGTTTTCGAGCATCCGCTGCCAGCGGGCCAGTTCGACCTCTCGTTCCCGGTGCGCGCCGACCAACACATCGTGGATCCGGCAGGCTTCGTCGACCAGCGGATCGAGCTTGCGCGCGGCCCGAAGCGCGTCGACCTGTGGCGAGCCGGGTGACCGCACGAGGCGCGCGCGGCGCATGGCCACCGCCAGCGCCTTCGGTGTCGAGCGGGCCAGGTGCGCGACAAGCCCATCGACCAGCACCTCGCTCTGAGAAAGGTAGCGCGTCAGGGCAAGGATGCCGGGTTCGGTGTTCCAGTCACCGCTGCCACATTGGCCGAGGAAGGCGCTCGACCAGAAACCGCGATCACGATCGGCGCGTGTCGGCTTGTGGCGCCGCGTCGCCGACGGCTTGCCGTCGAGGTAGGCCTCCAGAACGACTCTCCGGGCATCGCGTGGTTCGTCTCCCTCGCCAACGAGACGACGATAGAGTCGGTCGAAGTAGTCGGGCGAGTGCCCTGCGATGGCACCAAGACGCGCTGACTGGGCGATCGGGTCGCCAACGTTATCGGATATGTCTACCGCTCGTCCTCGAAGGCCGGGTCGCCGTCGCCAGCATTGTGCAGCACTCGCAGCACGTCGCCCCCGTCTGCCATTGGCGTGTGGAAGATGACACGGCCCCCTGGCGAGGCCCTGGCAGATGTCGACGCGCGACGCTCGAGCTTGGCCGCCCGCAGGCGCTCCTGCTCATCGATCAGCTGCCGCACCTCGTGAACCGCTTCACTGGCCGAGGTGTATAGCCCCAAAGCCACCTTGGAACGGATCAGTTCCTCGAGTTGCGGGGTCAGGTTGACGTTCATGCCCAAGGTTGCGCTCTCTGTGCTGAATCACACCAACGATATCAGGACAGGTGAAGGATGGACACTCGGCCCTGACGCTGCGGCCCACCCTCCGCGGCGACCGTGACGAGTTGACGGGTGACCGGCGACCAATTCGTCCCAGGGAAGGCACTGATGCAGAACAGGCGCCAGTCGTCGCCCGTTCTGCATCACCCCGACCGGGGCTCACCGAAGCCGTCGAGCACCAACGGTGCAAGACCGCCGCCTCCTGGCCGTCCGCCACATCAAGCGAGCGTGACGAACATCAGACCGAGGAGGAGGGCCATGACACCAAGTCCGGCGAGGCCGGCGGCGGCGAACCAACGGTCGGCGAAGCGATCGACGACCGCCTGTTCAAGCCGCATCGGGTCATGCAGGACGTCGACCCGCGTGCCTGTCGCCAACGGTCGCACGTAGCGGCCCGTGTTGGACTCGAAGCGATGCTGGCGGCCGTCATCGGAAGTGAACTCGACCACCGGGAAATCGTAGGGGTTGCCGGGCGTCGGCGCACGTGCGGCCTGATCGATCACCGTTCCCGGCGCCGTCCGCCAGCCTCGGGTGCGCCGCCAATGCGACCAGGCCAGCATGCAACCGGTCACCAGGAGAAGCAGCCCGGCCAGTTCGAGCCCCCAGCCGAGCATACGAAATGCTGCATTGGACATGATCCTGCACTCCTCCGGCTTCTCCAGCCACGGCGCGGGATGCGCCCGTTTCCTGCCGCAGGGGCCGATCGTTGGCGCCTGCGCCTCGCTGCCCGGCGCGCACCGCGACCGGGTCATCGAACTGTCGAAGGCAGCAGCGAAAGCGGCACGAGAGCAGGAGGCTTGGACTGCCGGCACGGCCATGCGATGATACGGCAGCAGAGGAAATCGGCAAGGGTTTGATGCGATGATCACCGTCTTTGGCATCCGGAATTGCGACACCATGAAGAAGGCCTTCGCCTGGCTCGAGGCCAATGCCGTTGCCTACGAGTTCTGCGATTACCGGCGACCGGGGGTGGTGGCCGCTCAACTGCCGGAGTGGAACCGCTGCGCCGGCTGGCAGGCGTTGCTCAACACGCGCGGCCTGACTTGGCGCCGTCTGTCGGAGGACGAGCGCACCGGGATCGACGAGGCGCGAGCACTGCAGCTGATGGTGGCGCATCCGACGCTGATCCGCCGCCCGCTCGTCGCCATGGGCGACCACCTGTTGCTGGGATTCAGCCCCGCAAGCTACGCCCGCCTGCTCGGTTGAACGACCGCTGCCCAGGGTGCGCAGGGTGACGACGGAGCGACCGGCAGACGGGGGTTCCGAGCGATGGGGGCAGCACCATCATTGCCGGCGGAGTCTGGGTCGATGGTGCCAACAGGATAGGCGAACCGGAATCAAGCACTGTGGCAGAACGGCAGCTGGCGCTGCCACCAGCAAGGGGGAAAGCCCATGACCACCATCGGTCTGGCGGGGGCGGGCCGCATCGGTGCCGGCCTGATCCGCCTTCTGCACACCTCGCCGGCTGCCCGCAGCCTGCGGCTGAAGACCGTCCTCGTGCGTGACAGGGCCAAGCCGCGGCCTGAACTCCCAGCCGATACCCCGCTGACGGCCTGCCCGGCTGACCTCACCGACGATCCCCAGATCGACGTCGTCGTCGAGCTGCTGGGTGGCGTCGCCGAGCCGTTTGGCATCGTCAGCCAGGCACTGTCGCAGGGGAAGGCTGTGGTCACGGCGAACAAGAACCTGCTCGCCGAGCGCGGCCCGGAGATCTTTGCCCTGGCGGCGGAGCGCCGGTTGCCGGTGGGTTTCGAAGCCAGCGTCTGTGCCGGCATGCCGATCATCCGGACGCTGCAGGAAGCCCTGCGCGTCGACCGGATCACGGCCCTCGAAGGGATCGTCAATGGGACGAGCAACTACCTGCTGACGCGGATGAGCGAGGAGCGGGCATCGTACGCCCAATGCCTGGCCGACGCGCAGCGGCTCGGCTTTGCCGAACCCGACCCCGGATACGACGTTTCGGGCCAGGATGCGGCCTGCAAGATGGGCATCCTGGCGACCCTCGCCTTTGGCGCCTGCGTCGACTTCCGCCGGCTGCCCACTTCGGGCATCGACGGCCTTGCCCTCGAGGACGTCCGCCAAGCCGAGGCCATGGGCTACCGCATCAAGCTCGTCGCTGCCGTCCGTCGCCCGACCGGTGGCCGCGTCGATGGCGAGGTAGCGGCGGTTCTGCTGCCGTTGCATCACCCTCTGGCCTCGATCCGCATGGAGTGCAATGCGGTTCGCATCGAGAGCGAAGGCCTCGGGGAGACGCTTCTCGCCGGCAGGGGCGCGGGTCCGGCGCCAACGGCCGTCACCCTCCTGGCCGATCTGCTCGACATCGCCGAGGGGCGGGCCCGGATTCCCACGGCGGGGCATCCGTTTCTCGCCGAGGTGGCGGGGTTCGCCGACCAGCAGGCGGCCGCTTCGCGCTACTACCTGCGGCTGGCCGTTGCCGACCGGCCGGGCACCCTGGCGCAGGTGGCCGGTTGCTTCGCCAGCCAGGGCATCAGCATCGCCTCATTGCTGCAGCCGGAGGTTCCGGACCTCGCCGGCGGCTCGCTCGTCCCGCTGATCCTGACCACCCACACCACCGACCGCGGGCGCCTCGACCTGGTGCTGGCGGCCCTTGCCGCTGCCGGCTGCGGGCGCAACGTTGTCCTGCGCATCCGCGAGCACTGAGCTGACGGCAGCGTGCGTCCCGTTCGCCGCTGCTGGCGAGCCCCGCCGGGCGTGGCGGCGCAGCGGGCGGAGATGAGCGTCACCCCGTTCGACGCCCTCGTCTGTCCCCTGGACGGCTCCCCCCTGCGACGCGAGGGCGCGACTTGGCGTTGTCCTGCCGGGCACAGCCACGATATCGCGCGGCAGGGCCATGTCCATCTGCTGCCGGTGCAGCAGAAGCGCTCGCGTGACCCCGGCGACAGCCGGGAGATGGTCGCTGCCCGCCGGCGTTTCCTGAATTCCGGCGCTTACGGTCCGATCGCCGCCGCCGTGAGCCGGGCAGCGCTGGCGAAGGTGCCGGCAGCGACCGCCGTCAGTTGCCTCGATGCCGGCTGTGGTGAGGGCTACTACCTGCGGCAGCTGGCGGCAGCCGGCAGCGAAGGGCCGGATCTGGCGCTCATCGGCGTCGACATCTCGCGCTGGGCGGTGGCAGCGGCGGCGAGGCAGGATCGGCGGCCCAGGTGGGTGGTGGCCAGCAACGCCAACCTGCCCGTGCCGTCGGGCACCCTCGACTGCGTCCTCTCGCTCTTCGGTTTTCCAGTGCATGCCGAGTTTGCACGCGTCCTCAAGCCGGGCGGCCTGCTGCTGCAGGCCGATGCCGGCGATGATCACCTGCGCGAGCTGCGCGAAATCATCTATCCCAGCCTCAAGCCGCGACGTGGCTTCGTCGCGCCGGCAGTCGAAGGCTTCGTCGCGCTGCCCGGCGAGAGCGTCCGCTACTCGCTGGAGCTGCGCGACAGCGAATCGATTGCCGATCTGCTGGCGATGACGCCGCATCTGTACCGGGCCAGCGCCACGCGCCGCGCGCAGCTCGGCAAGCTGACGGCACTGTCGGTGACCGTCGATGTGCGTCTGGCGCAGCTGCGGCGGGACGCGTCTGGTTGCGAGAGAGCCATCTCCTGACCCGCTCGCGACGATTTCCTGACGATCTCTCGCGCCGCGGCTGGCAATCGGCACGGAATGTGAAATAGTTCCTGGTGCTTCTGCGACCCGCCGCTACAGACTGTCTTGGTAGGCGACGGGGTGCGCGCTGCGGTCGTGCGGTCGCTCTGTGGGACTGGTTCGAGCAGGGGGTGCGAGAGCGATGATACGGGTTCTGGGCAAGGAGATGGTCGCCGGCGTGGCACTGCTTCTGGTCGTGGCGATTGCCCGTCCGGGGGTAGCGGCGCAGGCCGAAAGCTACATTGAGGCGCCACGGGTGACGGCAGCGCTGCAGCAGGGGCACGCCGCCGAGTTCGGCATCGGCATCCGGCGCAACCCCCTGCTGGCAGTGGCCCTCTATTGTGACGCGGGTACGATGGGCAGCCCGGAAGGCTTCTTTCGTGTCGGCCGCGTCCTCGCCAGAGCGCCCCGCCCGCTGCGCAACCCGCCGATGGCCAACGCCTACCTGGCACTGGCTGCCCGCCTCGGGCACCACGAGGCACTCAGGCTCTACGATTCACGGGTGGCCAGCGCGATCATCGGGGACGAATGCGGTGTGTACGGCCGCGGCGCCGACGGTAGCCGTTTCGACCTCGATGGCTATCTGGCCGGACAGTCTCCGGCGAAGCAGAGGATCGCCCTTCTCATCCGCAACGCCGCGCGCCAGAACCAGGTCGATCCGCGCCTGGCACTGGCGATCGCCATCGCCGAATCGAATCTCGATGCCACTGCCGTGTCGCCACGCAACGCGCAAGGCGTGATGCAGCTGATCCCGGCGACCCAGGAGCGATTTGGCGTGACCCGTCCGTTCGACCCCGAGCACAACGTCAGGGGTGCACTCGCCTATCTGCGCTGGCTGGACAAGCGTTTTGCCGGCAACTGGCGGCTGATTGCCGCCGCCTACAGCGCGGGTGAAGGAACGGTCGATCGTTACAGCGGCGTGCCAC
The DNA here is from genome assembly GCA_016788495.1 of Accumulibacter sp. Taxonomy (GTDB): domain Bacteria; phylum Pseudomonadota; class Gammaproteobacteria; order Burkholderiales; family Rhodocyclaceae; genus Accumulibacter. The sequence continues at coordinate 1,234 of JAEUOM010000122.1, read as the reverse complement.
CGTTTGCCGAGACGCAGCAGTACGTGCGTCGCGTCCTGCATTTCTCGGGCTTCGCGACGAGAGAGAGGGGCTGACGGTCACCCGGCGGACCGTTGCGCCGCCTTGTACGCCGGGGGATGCAGCCCGAGGCTGGCGGCGCAGGCGACGGTGGCGCGTCGGTGCCGGGCGCGGACGACGACGCGAGCCGGCTGCCGAAGCCCATGCGTCCGACGCCTGCGGGTTTTTCTCCCGACCCGAAAGTGGTCACGGCAGCGCCCGGGGGCGCCTCCCGCCGGCATAAAGCATATTTCTTGCGCTCCATTGCCTCTGTTTGTTGTACTCTTCGCGACGTCTTCGCCCAACTGTCCACGATCGATGGACATGCGCGCCGCGAGGACGGTGCCGGGTCGCCAGCGTCCGATCTTCATCAACAGGAGGTATCATGCGTTTCTTAGCCAGGTTGTTGAGTGCCGTCATTCCTCTCTCACTGCTGTTTTGCGGTTCGGCGGTGGCGCGTGACTGGGACGCGATCAAACAGTCGGGAACCATCATCGTTGCCACCGAAGGCGGTTTCCAGCCGTTCAACTACTATGATGGGCCGAAGCTCACCGGTTTCGAGGTGGAGCTTGCCGAAGCGATCGCGAAGAAGCTCGGGTTGAAGCTCGAATGGCGCGTGGTTCCGTTCGACGGACAGATCGCCGCACTGAAGCAGGATCGTTTCGACTTTGCCATCGCTTCGCATGGCTATACGGCCGAGCGAGCGAAGTCGGTCGACTTTGCCAATCCGCACTACTGTACCGGCGGCCAGATCGCCGCGCACAAGGACGGCCCGCTGACCGTTGCGGCGCTCGACGGCAAGACCGTCGGCGTCCAGCTCGCCACCAGCTACGCCGACGCGGCGAAGAAGGTCAAGGGCATCAAGACGATCAAGACCTACAAGGGCGACCCCGAAGCCTTTGCGGCGCTGCGTGCGAAGAAGGTCGATGCCTGGATCTCCGACAAGTTCACCGTCAAGGCGACGCTCGACAAGAACGCCGATGCCGGAATCACTGCCGGCGAGCTGGTATTCGTCGAGCGCGTGTCGATGATCCTGCGCAAGAACAACAAGGCGCTGGCGGAGCAGCTCAATCAGGGGCTGGCCGAGGTGATGAAGGATGGCACCTACAAGGCACTGTCGGAAAAGTACTTCAAGGAAGACGTTTCCTGCCGTTCCTGAGCCTGAGCTGAGTCGCGCGCGATGAACTGGACCAGGCAG
>JAEUOM010000093.1 GCA_016788495.1 Accumulibacter sp. | reverse complement strand
CTTGCTGACGCTGATGCCGAGCAGCGAAATGGCGAGCAACGGAGTGAGCACGCTCGGCGAGCTTTGTGCGCAGCGTGGGCTGCAGTGGTTTCATCTGCCGATCGAGGATGATCATGCGCCCGCCGCGGATTTCGCCGCCGCTTGGCAAGCACAGCGCGACGCCGTGCACCGGCTGCTGGACGCCGGCCAGCGGGTCGCCATTCATTGCAAGGGTGGCTCGGGACGCACCGGGCTGATGGCGGCCCAGATCCTGCTTGAACGAGGCTGGTCGAAGGACGATGCGGTTGCTGCCGTCAAGGCGGTACGGCCAAACGCGTTGAGCCTGCCGGTGCATCAGGATTACCTGGCGCAACTGGCAGTCGGCCGGTGGGTGCGACCCTGATCCCGATCGGTGCGCGGCCGGCGAACCGCCGCGTGTTTCCTTGCGGAGGTTGTGATGCGGAAGACCTTGTGTTGCACGATCCTGGCAGCCCTGCCCATCGTGGCACCGGCGGCGGACGTCCAGATCAATGTGGGAAGCGTTGATATCCAGGCCGGCGGAACGACCATCCGCTTTGGTGACCGCGACCGGCGCGGCTATTACTGGGACGGCAAGCAGTGGCGCGACCCGGTCTATTGGCAGAAATATCATGGCCAAGGGAACGCACCGGGGCAGGGGAAAGGGGTGCATTGCCCGCCGGGGCAGGCGAAGAAGGGCAACTGCTCGCCGCCGCACACCACGCCCTACCGTTGAGCGCAGCGGCCAGACTGGTCAAAGATTGTCAATCGATCGACGGCGCAAGGTCCTGTTTCGCCCTGGTCGATCCATCGCAACCATCTCGTCGCTCGCTGCTTGACCGTCGACCTGCCGGCGACGATACCTGCACGACCTCTCAGGCGCAGGCCTGCAGGTCGCCGCCTTGCCAGAAGCCGGGCGAAGGCATGAAGTTCGACGATTGCAGGTTGTTGATGAACAGGCGGTCGTCTTCGCTGATATGACGCTCGAACCAGTACTCGCAGTAGCGCAGGAACGAGTGTGCGTCCCGCGCGCCTCGAACCACCTCCGCCAGTGCCCGGCGGAGCAGCCGCAGGGTGTCCTCGTGGATGCGTGCGTGGTCGACGAAATCGAGTCCGGCTTCTTCAGCCAGCCGCTCTTCGGTGGCGAAGTGCATCGTGAAGTAGTCGAGGAGCGCCTGGAACTCGGCAACCGGCACGTGACCGCTCTCGAAACAGGCCGTCTTGAGGGACTCGATGCGGCAAAAAATCTCTTCGTGCTGGGCGTCGATTTCCGGCAGATCGACCACCAGCTGCTCGGGCAGCAACCCCGGAAGGCAGATTTTCATGACTTGTCTCCTGTCTGGATTTGTTCGAATGCCGTTCTTGTCTTGCCAGTATAGGAAGAAGACCGGGAAAAGGCTAGGGGAATCAAGTTAATTCAGCCAAATAGTGCCGCAATTGGCGTCGCTTTTCGCTGCCCGCGGCGCGTCAACCGCAGCGAGCCGGCGCAGCCCGGCCACGCCGCTGCAGGCTACCCGTGCTACGGGTGGCCTGCTCTGGCCGTCACTGGCGCAGGAACAGCCAGGCGCCGGCGAGGCTGGCGACGACGCCGAGGAAGGGCTGCGACCAGGCGTGAAAGCTCCACCAGGCCTGTCTCTCGCCGAGCAGGCGGAGGGCGATCAAGTTCGCCAGCGAGCCGATCAACAGGCCGAAGCCGCCGACGTTGACCGCCCAGGCGATCACCCGCCAGTCGTCCGCATGTTCTGCCAGCAGGATGGCTGCCGGGACGTTGCTGATCGCCTGCGAAGCGAACACCCCGGCGAGATGGAGGTGCTGCGGGTCGTCCAGCCCGGCGGCGCCGACCAGCTCCTCGACGGCCGGCAACTCGGCGATCAGACGCAGGTCGATGAACATCAGGATGAAGACGAGCAGCAGACCCCGTCGATCTGCCGCAGAACGTTGCGGAAGGCGAACACGAATACCGTCAACACGGCAGCCAGGCCAAGCCATGGCTGCCGCAGTTCGAGCAGCAGCAGGAAGACCGGATAGAGCGGCAGGCTGGTGTACAGCAGACGGCGTGCCAGTGGCGGCGGGCTGATGTCTTCATGCGTGTCGATACGGCGCGCGGGAAAGGCGAGCCGGGTCAGCAGCAACAGGGTGCCGAGCAGGATCGCTGCCAGTGGCAGCATTTCGCCGACGAAGGTGGCGAACGAGACCCCCGAGCGATGCCAGAGGACGAGATTCTGCGGATTGCCCATCGGTGTCAGCAGCGAGCCGGCATTGACCGCCAGGGCTTCGAAGATCCCCAGGCGGGCAGCCGGCAGGGCGGCCATACCGTGCAGGCCAAGCGTCAGCGGCACGACGACGAACAGCGCGATGTCATTGGTCGGCACGCTGGCGAGCATCGCCGAGACGACGACCAGCAGCAGGGCGAGGTGCCGCGCGCTGTGCATGCGGGTGATCAGGTGGAAGGGGAGGTGTTGCAGGAAACCGCTCTCCTCGAGACCGGTGGTCAGCAGGAGCAGGCCGGCGAGGGCGGCGATCGTCGGCCAGTCGACGAGATGCGGGTAGCTGGCGATGGCTGCCGGGTCGAGCACGCTGAGCCCGATGCAGAGCAGGACGAGAATCAGCAACAGGAGATCGCGCTGCAGGCGGGCAGCAATGTCGACCGGAATCAGCAGCAGGCGGCGCATCGATGGCTTTGATGTGAAAGTCGCGTCGGCGACTCGCGAATCGCTCTTCTCCCGCGCGCGGGCGAAGGGCTGGGGATGAGGGGGAAACGGTCATGACTTTCATCATCCGGGGAATCTCTACAGCCCTGAACGTTCGCGGAGGGCAGCGGATTGCACGGCAGCGACCGCCAGTCCGGCAGCGCGACGCCTGCCGGCGACCCGCTCAGGAGGCGCCGGGGACGTCGGTGAGGCGATTGATCGCCGACCACTCCTCGCGCTGCGACAGACGACAGCCGAGCTGCCGCGCCATGCCGGCGGCACCGCCGGCCATCAGCGCGAAGTGGCGGCGGGCGAAGACACTCCGCAGCAGTGGCGCCAGCAGCCGCATCCACGGCCGGCGGAGTTCGACATCCCAGCGGTAGGTCAGGCGCACGGCGTGTGGCCCGTCGGCCTCGATCAGCCACAGGCCGATGCCCTGCAGGTCGCCGCTGGCGGTTGCCTCGAGTTCGCGTACAGGCGCGACGCGCGTCGTACGCATGACGAGCTGCACGCGGTAGCCGACACCGCTGCGCCAGACGAAGGCGTGGCGCGCACCGATGCCGTCGCGGTCGCCGCCGGCAAGCTCATCGACGCGCTGCAGGCCGGGCCACCATTCTGACCACAGCGCCGGTCGCGTCAGCACTTGCCAGAGCCGCTCGGCGCTCGTCTCGAGACGCCAGCGACTGATCATCACGAAGCGCTGGCAGCCACTCCACCGGCTCACGGCAGGAAGGCGTGACCGCGGACGAAAGCGACCGCGCCGTGCTCGCTGCTGATCTCGCCGTGCGCGCTGCCCGCCGGCGCGAGATGGAACTCGCCGGCGCGTACCAGAATGTCGCCAAAGTGCGCGTCGCCAGCGAGCAGCATGCACTCCTCCTCGTGCGCGTGCGCATGTGCCGGCAGGTGGCTGCCCGCTGCCAGGCGGTAGAAGCGCGAAACCACGTCGCCGGCACGCCACAGAATCTTCTGCTCGACGCCGTCGGCAATCGTCTGCCAGTCGTCGTCGGCAGCAAGGACGGTGTGGGCTGCCGGCCCGGCGCCGGGCAGCAGTCCGCCGATGAGTTCGCCGAGGGCGGCCCGGGTGTGGCCGAGCGAACTGCCGCGCAGGTATGCCAGCCCGCCCGAGCGGGATGAGATGCGCCCGTGGCGGCTGCCCGGTGGGGAGACGTGGTAGTCGCCCGGAACCAGGTTCAGGTCGCCGAGTTGCAGCGAGCCACGCAGGACGATGCCTTCCTCGAGATGCTGGTGGCGGTGCACCGGCAGGATCGCGCCGGCAGCCAGTTCGATCAGCACCGAAGTACCCTCGGCACCATCATGCAGCAGCTTGCTGCGAACGCCCTTGAGGAGCCTGCACCAGACGCCGTCGCCGGTGCGAACGGTGATCAGGCCGGCGTGGCGGCGGGCGCTGTCGCCGACACGCTGCAGCAGGCGGCTGCGCAGTCGGGTGCCAGCGCCGGAGGGGAGGGCGATGGGCGCCAGTCCGTCACAGATCATTCGTTGCAGCGCCTCCTGCTCGTCATGTTCGGCTGCGGGGCTGCCGAGGTGGGTGGGCGGGCGGTTCATGGGCTCACCATCGGAAAACGGGAATCATCGGTGCCGAGCAGATCGCGCAGACGGAGCAGGGCGCGGCGAATGTGCGACTTGACCGTGCCGAGCGGCATGCTCATCTGACTGGCGATCTCCTCGTGCGACAGGCCGCGGAAAAACGCCAGCGCCAACAACTGTCGCGGCACGGCGTCGAGCGTGCCGAGCGCCGCGTGCAGCCGGTGCTGCTGCTGCACCGCTTGCAGGAGATCCTGCGGGTTGCTGTCGCCGGCGATCGCTGCCAGACGTTCCTCGTCAAGCACTTCGGTCGGTTCGCAGCGGCGCAAGGCATCGAGCGCGCGACTGCGGGCGATGGTCAGTACCCAGGCCGTCACACTGCCACGCAGTGGGTCGAAACGCGGTGCCTGCCGCCAGACCTGCCAGAAGGTATCCTCGGTGACCTCCTCGGCGGTCTGCACCTGGCGCACGATGCGCAGCGCGAGGCCATAGACGCGTCCGGCGAGCGCGTCGTAAAGCTCGGCCAGTGCCTGCTCATCCTGGTGGACGACGCGGGCCAGCGCAGCCAGCAGGCGGGAATCGTCGGCCGCCAGCGGCGGTGGGCAGATGGCGGTGGCGATCGCTGCGGGCGCCTCGCTGGCAGCGGCTGGCGCGGCGGTCAGGTTGTCGGTGTCGTCCATCGGCTGCTCACTCCGTCGTGCCCGTCAGCGGCATTCTGCCGGATGCCGCCAGCCGGGCCAAGGGTCATGCGCCGTGCGCGGGGCGTCCAGGCGGTCGTTGCGGCGGCTTGTGGCCGCCGTTCTGCAACCGCCTGGCTTGAATACGCACGACCGGAAAGACTGGATGCACGGCCAAGGCCCAGACCTTCGCCACCCGCCGTTGCGGCGTCGCTCGACGACGACGGGTGGGGAACGCCAAGGCACCAGAGTGAGCAAATGAGCGCGTCCCCGGTTGGCTCAACCACCTTTGCCCCAATTGGGCCACGCCATTCCGATCAACGCGGGCTGGAAGCCAGTCCGACCATGCGGGCGATGACTATGGCCGGGAACATGACGCCCAGTGTGGACAGGAAAACGGCCAGCATCCTGGCGGAAGGGCTGACGGCATAGATGTCTCCGTAGCCCACCGTCGTCAGCGAAGCCAGGCTGAAATAGATGAAGTGAGCGTAGTCACTGTCCGTACCACTGAGCACGACATTGCCCCCGAGGGAAACCCCGGTGGCGGCATGAATGACTTCCAGCGTCAGTGCTCCCATGAGTGCCAGCAAGAGGTACACATTGACCGCTCCGACAATCCGGTAAGCGTTGACGCTCTGGTCGCGAAAGAGCAGCTGGAGGTTGATGAAAATGAAGACCAGAGTATTGGCGATGCCGATCAGATTTTCCAGGACAAAGTACGAGTACGGGTTTTCTCCGAAGCGGATGATGCGCAGCGCCAGGTGAATGCCGAAAAGAACCGAGGACACGGCGATGAGCCCCATGCTGCGCGTCGAGAAGATCCCCGAAAAGAACACGCTGAGCAGGAGTATGTTGAACAGCCGTACTCCGTGACCACTGTGTTCCATGATGATCGGAAGGACGAAGACTGCGGTGAGGAGCATGATCAGCAGGGTCAGGAAACTGGCGTCCGCCAGCCAGTAGGACTGAAGATTTCTGATCAGATTTCGCATGG
>JAEUOM010000075.1 GCA_016788495.1 Accumulibacter sp. | reverse complement strand
CGGTCGAGATAGACCGGCCGCGAGGTGCGCCAGGAGCCGGTGCGGTTGGCCAGCGATGAGCCGGGATCCAGTGTGATCGCAAAGGGTTTGTCCATCAGTTCGCCTCCTGGTCGAGCAGTCCGTACTTGCGAATGTTCTTGTCGGCCGCCGCCTGGAGGCGCGCGATCGTCTCCACTGCCGGCTTCTTGCCGAACAAATGCGCATAGCGCTTCTGCAACTTGAGATATTCCTCGACGGGTTGCGGCCGGCGAATCTTGAGAACGCCGGTGACATCGCCATTTTCGGCCTCGAACACCGGGAAGATGCCGGTTTCCTTCGCCAGTCGCGCGAGCTTGATGGTGTCCTGCGACGCCGCGCCCCAGCCGAGCGGGCAGGGCACGAGAATGTGGATGTAGCGGGCGCCACGCATGCCCATCGCCTTGGTGACCTTGTACTCGAGATCGCGCAGGTCGGCGACGGTCGCCGTTGCGACGTAGGGGATCTCGTGTGCCATGGCGATCGCCGGCACGAACTTGCCCTGGCCGAAGTTGTTGCCCGGCTCCGGTCCGACCGGCATGGTGGTCGCCGTACGCGCCGCCGGTGGCGTCGCCGAACTGCGCTGGACGCCGGTGTTCATGTAGCCGCCGTTGTCGTAACAGATGTAGAGCACGTCGTCGTTGCGCTCAAACATCCCGGAAAGACAGCCGAAACCGATGTCGGTCGTGCCGCCGTCGCCGCCTTGGGCGACGACGCGGACGTCATCCATCTGGCCCTTCTGCCGCTTGATCTTGATCGCCGCGGCGATGCCGGTACCGATTGCCGCCGTGTTGCCGAACAGCGAGTGAATCCACGGGATTTGCCACGAGGTCTCCGGGTACGGGGTCGAGAAGACCTCGAGGCAGCCGGTGGCGTTGGCAGCGATCAGGCGCCCGCGGGCGGCATTCATCGCCGCATCGATCGCGTAGCGGGCGCCAAGCGCCTCGCCGCAGCCCTGGCAGGCGCGGTGTCCAGAGTTGAGCGAATTGGTCCGCTCGACGTTGGCCTGGACGCTGCGCTCCTCGGCGGAGAGCAGGCGGTTGCCAACGGTGAAGGTGCCGGTCTGGTAGAAATGAACGGGTTGGAAGCTCATGGTCGGTCTCCTCAGCCGATGCGGGCGGCAACGACGCCGATATCGCGCAGCATGCTCTCGGCTGCCGGCCCCGAACGGCGCGTGGTGCGCTCGCGTTCGAGCTGCTTGTTGACGACGTTCCAGTCGAGATCGAGGAACGTGAGGTGGCCGAGTTCGCCACTGATCGCCTTGTTGAACAGCCCGCGCAGCGACTTGCGCGTGATGGCGCGGCCGCCGAGCCCGGCGACCACGGTATGGCCACGCAGTTGCAACCCCGACATCGCCATCCGCACGTCGGTCGACAGGATGCCGCCGATGCCGACTGCCAGGCTCTTCTCGAGGACCACCACGCGCTGCGCGTTCTGCAGCGCGGCACGGACGCAGTCGAGCGGGAACGGACGGTACGAGGTGATGCCGAGGACGCCGATGCGCTGGCCCTCCTGGCGCATCTCGTCGACGGTGTCCTTGATCGTGCCGAGGACCGAGCCCATGGCGACGACGACGATGTCGGCATCGTCAACCAGGTAACTGTGGGTCAGGCCACCGGAATCGCGGCCGAAGACCGTCTTGAACTGCTCGGCCAGTTGTGGAATCCGCTCGAGCGCCTGCATCTGCTTCGCGTGCGCCAGGTAACGGACCTCCGAGAAGGCTTCCGGACCGACCATGGCGCCGATCGACACCGGCTCCTTCGGATCGAGCACCTGGCGCGGCTCGTACGGCGGCAGGAAGGCGTCGACCTGCTCCTGTGTCGGTACGTCCACCCGTTCGTAGGCGTGCGTCAGGATGAATCCGTCCATGCACACCATCACCGGCAAGCTGACCTCCTCGGCCAGCTTGAAGGCCTGGATGTGCAGGTCGAGCGCCTCCTGATTGGTTTCGGCAAACAACTGGATCCAGCCGCAGTCGCGCTGCGACAGCGAGTCGGAGTGGTCATTCCAGATGTTGATCGGTGCACCGATGGCGCGGTTGGCCACCGTCATGACGATCGGCAGGCCGAGGCCGGCAGCGTTGTATACCGCCTCGACCATGAACAGCAGGCCCTGCGAGGCGGTGGCGGTGTAGGTCCGGGCGCCGGTGGCGGACGAGCCGATGGCGACGCTCATGGCGGCGAACTCGGACTCGACGTTGATGAACTCGCAGTTGGCAACCTCGCCCGCCTTGACCATTTCGCCAAGGCCTTCGACGATGTGCGTCTGCGGTGAGATCGGATAGGCGCAGATCACCTCCGGCCGACAGAGCGCGACCGCTTCGGCGACGGCGTGTGAACCCTCGGTCTGTTTAAGCATGAGCAGTCTCCCCGTGCCGCGCGTGCGCGATCTCATCGATGACGAACTGGTAAGCCTCGCTGGCGGCGGCGACGTTGCTGCTCGCCACCTTGTCGGAGAACTTGGCGTTGATCGCCTGGATCACCGATTCCAGGCGAATGACCCCCGAGGCGGCGGCGAAACCCGCCAGCAGGGGAACGTTCGGCATCGGTCGGCCGACATGCTTGCGGCTGAGGTCGGTGGCCGGCACCGTGCACAGGCGCTCCTGCGGCCAGTCGCGGACATACTCGCCGAGGCCCAGTTCATCGAAGCTGCGGCTGGTATTGATCAGGATGTAACCATTCTTCTTCAGGCCGCTGAAGACGTCGACCTGATAGAGCAGGGTGGGATCCTGGATGATCAGTGCGTCCGGTTCCATGATCGGCTCGCGCAGGCGGATCTCCTTGTCGGCGATGCGGCAGAAGGCGACGACAGGGGCACCGGTCCGTTCAGAACCGAAGCTCGGAAAGGCCTGAGCGTGGCGGCCTTCCTCAAAAGCAGCAATCGACAACATCTCGGCAGCCGTCACCACGCCTTGGCCGCCGCGACCGTGTATTCGGACCTGGAACATATTTCCTCCATTGTTTTACATCGTTCCTTCGACGTTCGCGCAGCATAGCCGAGTTCGACTCCGATGAAAACAACGATACCGCGGCGTATGGTGAAAGTTTCCGCCACGATGTGAAGGGTCCGCGCAGCCCTCGTGCGCCAGTATGGACGGCGACGCTGAGCAGCGAGGCGCGCCGCGCGAAGGTCGTCGGTGGGGGGCTGCCGGTGGGGCCGGCCGCGTGCGCTCGGGTTGCCGGCAGCACGGGCACACGCCGTCGGCGGCAATTGCCAGGCTCGACGGCGGCGGCTTGGCCATATAATCCGCCGTGCGCATGCCGTCCGGTGGCGCAGCCGCCAGGGAGCCGCCCAATGAAACCGCTGGTAAACGTCGCCCTCATCCTCCTGCTCGCTTTCGGGAACCTCGGTGCGCGGGCGGAGCCGCCGCAGCGCTTTAGCTACCGCGGACCCTGCGATGCATCTGCCGCGGTGGCCCTGGATGCGGACCATTTCGTCGTCGGCAACGACGAGGACGCGGTTCTGCGGGTCTATCGCCGCGGTCGGGCGGACCCGCTCGGGCCCGGCCTCGACCTGGCGGGCTTCCTCGGTGTCTCACCGGGCGCTGAAGTGGACATCGAAGCGGCGGCACTCGTTGGTCGGCGCATCTACTGGATCAGCTCGCACGCACGCAACGGCAAGGGCCGCAAGGAGGATAGCCGGCGGCGCTTTTTCGCCACCGACATCGTCGACGGGACGAACGCTCAGGCACCGCAGTTGCGGCCCGTCGGCGCGGCCTATTCGGGCCTGCTGCAGGCGATCGAGAAGGCGCCAACCCTGCGCCCCTACAAGCTGCAGCAGGCAGCACGGCGGGCCGCCGAGGCGCAGGACGGGTTCAACATCGAAGGGTTGACGGCAACGCCGGACGGTCGTTTGCTGATCGGGCTGCGCAACCCGTTGCCGAAGCAGCGGGCGCTGCTCGTGCCACTGCTCAACCCGGCAGCCGTGGTGGCCGGCGAGGCACCCGCAGAACTCGGGGTGGCGAGCGAAATTGACCTGGCTGGCCGCGGCGTCCGCAGCATTGAACTGACCGGTTCGTCCTACCTGATCGTCGCCGGTCCGCCCGGCGACGACGGCAGTTTCATGCTCTTCCGCTGGTCCGCGCGGGCCGGCGACGCGCCCCAGCGCGTGGCGGGTGTCGATCTGCAGGATCTGCGGCCGGAAGCCCTGTTCGCCATCCCGGGCGGCGCACACGTCCAGCTACTGAGCGACGACGGTGGTGTCAGGACCGAGAGCGGCAAGGAATGCAAGAAGCTGCCGCCGTCGCAGCAGACCTTCCGCAGCCTGACGCTGCCGCTGCTGCCGGACGCTCGCTGAGGAGTTGTAACGACACGTTCGCTCCTGCAGCCGGGGGGCGGGCGGCGGGCGGCAAAGCGCGATCCGTGCTGATCCCGGGCCGCTACACCCGGCGCGGGATCAGCACGGTGTAGTCGAAATCGAGCAGTACACCCGTCTCGTAGGCGCCGTCTCCGGTCCGGTACGGGAAGTTGGTACACGGCAGGTCTTTCGTCGCCACGGTACGCAGGCGCAGTGCGCCGACGTCGCTGCGCCCGGGTAGCGTCAGCGGCTCGATGACTTCCGTCCACGCGTAGATCGTGTCGCCGGCGAAGGCGGGGCTGACGTGCCGCCCGCCATTGATGGCGGCGATGCTGAAGGCATTGGCGAGTCCGTTGAACGACAGCGCCCGTGCCAGGCTGACGATGTGCCCGCCATAGACCACGCGCCGCCCGAAACGGCCGCCGCGCTCGCTCTGCTGGTTGAAATGCACACGCGAGGCGTTCTGGTAGAGGCGGGTGGCCAGCATGTGTTCGCTCTCTTCGATCGTCATCCCGTCGACGTGGTCGATGCGCTCGCCGGCGGCATAGTCTTCCCACAGTTCGTCGCTGCCGGCCAGCGAGCTATCGTACTGGCTGAGGCGGATTCCCGCCGGCACCACCAGTTCGCTGACATCGACCGCCTCGGGCAGGTCGGGGACGCAGGTCCGCAGGGCCGGCGACTGCGGATCCCGCTTGCGCACCATCACCCAGCGGCAGTACTCGAGGGCGATCTGGCCGCGCTGGTTGACGCCGCACGAGCGGACGTGGACGATGCCGGACCTGCCGTCGCTGTTCTCCTTGAGCCCGATCACCGTCGAGTCGGCGCTCAGGGTGTCGCCGGGATAGACCGGGTGGCCGAACCGGCCGGCGGCGTAGCCGAGGTTGGCGATGGCGTTGAGCGAGATGTCCTGCACCGTGCGCCCGAAGACCATGTTGAAGGCGAGCAGGTCGTCGACCGGCGCGCGCGGGAAGCCGAGACTGTGGGCGAAGGTATCTGCCGAGGGGGTCGCGAAGCGTGAACCGGTCAGAGCCGTATACAGCGCGACGTCGCCTTCGGTGATCGTTCGCGGCGGCGCATGGGCGATCTTCTGGCCAACCTGGAAATCCTCAAAGAAGTTGCCGAGCCTGTTCTTCGCACTCACTGAATGTCCTCCCTCTGCGGTTGATCGGGTTCCCTACAGGCCATAGGCGGCGGCGAGCTCGGGGTCGCGTCGGGCGACCAACCGCGCCAGATCGACGATGACCTTCGCCTGTTTCCAGGTGGCATCGTCCTGCATCTTGCCGTCGATCGTCGCCACGCCGCTGCCGTCAGGCATCGCCTCGAGGATACGCCTGGCGAAGAGGACTTCCTTGATCTCGGGGCTGAAAACGCGCTTGGCGATGGCGATCTGGTTCGGCGCCAGCGACCAGGCACCGGAGCAGCCCATCAGAAAGGCATTGCGGAACTGCGCCTCGCACGCGGCTTCGTCCTTGAGATCGCCAAACGGTCCGTAGAACGAGCGCAGACCGTACGCGACGGCGGCGTCGACCATGCGCGCGACCGTGTAATGCCAGAGATCCTGCTGGAAGAAGGCGCGCTGATCCTGCCCTGCCTCGGGGTCGGCGAGGACGCCGTAGCCGGGATGGCCGCCGCCGACCCGCGTCGTCTTCATGCCGCGGGACGCCGCCAGGTCGGCGGGACCGAGGCTGAGGCCATGCATCCGCGGGCTGGCGCCGCAGATCGCCTCGACGTTGGTGACCCCCTGCGCCGTCTCGAGCAGTGCGTGCAGCAGGATCGGCTTGCGTACCGAGTACTTCGCTTCCAGCAGCGCGACGTACTGATCGACGAAATGGATGTCCCACGGTCCCTCGACCTTGGGAATCATGATCACGTCGAGCTTGTTGCCGACATGCCGGATGATCTGTTCGAGGTCATCGAGAAGCCATGGGCTGTTCAGCGCATTGACCCGGACCCACATCGCGGTGTCGCCGAAATCGTGCTGGCTGAGGAGCTCGATGAAGCCGGCACGTGCCGCTTCCTTGGCGTCGATCGGGATCGCGTCCTCCAGGTTGCCGCACAGGACGTCGCACTGCCGGGCGGTCTCCGGTGCCTTGGCGCGAATCTTTTCGATGTGCGGCGGGAAGAAGTGGATCATCCTTTCGGGTCGTACCGGCAGCTCACGCAGGGGTTGCGGCGCACCGATGGCGAGCGGTTTGTAGAAATGGACGGGCAGTTTCATGGCGTTTCCCCTGGTGGCAAGAAAGCGGATGGATGTGGCGGCAGGACGTGTCCTGCAGCGGCGGTGTCAGGCCGGTCCGGCAACGATGCGCGCGTCGTGCAGGCGGCCCACCTCGGCTGCGCTCAAGCCGAGAATGTCGAGCAGAATCTCGTCGGTGTGCTCGCCGAGCCGCGGCGCCGGCATCGCCGGCAGGCGCGGCACGCGGCTGAAGTCGAGCGGCGTCGCCGGCATCAGGTAGGAGCCGATTCCGGGCTGGTCGACGAGCGAAAACATCGGGTTGTCGGTCGAACAGTCCGGGTCGAGCGCGATTGCCTCACGCACGCTGCGGTACGGGCCCCAGGTGACGCCATGCGCATCGAGTGTCAGCGCCGCCTCGGCGAGCGTGCGGGCGTGGAACCAGGGTTCGAGCAGGGCGGCGATCTGCTGCCGCGCGCGATAGCGGTTGCCTTCGTTCTCGAGGTCGAGGCCGAGTTGGGCGGCGAGGGTGGCGATCGCCTCGCGCAGACCGGTGGCCTTCAGCAGGCGGTGCCACTGCATGGCCGTCAGGCCGACGATCATCAGCCGCTTGCCGTCGAGCGTTGCGAAGTCGCGGCCGAAGGCGCCATAGAGATAGTTGCCCTGCCGCGGGCGGTCACTGTCATTGACCATCACCTCGGCCAGCATGCCGAAATTGCCGAGCATCGCCAGCGCCACGTCCTTCAGCGCCAGACGGACGAGCTGGCCCTCGCCGCTCAGGCGCCGATGCCGCTCGGCGGCGAGCAGGCCGACGGCGATCATCTGGCCGCTGATGAAATCCCAGGCGGGAAAGACGTGATTGACCATTTCCGGCGAACTGATCGGTCCGGTCATCATCGGCAGGCCGACCTGCGGGTTCAGCGTGTAGTCCACTTCCGAGCTGCCGTCACGGCGTCCAGTGAGGTTGACCATGATCAGGTCCTGGCGTTGCGCCTGCAGTGCCTCGTAGGCCAGCCAGCCGCGCGCCGGGAAGTTGGTGCTGAAGAGTCCCGTCTGCTCACCCGGAGCGCAGATCAGCTGCGTCAGCAGCTCCTGTCCGCGGGGGAAGCGGAAATCGACGACGATCGACCGCTTGCCCTTGTTCAGACCGGCCCAGAACAGGCTGTGCCGGCCATCGAGGGTCAACGGCCAGCGACCCTGGTCGAGGCCGCCGCCAGGCGGGTCGAAGCGAATGACCTCGGCTCCCAGTTGCGCGAGCGTCATACCGCCCAATGGTGCGGCGACGAAAGCCGAGCCCTCGACGACTCGCAACCCCTTGAGAATTCCATGCATTGCCGGCTTGACCCCCCCGTTTCAGATGCCGCCTGCCATGCCCGGCCGCTCCTCGACTGCCGGCGGGTCCGCAGCAACCGTCGCGCGCCGGGCACGGCCTGCAGGCAGATCGAATGGCGTATGCCACCCGGCGCCAAAGCAAGCCTCGCAGTATAGTTTCAAAAGGCGGTCGCCGGTAGCAGCGGCGACACCCTGTCGACGCCGGCAACGCGCACCGCGGCGGGCATTGGTGGTGCATCCGCTGGCTCGCGGCGGCCGTCGTGCGCCTGCTCGGATCGATCTTGCGCGAGGCGTCAGCCCCATCCGCGCTGCCGCGCAGGAGATCCGAATTGCAGCTGGAAAAATGGTCAGGCATGGACTATAGTAGTTCCAGTCTGGTGGGAACGCTCTGGTAGCCCAGCGTCGTGTCGACGCGGTGCGTCCGTGGAACCTGCAGAGGCGGCGGTCTGCTGCTGCGCGAAGAGCCCGGGCGGGCGGTCACGCAGCACGCGGGCACGAGTCGCAAAGGCGGCGGCCTGGCAGTCGCAGGCGTATCGGGCGCCGGCAAAGGCATTTTTTTGGGGGGGCGAGCGAAGTCCGGGGCCGCAGTCGGCCCGGCGAGGACTCCGCTTGCCGGACAGCAATACTTGCGAGTCGAAGGTGGAACCTGACCGGCGAAGAAGAAGCCAGGGAGCAGCCTGTCGTAGGCGGGAGGCTTCGGCTCGTCCTCACTCCTGGGCCGACCTCGCCGGGTGCCGTCTCGCGCCAGCCGGGGTTTCTGCCGGCAACCGTTCGCCAGCTTGGGTCGCCAGCCGGTGCCGCTGCCGGTTGCCGGCAGCGTCGTGCACGTCGGCGTTGCTGGCGGCGCTTTCTTCTCCCCGTCCCGACGACGGAGCCGGAGCCACCGCGGCCACCCCAGCACCCGGCGGTGATGGCCGTCCTGGAGTCGCCTGCGCCTGCCGGCAGAGGTCGTGGGCCGCCGCGCGCGCCAGCTTGCCCGTCCCGGTCGGCGCGGCGGGCTGCGATCCGGCAGCCATCCCTTCCCGATCCCCGACCCCTCTGCCGATTGCGGGCGAGGGGCAGTTCGTGCGTCGCTGGCGCGACTGGCACGCGAATGACCCATTCCCCTGACCTCAGCAACGATTACGGAGGCAACACATGAAGCTCACGCTGACCCCTGACGAACTGAACGCCTGTTATGGCGAGCTGCACGAGGCGAATGCAGCCTTCAAGGGGCATTACCCCGCGGATTCCTCCGAGCGGCAGCCGGTACACACCGTTTACGGCGGCGCCAATCTGTTCAAGGCCGGGTTTGCCGGCAAACTCGGCGAGGTGGCACTCAAGACCCTCGACACCTATGCGCCGAACTACCACGTCTTCGCCCGCGTTCTCGGTCTGCCGGGTGCCGAGACCCTGCCCAGCAATCCGATCGAAATCGACAGCCTGACGCGCGCGCTGGAAAGCAACCCGGAGCAGGTACGAGAGATCAAGCAGGCGGCGTGGCTCGCGTTCACCGTCTATAACCGTGTGCTCAAGAAGCTGCGGACCGAACCCATCGAGGACAACCGCATCGACTTCGAGGATGGCTACGGCAATCGACCGGACGACGAGGAGGATGGTCACGCCGTCGCCGCGGCGGACGAGGTCGCCAAGGGGATGAGCGAGAACGTCCTCTCGCCGTTCATCGGCATTCGCATCAAGACCTTTTCCGACGAGTGCAAGGTGCGTTCGATCCGCACGCTCGACATCTTCCTCACACGCCTGGCAGAAAAGACCGGCAGCCGCTTGCCGGAGAACTTCATTGTCACCCTGCCCAAGGTGACGACTCCCGAGCAGGTGTCCGCCTGCGCCGGCATTCTGGCGAAGCTCGAGGCGCGGCTGGGTTATCCGACGGACTCGCTGCGCATGGAGATCATGATCGAGACCACGCAGTCGATCATCAACCACCGCGGCGAGAACACGGTACCGCTGCTCGTCGCCGCCGCTGCCGGCCGCTGTCGGTCGGCGATCTTCGGCACTTACGATTACACCGCGTCGTGCAACATCACGGCGGCGCACCAGAGCCATACCCATCCATCGTGCGACTTCGCACGCCACGTGCTCCAGGTCAGCCTCGCCGGTACCGGCATCACGATCAGCGATGGCGCGACCACCAGCATGCCGATCGGACCGCACAAGGCTGCCGCCGGGTCTGCGCTGTCGCCACAGCAGCTGGACGAGAACCGCGCCGTCGTGCACGGTGCCTGGAAGCTCCACTACGACAACATCATGCATTCGCTGCAGCACGCCTACTACCAGGGGTGGGACCTGAACCCCGGGCAGTTGCCGGTACGCTATGCGGCGGTCGACACCTTCTTCCTCAGCGGGTTGCAGGATGCCTCGGCGCGCCTGAACGCCTTCCTGAACAAGGCGGCACAGGCGACTCTGGTGGGCAACACCTTTGACGACGCCGCCACCGGTCAGGGGTTGCTCAACTTCTTCCTGCGCGGCATGGCCTGCGGTGCGATCACCGAGCAGGAAGTGCTGGCGACGGGGATTACTCTCGACGAGCTGCGCTCCCGCTCGTTCGTTCGCATCGTCAACAACCGGACGCGGAAATAGACACCCCTCCGGAACCACGCAAGCAGAAAGGGATGAGTGATGACTGAGGTGAACTGCGGGATACAGGGGGGGTTGCCTTATCTCGATGCCGCCGATGCGGCGATCAGGAAAGCGCTGGGCTGGATGAAGCAGCAATGCATGGGCAGCAAGGGCGTGTCGAACGAGAAGCTCGACGCACACCAGATGGCCAGCTTCGATCTCGCCTGGTGTGCCGCTGAAGCGACCGCCGCGCGCTTCGCTGCCGACTACGCTGCCCGGGTGCTGGCCGCAGGCCAGCAGGCCGAGGGCGTCTGTCTCGAGGAGCGGATGGCCCTGGCGTTCTGCGCCGAGGCACTGCAGAATATCCACAACCGGTTGTGGGCGAGGCCGCAGAGTTTCGGCCTGAGCGAGGCGGACGTCGCCGCGCTGGCTTCGTCCGGCCTCAGCCGTTTCTGCCAGTTGCAGCTCGACGCCGCCCATCTCGAGGCCCTCGGCCGCGATGTCATGGCGCTGAATGGTGCCAGCGGCGCCTACCTGCTCAGCGACGATGCGACGATGATGCAGGATTCGTTCCGCAAGCTGGCGACGAACGTGGTGATGCCCCTGGCCGAGGAGATCCACCGCCACGACCGGATCATTCCGCAGGAGATTCTCGAGCCGCTGACCGAGATGGGCTGCTTCGGCCTGTCGATCCCCGAGCGCTACGGCGGCATCCAGAGCGACGATCATGAAGACAACATGGGGATGATCGTCGTCACCGAAGAGCTTTCGCGGGGCTCGCTCGGGGGCGCCGGCAGCCTGATCACGCGGCCCGAGATCCTCAGCCGGTCGCTGCTCAAGGGCGGTACCGAGGAGCAGCGTGAGAAGTGGTTGCCGCGCGTCGCGATGGGTGATCCGCTGTGCGCGATCGCCGTCACCGAGCCGGATACCGGCTCCGACGTCGCCGCCATGCGCCTGAAGGCGACGAAGTGCGACGGCGGCTGGATTCTCGACGGGGTCAAGACCTGGTGCACGATGGCCGGCAAGGCCGGCGTCCTGCTCGTCCTCGCCCGCTCCAACCCAGACCGCTCGCTCGGCCACAAGGGGCTCAGCATGTTCCTGGTCGAGAAGGATTCGTACGAGGGGCACGACTTCGAGTACCGTCAGCCGCAGGGCGGTGTCCTCAGTGGTCGCGCGATCGCCACCATCGGCTATCGCGGAATGCATTCCTACGAGGTTTTCTTCGACCACGTCTTCGTTCCCGACGAGAACCTGGTTGGCGGGCCCGAGGGCGAAGGCAAGGGCTTCTACTTCACCATGGCCGGATTCGCCGGCGGTCGCATCCAGACCGCGGCACGCGCCATCGGCGTCATGCAGGCAGCGTTCGAGAAGGCAGTTTCCTATGCCCAGGAGCGCAAGGCGTTCGGCAAGCCGATCGGCGACTTCCAGCTGACGCGCGTCAAGCTGGCGCGCATGGCGACGCTGCTGACCGTCTCGCGGCAGTTCACCTATGCCGTTGGTCGCCTGATGGACCAGGGTCAGGGGCAGATGGAAGCGAGCATGGTCAAGCTGTTCACCTGCCGTACGGCCGAGTGGCTGACACGCGAGGCGATGCAGATTCACGGCGGTATGGGTTATGCCGAGGAGACGGCTGTCAGCCGCTACTTCCTGGATGCACGGGTGCTGTCGATTTTCGAGGGCGCCGAGGAAACCCTGGCGCTGAAGGTCATCGCCCGTTCACTGATCGACGCCGTCCAGTAGGGGCTGCAGCCGCCACCGCGCGTTTCGCAAGAGGAGCTTTCAATGTCGCAGGCAATTCGTTTCCGACCGCAGGTCGAACTCGCTCAGAAGGTCGGCGTGGACGTCGGCAAGGTCCGCCATCCGCACTATGGCCGCTATCTGGAAGAGTTCGAACCCGGACAGGTCTTCGTCCACCCGCGTGGTTTCACCTTCTTCCGGGCGCAGATGGAAGCCTTTGCCCGGACGTACATGCAGTGCAATCCGCTCTACCTCAACGAGGAGTTCGCCAGGGCGAGCGGCTTCACGGGGCTGCCGGCGTCGCCGCAGATGGTCTTCAATGTCGTTCTCTCGCTGGGCGTGCAGAACGATTCGGAGAAGGCGATGGCCAACCTCGGCTATTACGACGCGCAGTATCTGCGGCCGGTGTATGCCCTCGACACGATCCGCTCGCTGACCAAGGTCATCGACCGCAAGGAGCGCGGCGCCGGCAAGCCGGGGATCGTCACCATCCGCACTCTGGGCATCAACCAGAACGACCAGGTCGTGCTGCAGTACCAGCGCAAGATCATGGTCGCGGGGCAGGGTGGGCGCCCGCCGACGACGCCGTTGCCGGCGTCGGCGGACGGGCTGATGCCGGCCTTCCCGTGGGTCGATGAGGCCGAGGTCTTCCTGCCGCGCTTTCCGGCCGTTCTTCCGGCCGGGCTCAGCGGCCCGAGGTCCTGCTGCGAGGATTTCACGGTCGGCGAGATCATTGTCCATGCCAATGGCCGCACGATCACCGACGAGCATCTGCCACTGACCTATGCGGTCGGCAACACCCATCCGCTGCACTTCGACCGCGTCTTCAGCTCCGGCCTGTCGGGCAAGATGAGCGGTGACCCGATCGTCTATGGC
>JAEUOM010000060.1 GCA_016788495.1 Accumulibacter sp. | reverse complement strand
GGCTGCCCGTTCTGCAGGGGGTGCTGCCGGTCGATCGCGCCGGCCTGACGCGCGATGTCCTCGCCGGATTGACACTGGCCGCGCTTGCCATCCCGGGCACCATGGGTTACACCAAGATCATCGGCACGCCGGTGATCACCGGGCTCTACACCATCCTCATACCGATGGCGCTGTTCGCCATTTTCGGGTCGTCGCGGCATCTGTCGGTGGGCGCCGACTCGGCGACGGCGGCGGTCGTCGCCGCCGGCCTCGCCGGCATGGCGGTGCGCGGCTCGCACGAGTGGCTGGCGCTGATCGCCGGTGTGCTGATGTTCGCCGCGCGCGTGCTGCGCCTCGGCTTTCTCGCCGATTTCCTCTCGCGCACGGTCCTCGTCGGTTTCCTCACCGGCGTCGGCGTGCAGGTGGCGCTGCTCGAGGTGTCGGGCATGCTCGGCCTGCAGCGAACGAGCAACGACCCGCTGCTCGAGATCGCCCGCGACCTGCGGCTGGTCGGCGACAGCAATCCTTACGCCGTGTGCGTCTCGCTCGCCGTCGTGGCGGTGATCCTCGGTTGCCGGCGAATCTCGGAGCGCGTACCCGGCGGCCTGATCGCCGTCGTTGGCGCCATCGGCATCAGCTGGGCGCTGGCTCTCGATGCCCACCTGGAGACGCTGGGCGCTGTACCGAGCGGTCTGCCGACGCTCGGCCTGCCGCAGGTCGAATGGAGCTGGCCGTTGCTGCAGAAGCTGCTGCCGATCGCCTTCGCCTGCTTTGTCGTCATCCTGGCGCAGAGCGCCGCCACCTCGCGCGCCTACGCCGCCAAGTACAGCGATCGCTTCGACGAGAACGTGGACATGGTCGGCCTCGGCATGGCCAATCTCGGTGCCGGCCTGTCGGGAACCTTCATCGTCAATGGCAGCCCGACCAATACCGCCATGGTCGATGGCGGCGGTGGCCGCAGCCAGGTCGCGCAGCTCACCACCTGTGTTCTTGTGCTGCTGGTGCTGCTCTTGCTCACCGGGCCGCTGGCGCACCTGCCGACGGCGGTGCTCTCCTCGATCGTCTTCCTGGTGGCGGTGAAGATGATCGACATCCAGGGCATGCGCCGGATCTACGTCCAGGCACGTGCCGAATTCTGGGTGGCCCTGCTGACGGCGGCGACGGTCGTCGTCGTCGGCGTCGAGCAGGGTATCCTGCTGGCCATGGTGCTGTCGCTGCTCGACCACGTGCGGCGCGGCTACCGCGGCAACAACTCGGTCATCGCGGCGGACAAGAAACACAAGGGCTGGCTGACGGTGCCGCTCGGCGAAGCGCGTCAGATCGCGCCCGGGTTGCTCGCCTACTGGTTCACCAACAGCCTCTACTACGCCAACGCCGGCCAGTTCGCCGACGAAGTCCTGCAACTGGCGAAGGCCCGGGGCGAGGTGCCGCTGCGTTGCGTGTGCGTACAGGCCGCGGCGATCGGCGACGTGGACTTCTCGGCCGCGGCGATGTTGCGCGATACCTGCAAGCTGCTCGAGGGGCAGGGGATCAGCCTGGTCTTCGCGCATGTCTCGCCGGCCGTGCGCGAACAGTTCGACCGCTATGGGTTGACGGCGGTCTTCGGAGCCGACGCTTTCTACGGTTCGCTGCGCGCCGTCGTGGATGCCTGGGAGCACATGCAGGATGCGACCGAGGCATCGTCGCCGAACTCGGCAGGCGGCACGCCGCAGCTCTGATTCCGGGCAGGTGGCCTGCTGCCGGCAGGCACCGCGGCGGGTGGGCCGCTGGTTGCCATCGCGCTCGACGTGCGATCGCTCACCGCCCGTTGGCTGGCCGGCCAGTTGCCGTCGTGTCGCCTTCCCGGTGCTTCCGGTGGTGCCGTGCGCGGCGTACCCAATCCGGGTGGTTGCGCTTCGCATGCTTGCTCTTTCGGCGCCAAGCCCCGAGCCAGCCGAGGCTCTTGAACAGCAGCACGGTCAGGACGAGCGACAACAGGGGCAGTCCGACGCCGAGCAGGAGAAAGGCGTCGCGGGTTGACAGAAGCTGGTTGACCGCCCAGTCGAAGTTCATCCCGAAGTAGCCGGTGAGGAAGCTGATCGGCAGAAACACCCAGGAGATCACGGTGAGCCGATTGATCTGTTCGGACTGCTGGTTCGCCCGGTTCGCCGCATGCGCCTCCATCGCGTCGGCGGTACGCTGACGGTAATCGTCGATCAGTTCGACCAGCTCGGCGAGGCGTTCGCTGTAGGTCTGGAATGCGGGCCACACTTCCTCACTGATGCCGGGAAACCTCCCGAGCGAAGTGACGACGTTCTTCACCCGATCACGCAGCGGCACGAGCAGCCGGTGCAGCGAGGACAGTTCCCGGCGCAGATCGGCGAGGTTCAGCAACTGCTCGGCGACCGGATCGAGGAAGATCTGGTCCTCGAGCCTGTCGAGCAGTTCGTCGGCGCGCTCGAGGCGCGGGTAGAAACCCGTCAGCAGTTCATTGAGGACGATGAGCAGCGCGTAACCGGGATCCGCGGCGATCCGGTCGCGCAGCTCACGAAAGCGCTGGCGCCCCGCTTCCGTGCACAGTGCGTCGCCGTCGAAGGCGGTAATCAACCAGTTCGGGGAGTAGAGGATGTGTCCTTCGACGATTCCCTGCGCTCCGGCGTCGGCCCAGGCCGAGATGCGCAGGTATCGTGGGCTCGCCTCGAGGTGCGCCGATCGACCAAAGCGGGGCAGCCAGGAACTCAGGCTGTCGTCGAGGTGCAGCGCGGCGGCCACTGCGGCGTACTCGTCCTCGCCGGCGTTCGCCAGGTCGAGCCAGAAGAAGCCGCGCTCGGGCAGCCGCGCGGCCAGTTCCCTTGCCGAACCCGCGGTAGTTGCACCATCGGCATCAGTCAGCGTCGCGTTCACGTCCGTTCGGTCTCCCGCTCCTGGCAACCCACTGGTCGTGGCCCGTCGTCGCAGCGTGCGCACGGCCGCGTCCCGCGCATCCCCGCTGGCCGCCAGCGGCGATGCCGGTCGACAGCGGGAAACAGTATATACACGCTTCATCCTGCCGTGCCAGCCGCCGCAGCGACTCGGCCGCAGGTATTGATTGACGACCTCCGGCAGCGCGCATAGGATGCCCGGATTTCCGCCAGACCGGCCATTTGCGAAAGGAGTTGTTGGATGAAGACGTACCGAATCCTTCTCTGCGGCATGCTCACCCTGTCCCTGTTGTCCGGCACCACCGCGGCGGCTGACGACAAGGCAGCAAGACAGGCCGAAATTCGGCAGGTGACGCAGGCTTCTCTTCAGAAGTTCTACGCCGCGCAGCCGGATCTCAGGGCGCGGGTGGCGAAGTCACCCGGCTACGCCGTGTTCACCACCTATGGCTTGAGCTTCCTCGTCGGTGGTGCCGGCGGCAAGGGCCTGGTGCACAACAACCGGACCGGCAAGGAAACCTTCATGGCCATGGCGCAGGCGAGTGCCGGTGCCGAGATCGGACTGGCGGAGAGCGAGACGCTGATCATCTTCGATTCGGCCAAGTCACTCGACTGGTTCGTCAGCAAGGGCTGGGAAGGTGGCGGCGGAGGTGGCATGCAGGCGGGAGCGAGCGGCAAGTCGGCCGGTGTCGCCGGTGGCGGTGGTCCCGGTGGTGCCTACTACACGTTGACCAGGAACGGCCTGCAGGCCGGAGTCGCCGTGCGCGGCACGAAGTTCTGGCAGGACAAGGATCTGAACTAGCACGCCATCCGAGGAGCGGACTGAGCAGAAGACGCTGGTCGAATGCGGTCTTCCACGCTGCGTCTTCTCGCCCTGCTGGCCGGACTCGTCGCCAGCAGCTTGGCCTGCGCGCAGGACATCGAGCCGCGCGCCTATTCGAACGCGCCGGTCGGCGTCAACTTCCTGATCGCCGGTTATGCCTACACGGTCGGCGCCGTCCCTTTCGATTCTTCACTGCCGATCCGCAACGCCGAAATGCGGACCTCGAACGCCGTTCTCGCCTACGCGCGGGTCCTCGATGTCGCGGGCATGTCGGCCAAGTTTGACGCCATCCTCCCCTACAGCTGGCTTTCGGGACACGCCGAACTGCGCGGGCAGCCGATCGAGCGCATCGTCGACGGGCTGGCCGACCCGCGTTTTCGCCTTTCGGTCAATCTCCATGGTGCGCCGGCGCTGTCGCTGCGCGAGTTCTCGGAGTACCAGCAGGACCTGATCGTCGGCGTCAGCCTGCAGGTGTCGGCGCCGGCTGGCCAGTACGACCCGACGCGGGTGGTCAACATCGGCACCAACCGCTGGTCGTTCAAGCCGGAAGTGGGGGTTTCCAAGGCGCTCGGCAGGTGGACGCTCGAGTCACAGGCGGCAGTCACCGTGTTCACCGACAATAGCGACTTCTACGGCGGCAACAGGCGGCAGCAGGCTCCGATCTACTCGTTGCAGGGGCACGCAATCTACAACTTTCCTGCCGGTATCTGGGCTTCGCTGGACGCCACCTACTTCACCGGCGGTCGCACGACGCTCGACGGGGTCGAAGCTTCGGACCTGCAGCGGAACTGGCGGCTGGGCGCGACGCTGGCACTGCCCGTCGATCCCCACAACTCCGTCAAGTTCTATGCCAGCAGCGGCGTCGCGTCGCGTACCGGCAACGACTACGACCTGATCGGCATCGCCTGGCAATACCGCTGGGGTGGCGGCCTGTGAGTGCGATGCTGTGGGAGCCAGCGATCAGCCGCCCGACGGCCGTCCTGCGTCGCTGGCTCGTCTGGCTGTGCCTGCTGCTGTCGAGCGCCGTGCTGGCGCAGCCGGTCGATCCGCTGCGCGTCGTCGCCGACCGCAACGACCAGATCTCGACGAACATCGCTGCAACGGTCCAGGCCATCGAGGAGCCGGCCAAGGCGCTCGCCGACCTGCGACGCGATCAGGCCGAGCTCGAACAGCGAATGCGCTGGGTCGAGCGCCGCGCCAGCGTGCAGGCGCTTGGGCAGGAATTCGCCGAGACGCTCCGGGAGTACCTGCGCGGGCTGCCGTCCGCCGAACAGGCCGCCGCCGGCAAGGAACGCCGCATGGAGCTTCTCGCCGCTGCCAGCGACTCCGAACTCGCCGTCGAGCGCGCCCTGCACCGGCTTGACGATCTCGATGCGGCGAGCGCCGGGTTGCTGGCGAAGGAGCAGCCGCCGGTCAGCGATGCAGAGCGACCGCAGCGGCTGCGCACGCTGACGGCGGCGCTGCGCCAGCAGCGCGACCTGCTGCATCGGCTGTCGGCCGAGCAGAGCAGGATGCGCAAGACTCTGGACGAGGCCGGCGCGGCAGCGAGCGCGCTGCTGGAGGACGCCGACGCCGCGCGGGTGAAACTGACCGAGCTGCTTTTCTGGACGCCGGCCCCGCCGGGTGTACGGACGCTGGCCGAACTCCCGCCGGCGCTGCGCTGGACCTTCTCGCCCGCCCACTGGCGCGAGGCCGGCGACGCGCTGCGCAGCGAGTTCGGGCGCATGCCGTCGTGGTCGGCAGCGATGCTGTCGATGGTCGGCCTCCTGCTGCTCCTGCGCCGCAGACTGCGGCGCCTGCTGCTGGCGCTGTCGCCGGCAGCATTGCCCGCCGATCGCTACCGGTTGCGGCATGCCCTGGGCGCACTGGCGGTCACCTGCCTGCTCGCGTTGCCGCTGCCGCTC
>JAEUOM010000053.1 GCA_016788495.1 Accumulibacter sp. | reverse complement strand
GTGCCGCAGCCCAGTCATTGGCGTCATTGACGCAGCCAGAGAGATCGTTCTGCGTGCCGGGGTAGTCGTTGATGCCGATACATAGGGCGTTCTTGCTCATCGGGACTCTCCTGTGTCGAGTTGGGAAGCGCCGGCAGCGACGCTGCGGGTCGACTCCGCGGCGTTGCCTCGCCTGCAACGGTTTAAGGATAGTCGATATCGGCCGCTCGTCGAGGCCTTTTCATCATCCGTCACGGCAAGGCGGCTGCGGTTCGTGCCAGGGTCGCCGGCGTGCGCCCGGCGGGAACGCAAAGCTGGCCTTCTGACTGCAGGAGCACGGTTTGTGTACACGACAGCCTGTGCGCTGCGGCCAGGTATCCGCCGGCTTGCCCGTTTCGGGGGTAAGCTGGACCCCCCCGACCGCTTTCGCGTTCCCTCGCCGATGATCGACTCCATCCTTCTTGCTGCGACGCGCATCAGCACGTTCGTGCAGCAGCAACCACTGACCAACGCCAGCGGCTTCTTCTTCGCACGCGACGAGCGGCTGTTCCTGGTCAGCAGCCGGCACGTGCTGATCGACGAGCCGAGCCGGCATTTCCCCGACCGGATCGAGATCGAACTGCATGTGGACCCGGCCAATCTGGCCGAGTCGATCAGCTTCTCGATTCCCCTCTACCGCAACGGCCGCAGCCTCTGGCGGCAGGGCAGCGATTCCGCCGGCGACATCGACGTGGCGGTGATCGAGATCGAGCGCAGCGCCCTGCCGGTGCCAACCCTGCTCGGCGCCTTCGGCCCCGAGAATCTGCCGGGCCGCTGCCATCACGTCGAGATCGGCGGCTCGCTGCTCGTGGTCGGCTTCCCGCTCGGTTTTCACGACACCCTGCACCACATGCCGGTCGTTCGCCAAGCGGTCCTGGCCTCGCCCTGGGGGCTGCGCTTCAAGGGCGAGGGCTACTTCCTCAGCGACGCGCGAACGCATCGCGGCACCAGCGGTGCGCCGGTGGTTATGCGCATGGCAGCCGACGATGCGGGTCGTGCCGGGCTACCGTGGCTGCTCCTTGGCGTGCACTCGGCACGGCTCGATGTCGGATCGCGCGACCTCGAACTCGACGAGGCGCTCGGTCTCAACTGTGTCTGGTACGCCGACATCCTGATGACGCTGACCGCCGGCTGAGAAGCCGGCCCGCTGTCCGCTGCCGACCCTTGCCCTTTGCCGGCGTATCCCTCATCATCCGCCGCATCATCTGGAAGGCATCGTGAAGGAACGCCAATACATTGCCCGACGAGCGGCGGAATGGGAGGCCTGGGACCGCTGGCTGGCCGCGGCGGGGCAGCCGTGCACGGCGGCGCCGGAGGGCGATGCAGCCGGCGCCGCCGGGCTGCCACAGCGCTTTCGGCGGCTTTGCCACGACCTCGCGCTGGTGCTCGATCGCAACTACTCGGCCGCGCTGGCGGAGGATCTGCACCGTCGCGTGCTGGCAGCGCATCAGCGCATCTACGGTGCTGGCGAGCCGCAGGGCCATGCCTGGCAACGCTTCTTTGGCGGCGACCTGCCGGCACTCGTGCGGCGCGAGTGGCGGCTTGTGCTCGCTGCCGGCCTGCTGCTCTTCGTGCCGCTGCTGGGCTTCCTGCTGCTGATCCAGGGCTGGCCGGACGCCGCTTTCCTGTTGCTTTCCCCGGAGACGGTGGGCGAGATCGAGGACATGTATTCGCCGGCGGCGCGTCACCTTGGACGGCCGCGCGCGGCGAGCAGCGAGTGGGCGATGTGGGGTTTCTATATTGCCAACAACGTGCGCATCGACTTCCAGGCCTTTGCCGGTGGCGTCGCGTTCGGTCTCGGGACGGTCTTCTACCTGGTTTACAACGGGCTGCACATCGGCGCCATCGCCGGTCACCTGACGCAGATCGGTTACGTGTCCACCTTCTGGGGTTTCGTTGCTGGCCACAGCGCTTTCGAACTGACCGGTGCCGTGCTTGCCGGCGCGGCAGGGCTGAAGCTCGGCATGGCGCTGGTCGCCCCCGGGCGGCAGGCGCGGCTGGCGGCACTCCGGCAGCACGCGCGCGTGGCGGTGAAGCTGCTCTATGGTGCTGCCGCGCTGACCTTGCTCGCCGCCTTCATCGAAGCCTTCTGGTCACCGCGGCCCGATGTCCCGTTTGCCTTCAAGCTTGCCGCCGGCGGCGCGCTGTGGGTGCTGACCTGGGCTTACCTGCTGCTCGCCGGGCGGGCACGTGCGGCTTGAGGACATCGCCGTCGGCCTGCGCCGGCGGAGCGCCTGGGAGGCGATCGACCTCGGACAGGTGATGCTGCGGCAGTGGGCTGCGCGCATCTACCGCGCCTGGTTTGCCACCTACTGGCTGGCCGGCCTGCTGCTGCTCGCCTTCTGGCCCTGGCCGGAGTACGTGATCCCGTTGCTGTGGTGGCTGAAGCCGCTGTTCGACCGCGTGCTGCTGCACGTCTGCAGCCGCTCGCTGTTCGGCGAAGCCTGCTGCGTCCGCGATGTGCTGCGCGGGCTGCCGCGTCTGCTGCGCGCGCCCGGGCTGATCTCGGGACTCAGCCTGCGTCGCTTCAGCCTCGCGCGCTCGCTGCTGCTGCCGGTGTGGCAGCTCGAGGAACAGCGCGGCGCCGGTGCCCGTGCCCGCTTCGCGCTGCTCGGCCGGCGCTGCCGCGGTCATGCCGTCTGGCTGACCTTCTTTTGCGCCAACATGTCGTCGGTGCTGCTGCTGTCGCTGCTGCTCCTGCTGCTTGCCCTGACTCCCGGCGAGCATCCGGACTGGTCGCTGTGGGACTGGTTCAGCGATGAGCAATCGCCGGTGCGTCATCTGGTCGGAACCCTGGGCTTCATGCTCGCCGAGACGATCATCGAGCCGCTGTACGTTGCTTCCGGCTTTTCGCTCTACCTCAACCGGCGCAGCGAACTCGAGGGTTGGGACATCGAACTCGGTCTGCGGCGGCTGGCGCAGCGTCTCGCGGCCGGCGTCGCCAGCGCACCACCGTTGCTGGTCCTGCTTGCGGTTGGCACGTGCTGGCTGCTGCCAGCACCGGCGCTGGCGGCCGCGGCACCGCCAGTCGGCGTCGCCGCGGTTGGCGAAGCCGGCGCGGTGCTGGCGCCACTGCCGGCCAAGCCGCCGGCAGTGGCGCGCGAGGTGATCGACGCGGTGCTCGCCGAACCGGTCTTCGGGCAGATGCGTGAGGACTGGCGCTGGCATTGGCGGCGACAGGAGAGCCTGGTCGGCGAGCCGGGGCACGACTGGTTGGCGATGCTGGCGGGGCTCGGCGAGAGCCTGGCCGAGTTCCTGCGCGGCCTGTTGTGGCTGTTCATCGGTCTGGCCCT
The DNA here is from genome assembly GCA_016788495.1 of Accumulibacter sp. Taxonomy (GTDB): domain Bacteria; phylum Pseudomonadota; class Gammaproteobacteria; order Burkholderiales; family Rhodocyclaceae; genus Accumulibacter. Next base: position 5,587 of record JAEUOM010000053.1, on the reverse strand, counting down.
GGCGGCACTGGTCCTGCTGCTCGTCCGCCACCGGCAGCGGTCGGCGCCACCGCGTCCGCAGCGGCTGCCCGAGTTCGTCGCCGGTGTAGACCTGCGGCCCGAGTCGCTGCCCGCCGAAGTGGCGCCGGTGGCGGCTGCGGCGCTGGCCCGAGGCGCCGCCGTCGAGGCGCTGAGCCTGCTCTACCGCGGTGCGCTGCGCAGCCTGATCGCGCAGCGGCAGATCGGGTTCGCTGCCGGCGACACCGAGGAAGACTGCCTGCGCCGCGTTGCCGGGCAGGTGCCGGTGGCGGTCGAGAGATGTTTCGCCGAGGTCGTCGAGGCCTGGTGCCTGGTCGCCTATGCTGGCTGGCCGCTGGCGGGTCGGCGCGGCGAGGAACTGCTGGCGGCCTGGCAACGGCATTTCGGCAGCAGCGGTGGTGGTCAGCGATGAGACGGCGACTGCTGGCGGCGGCACTGCTGGCGCTGCTGGCCGTCGGCCTGCTCGCCGGCTGGCTTCTCAATCGTCTCGAGCGCGTGCCGGTGTCGGTACGCGAGGCGCCGCATGCCGAGGCGCGGCGCAATCCGTATCTGGCACTCGAGCGCCTGACCGCCGGCATGGGCGGCAAGCTGACACGGCAGTCCGACGCGCGCGTGCTCGACCATCCACCAGCGGGAAGCACCCTCTTTCTCGACCGTCGGCGCGCGCATCTGTTGCCGCCGGAGCGTCTGCGCCGCCTGCTGGCCTGGGTCGAGGCGGGGGGGCACCTGATCGCGGTGGCGGAAGCGCCGCAGCTCGCCGATCCATTGCTCGACAGCGTCGGCGTTGGCCGTCAGACGAAACGCGCGGAAGACTTGCGTCGCCGAACCGCGTCGATCGCGGTGCTGCCGCCTGGCGGCAGTCGTCCGCTGCAGGTTGCCGCCAGCTGGCAGACCCTGACCACCGGTGAGCGGCAGCCAGTCTGGTCGGCTGGCGAGGGCGACCAGGGAGCGCAGATGCTGCAGTTCCGCATCGGGCAGGGGTGGCTGACAGTGGCCAGCGAACTCGATCAGCAGCTCGGCAACCGGCAGATCGGCGAACTCGACCACGCCGAGTTCTACTGGACGCTGATCAGCGGCAACCCGGGCGCATCGCCGCCGCAGATCCTGCTGTTGTCGCGGCTGCAGATGCCGACGCTGTTCGAATGGATCGCCGAGAACGCGGGCGCGGCGGCGGTCTCGACGCTGCTCCTGCTGCTGCTCTGGCTGTGGCGCATCGTTCCCCGCTTCGGCAGCCTGCAGCCCGAGGCGGCGCCGACACGCCGCGAGCTGCGCGAGCACCTGGCGGCGGTTGGCCGCTACCTGTGGCGTTGTGGGCAGCTGGCGGCATTGCTGCCGGCCGCCCGGGAGCATTTCCGCAGCCGCCTCGCCCAGCGCCGGCCTGGAATCGCCGGCCGGCCGCCGGCGGCGCAGGCCAGCCAGCTGGCAGCACTCTCCGGCGTACCGGTGGCGCGCATTGCCGCTGCGCTGGCTGGTCCCGGCGACAGCCCGCACGCCTTCGCCGATGCCCTGCGCACGCTGCGCGAGCTCGAACGTGTCCTTTGAGAAGTCCGCCATGAACAGTCCGCTCGCCATCCTCTCCGCAGACGAGTTGCAGCAGGCCGCGCAGTTGCTTGCGGCGTTGCGCGGCGAGATGGCGAAGGCGGTGATTGGCCAGCAGGCGGTCATCGACGAGGTGCTGATCGCTCTCCTTGCCGATGCACATGTACTGATCGAGGGCGTTCCGGGCCTTGGCAAGACCCTGCTGGTGAAGGCTCTGGCGAGGACCTTCGCCGGCGAGACGCGACGCATCCAGTTCACCCCGGACCTGATGCCTTCCGACGTCGTCGGGCACACGCTGTTCGATGCGGCAACGGCCCGCTTCGTCACCCGGCAGGGACCGGTGTTCACGCACCTGCTGCTGGCCGACGAGATCAACCGGGCACCGGCCAAGACGCAGTCGGCGCTGCTCGAAGCGATGCAGGAGAAGCAGGTGACGCTGGAAGGCAACACGTCGCGCCTGCCGCAGCCGTTCATGGTCCTGGCGACGCAGAACCCGATCGAGCAGGAGGGAACCTATCCGCTGCCGGAAGCGCAGCTCGACCGCTTTCTGCTGAAGATCCGCATCGATTACCCGAGCGAGGGCGAAGAGATCGCCCTCACGCGCCAGGTCACCAGCGCCAAGACCGGTGCCGATCTCGACGTCGAGGCGGTGGCGACGCTGGTGCAGCCGGCGACGGTCGTCGGACTGCAACAGTGGGCAGCGCATGTGACGCTCGACGAGCGCGTCCTCGCCTACGCCGTGGCGATCGTACGCGCCAGTCGCGACACGCCCGGCCTGGCCAGCGGTGCCGGGCCGCGCGGCCCGATCGCGCTGGTGCGCGCGGCGCGGGCGCGGGCGCTGATCGGCGGTCGCGGCTTTGCCACGCCCGACGACGTCAAGGCGGTGGCCCTGCCGGCGCTGCGCCACCGCGTGACGCCGACCGCCGAGGCCGAGATCGAGGGGATGACCGCCGATGACCTCCTGCGCTCGCTGCTCGATCGCGTGCCGGCGCCGCGCCTCTAGCAGCCTGTCGGACTTGACCAAGTCGGCTGCAAAAAGTGGGAAGACGGCTCATTTCTCCCCGTATTTCTGCACGAATAGAACAACCATTCGCTTGAAATCCGTGAACAACTGCGCTCGTCTCCCACTTCTTTCGCTTCGACCCATCAAGTCCGACAGGCTGCCAGGGCCGTGTTGCGCGCCGGGCAAGACGCACGAATTCCTGTTGTCGGCGGGTCTGCAAGCGGCTCTTGCACGCCCGCTGACAGTCTCGTCACGATACCGGGGCTTCGCGGATCGGCAGGTTGACGAGCGCGGCGAACGCGGCAAGCGCCATGTCGGCGTACCACATCCACGTGTAGTCGCCCATGCGGGTGATCGCCAGGCCGCCCAGCCAGGCGCCGAGGAAACCGCCGATCTGGTGTGAGAGCAGGGTCAGCCCGAACAGGGTGGCGAGATAGCGGACACCGAACAGCTTGCCGACGATCGCGGCCGTCGGCGGCACGGTGGCCAGCCAGGTGAATCCCAGGCCCGCGGCGAAGAGGTAGAAGGTCAGGTCGGTACGTGGCATCAGCAGGTAGCAGGCGATGAGCAACGCGCGCGAACCATACATGGCCGCCAGGACGTACTTGCTGCGGTACCTGGCGACGCACGATCCGGCGTAGAGGCTGCCGAAGATGTTGGCCAGGCCGATGATGGCCAGCGACCAGCTGGCGACCGAGGGCGGCAGTCCGCACAGGTCGACCTCACCGGGCAGGTGGGTTACGAGGAAGGCGATGTGGAAGCCGCAGGTGAAGAAACCGAGGTGCAGCAGCAGGTAGCTGCGATCGCGCAGGGCGTCGCCGAGCGCGTGCCGCAGGCCGTTGTCGGCTTCGGCGTGATGCGGGGCAGGCTGCTGCATCGGCCGGGACAGCCAGCCGACGAGCGGTAGCGCGGCCAGCGTCATCAACGCCATCGACCACATCGCCCCCATCCAGCCGATGCTCTGGATCAGCTTCTGCAGGATCGGTGCGCAGACGAACTGGCCGAACGAGCCGCCGGCGTTGATGACGCCCGATGCGGCAGCGCGCGATTCGACCGGCAGGCGCTGCGCCGCCGCACCGATCAGCACCGAGAAGCCGCCGGCGCCCGAACCGATGGCCGAGAGCAGACCGAGAGAGACGATGAGGCCGAAACCCGAGCTCATCAACGGGGTACTCGCACTGCCGAGTGCGAGCAGCAGGAGGCCGGCGATCAGCACCGCGCGCGGGCCGTAGCGGTCGGCGAGGGCGCCGGCCACCGGCTGGATGGCGCCCCAGGTGAATTGCCCGACCGCCAGGGCCAGGCTGATGGTGGCGATGCCGAGGCCGGTCGAGCTGTTCAAGGGGCTGACGAAGAGCCCGAGTGACTGGCGCGTGCCCATGGTGACCATCAGGATGGCGGCGGCCGCCAGTGTGGTGACGAGGACATCGGGTCGGGCGAGGGTGCGGAACATGGCGCGACTTTCGGTGGGCAACGGGGGGTGGCGAAATTTTCAGACAATATAGTCGGCGAATCGCCAAACAAGAAGCCCATAATTGCCGTCATCGGGTCAACGAACGATGGACATATGGGCTGGCAGACGACGGTGGACCCCGGTGTGCGCTTCGTTGATCGGTAGTCAGGAGACTGATCTCCTTGACGGAGTGAAATGCCACATGCTGGTCCCCGATCGTCCGCTCCTGGTTGCCGCCGGCTGCTGGCTGCTGCTGGCAGTGGCCGCTGCCGTCGTGCCCGCGTGGCTGCCGCTGTGGCAGACCGCCGGCGTCGCGCTCGCCGCCCTGGCGGTGGCCGATGCACTGGCTGCCCGCAGCAGGCGTGGCGATGTCAGCGTGCGACGGCAACTGGCACACGCGATGCCGGTGGGTACATGGCAGACCGTCGGGCTGCGTTTGAGCTGTGATGCTGCCGATGCCCACGGCTGGCTGTCGGATGGCCACCCGACGGCATTCGTCAGCGACGGCTTGCCGTTGCGGTTCGCGATCGCACGCGGACGCTGGCTGTACCTGAGCTACCGCGTGGAGGTCAGCGAGCGCGGCCGACAGTTTTTCGACGGTATCACGCTGCGCCGCTCGTCGCCGCTGCGTCTGTGGCAGATGCAGGAGCGGCTGGCTGTTCGCGACGAGGTGCGGGTGTACCCGAATTTCGCGCGCATTGCGCACTACACGCTGCTGGCAACCGACAACCGGTTGTCGCAGATCGGCATCCTGCAGCGGCGGCGGCGCGGTCAGGGAATGGAGTTCCAGCAGTTGCGCGACTACCGCCAGGATGATTCGCCGCGGCAGATCGACTGGAAAGCGAGTTCTCGCGTCGGCCGCCTGATCTCGCGCGAGTACGCCGACGAGCGTGACCAGCAGATCGTCTTCCTGCTCGACTGCAGCGCCCGCATGCGCGCCCGCGACGGCGATCTGTCACACTTCGACCACACCCTCAACGCACTCCTTCTGCTCGCCTGGGTGGCTCTGCGCCAGGGCGATGCGGTCGGTCTCGCCACCTTCGGTCATGCGCGGCCGCGGGTTCTGCTGCCGGGCAAGACGGTGGCGACGGTCAACACGCTGATGAACGCGGTGTACGATCTGGAGCCGTCGCTGCAGGTACCGGATTATCTCGCTGCCAGCGAGACGCTGAGTCATCACCTGCGCAAGCGGGCGCTGGTGATTCTGGTCACCAACCTGCGCGACGAGGACGACGATACGCTGTTGCCGGCAGTACGGCAGCTGCGCCGCAGACACGCGGTGAGTGTCGCCAGCCTGCGGGAACCGGTTCTCGATGAAGTCCTCGGGGCGCCCGTCGAGGACTTCGCCGCCGCGCTGATGCGCGCTGCCGGTCTCGAGTACCTGCAGGCACGGCAGCGGCAGCTGGCCCTGCTGCGTCACGGCGGCGTCGAGATCCTGGACGTGAGTGCCGGCGAGTTGCCGGTTGCCCTGATCAACCATTACCGGGCCAGAAAGCGCGCGGGCACGCTATAGTACGCGCCTGCGGGCGGCGGCGCGGCAGCGCCCCGGTGACGATGGTGACGATGGCGGCGGCGCG
>JAEUOM010000052.1 GCA_016788495.1 Accumulibacter sp. | reverse complement strand
CGCCTCGGCAACCCGTCGCACCGTTGCGGCGCAGGGCGAAACGACGCGCTGGCGTGGGTCACTCGCGTGGGCGACGGTCGATCACCCGCCGCGCCTTGCCGAGCGAGCGCTCGATGCCGCCGATGTCGGCGATGCGCACTTCGGTCGAAATGCCGATGAACGACTTGATGTGCCGCTGCAGTGAGTGCGCGACGTGCTCCTTGTCGACCGCCGGCAGGTAGCGGTACTCGCGCTTGAGTTCGACATCGACCGCCACCGAATCGAGATGACCGTCGCGCCAGACCTCGATCAGGTAGTGCGGCGACAGCTTCGGCTGCTTGAGGATCAGTTCCTCGATCTGCGACGGGAAGACATTGACGCCGCGGATGATCAGCATGTCGTCGGAGCGACCGGTGATCTTGTCGATCCGCCGCATCGAGCGCGCCGTCGGCGGCAGCAGGCAGGTCAGGTCGCGCGTGCGGTAGCGGATCATCGGCAGTGCCTCTTTCGACAGCGAGGTGAAGACCAGCTCGCCATGCCGGCCTTCCGGGAGCACCTCGCCGGTCAGCGGATCGATCACCTCGGGGTAGAAGTGATCCTCCCAGATCACCGGTCCGTCCTTGCTCTCGATGCACTCGCTGGCGACACCCGGCCCGATCACCTCGGAGAGCCCGTAGAGGTCAATCGCATCGATGGCGAAGGTGCTCTCGATCTCGACGCGCATCTGGTTGGTCCACGGTTCGGCGCCGAAGAGGCCGACGCGCAGCCCGCTCGCCGCCGGGTCGATGCGCTGCCGCTTGAACTCGTCGGCCAGGTTGAGCAGGTACGACGGCGTCACCATGATGATGTCGGGCTTGAAGTCGTTGATCAACTGCACCTGCTTCTCGGTCTGCCCACCGGACATCGGGATCACCGTGCAACCGAGACGCTCGGCACCATAATGCGCGCCGAGACCGCCGGTGAACAGGCCGTAGCCGTAGCCGATGTGCACCATGTCGCCGCGGCGGCCGCCGGCGGCGTGGATCGAGCGCGCCATCAGCGTCGCCCACATGTCGATATCGTTCTGCGTGTAACCGACGACGGTCGGCTGCCCGGTCGTTCCCGACGAGGCGTGCACCCGCACGACGCGGTCGCGCGGCACGGCGAACATCCCGAACGGGTAGTTCTGCCGCAGGTCATCCTTGCTCGTGAAGGGGAAGCGAGAGAGATCGTCGAGCGTCTTCAGATCGTCCGGGTGAACGCCTTGCGCATCGAACTTGCGCCGGTAATGCTCGACGTGGTCGTAGGCGTGGCGCAGCGACCAGCGCAGGCGCTCGAGCTGCAGCGCACTGATCTCGTCGCGGCTGGCGGTCTCGATCGGTTCGTAGGCGGTGACACGGCTGACAGCGACCATCTTCCTGCTCTCCCGGAACGGCAAAAGCCGAAACCCTAGCCGATACACAGGTATCTTTCAACCAGCAGGATGGCGATCGGGCCTTTTTTTCTCCATCCGCACCCCCCGGGCGCCGCCGCCGGACACCCCCGAGCAGCCGCAGCGGCGGCGAAATCGGGTAGGCTGGGCGACCTTCCATCGCGCAACCGGTCCGATGCTCCTCGACCACTCCCGCCGCCTCCTCGCGCACGCGCTGCCGATGCTGCTCGCCCAGTTGAGTTCGATGGGGATGATGGTCATCGACACCGCGCTGCTCGGCCACCACGGTACCGACGACCTGGCGGCGGTGGCGGTCGGCGGCGGCATCTACATCTCGGTCGTCTTCGCGCTCGCCGGCGTGCTGCAGGCGGTGGCGCCGACGGTTGCCCATCTGCACGGTGCCGGTCGTGACGGCGAAATCGCCGCTGCCCTGCAACAGGCGTTGTGGCTGGCGCTGCTGCTGGCGATCCCGGGTGTCGTCGTGCTGCTCCATCCGGCACCGCTGCTGGCGCTGTCACGGATCGACCCGGCGGTCGAGGAGAAGGCGCGTGCCTACCTCGCGCTGCTCGCGCCCGGCATGCCGGCGATCCTGCTCTACCGCACCTTTCACGCCTTCTGCAACGCCCTTGGGCAGCCGCGACCGCTGTTGCTGATCAGTCTCGGCAGCACGCTGCTGCACGGCGTTCTGGCATCGCTGCTGGTGACCGGCGCCTGGGGTGGCGAAGCGCTCGGAGTCGTCGGCTGCGGTCTGTCGAACGTCGTCGTCTCGCTCTTCTCCCTCTGCAGTGCAGTGGCCTACCTGCGCTGCGGCAGGCCACTGCAGTCGTACCGCCCGCTCGCTGGCTGGCAGCTGCCGCAGCAGCGACCGCTGGCACGCCTGCTGCGGCTCGGACTGCCGATGGGTTTCTCGCATTTCGTCGAGATCTCGTCCTTCACGCTGATGGCGCTCTTCGTCGCCCAGCTCGGTGCGACCGTCGTTGCCGGCCATCGCATCGTCGCCAACCTCGCGGCCATCTGCTACATGCTGCCGCTGGCGCTTGGCATCGCAACGCTGGCGCAGGTCGGCCAGGCCGCCGGGGCACGCGACTGGCAAGGTGCCGGCAGATCGATCGGCGCCGGACTGCTGCTCGCCGGCAGCCTGTCGACGCTACTCGGCATCGTCGTGTGGCTGCTCGCGACGCCGCTGGCCGCGGCGTGGACCGATGATCCAGGCGTGCAGGTGGTCGCTCTCGGATTGTTCGGCTATGTCGCGTTCTACCAGATCTTCGACGCCGTGCAGACGATCGCCGCGCATGCCCTGCGCGGCTACCGGATCACCTTCGCACCGATGTTCGTGCATGTCCTCTGCTTCTGGGGAGTGGGACTGTTTGGCGGCTGGTGGCTCGCCTTCCATGCGCCGCAGCCGATGGGCGTCGGCGGCTTCTGGCTGGCTTCGGTCGGCAGCCTGGTGCTGGCATCGGTGCTGCTCGGCGCGCTGCTCTGGCGAGCGATGCGGTTGGTCCGCGATTGATGACCGTCAGCCGTCACCGCAAGCGGGCGGCGGCAACGACGGCGAGGCGCAGTTGCCGCCGTGGCTCGATACCAGCGTGCGACGAGCGACAGGTATTGCTTGTGACGAGCCGTGCAGGACCGGTAGACTGCGGCCGATGACAGCCGGGCAGTGCCAGGAAGACATGAACAGCATCGAACAGCTTCGACTCAGCGGCCGGCTACCCAGCCCGAAGGGCGTGGCGCTGGCCGTCCTCGAGATCTGCCGGCGCGAGGACGCGACGCTCGACGAGGTGGTGAAGGTCGTACAGGGTGACCCGGCGCTGTCGAGTCGGCTGTTGCGTCTGTGCAATTCGGCCCGTTCCGGTGGCCGTCCGGTCGCATCGATCCGGGAGGCGGTACTGCGCCTCGGCATGAGCACGGTGCGGCAGGTGGCGATGGGCTTCTCGCTCGTCGACCAGTATCGCGAGGGCAACGGCAGCGCCTTCGACCACACCGCGTTCTGGTCGCATTCGTTGCTGATGGCGGTCGCCTGTCACGAACTGGGCAGCCTGGCGAGAATTGCTGCGGCCGACGAACTGTTCGCCTGCGGTCTCCTGGCACAGATCGGCTCGCTGGTACTGGCGACGGCCTACCCCGCCGACTACGCGACCGTGCTGGCGGAGCAACTCGGCGGCGAGACGCTGCGGGCCCTCGAGCGCGAACGCCTGGGTGCCGATCACGACGAGGTGACGGCTGCCGTCCTCGCCGACTGCGGAATTCCCAGCGCCCTCGCCGAACCCGTCCGCTACCATGAGCGGCCCGAGGCAGCCGGCTTCAGCGAGGGCTCGCGACCGTATCAGCTCGTGCAACTCTTCTTCCAGGCACGGCGGATGGCCGACCTCGGCCGTTCGCCAGTGGCCGAACGCAATGGCCACATCGCCGAACTCATGCTCCTCGGCGGCAGGATCGGCCTCGATGCAGCGGCCCTTGGCGAGGTCTTCGACCAAGTCGTGAGCCAATGGCAGGAGTGGGCCGAGCTGCTCAAACTGCCCGCCACCTCGCTGCCGTCCTTCGACGATATGGCCAGCGCCCCGATCCCGCGTCCGGATCAGGCACCAGCCACCGGCACCGTCGGCAAGCGGGTGCTGTTGGTCGCCGACGAACCGACCAGCCGCATGCTGGGCGCAGCGCTGCTCTCCCACGTCCCCGACTGCACCGCCTTCGCCGCCGAGAATGGTCGTGATGCGCTCGCGGTCGCGGTCGAGGTGCTGCCGCAGATCGTCATCACCGACTGGCTGATGCCGGTGATGGACGGCCCGACCTTCTGCCGCGCGCTGCGTGCCACCGACTGGGGCCAGTCGATATACGTCATCATGTTGACCGACGAACAGACGGACGAGACGCTGATCCAGGCCTTCGAGGCGGGGGCCGACGATTACGTCACCAAACCGGTGAACACGCGCGCACTGCGTGCGCGCATGCGCGCCGCGCAGCATTACACCAAGCTGCTCGAGGCCTGGGAGCGCGACCGCGCGCAGCTCAAGCAGTTCGCCGCCGAGCTGGCGGTCAGCAATCGCCGCCTGGAGCATGCGGCGATGACCGACCTGTTGACCGGGATGCCCAATCGGCGTGCCGGAATGGACGCGCTGGAGCGCTTCTGGCGCGCCTCGCAGCGGACCGGCCAGCCGGTGGCGGCACTGATGATCGATGTCGATCATTTCAAGTCGATCAACGACCAGCACGGACATGCCATTGGCGACCAGGTCCTGCAGGCGGTGGCCCGGGCCATCCAGGCGGCGGCGCGCAAGGACGACAGCGTCAGCCGCATCGGCGGCGAGGAGTTCCTGCTGGTGTGCCACGACGCCGACCCCCGCGCCGCCCTGCTGGCGGCCGAGCGGCTGCGCCGCATGGTGCGTGAGCTGCGGATCACGGTCGCCAACGTCGAGGTTCAGACTTCGGTCAGCATCGGCGTCGCCAACCGCGAGAACGGCATGGAGGAGTCCGACGACATGCTGCGCGCCGCTGACAAGGCGCTCTACGCAGCCAAGAAGGCCGGCCGCAACCGCGTCTGCCTTTTTGCCGGTGGCAGGACGCATTGCGCGAGCAGCAACGCCGCCTGAATGTCGGCCGCGTGCCCAGAGGAGCGGCGACCAGACTCCCGTCGGCAGGCGACTTGGAAGCGTCAACGGCGCCCGGCAGCACGACGCCGATCCTTGCCACGGTGCCCGGCCTCGGTCGCGGCTTCCTCGCTGCAGCCGTGGACAACACGCGCCAGACCGACTTCCTGCGCCGCGCACAATGTGACAAACTGCCGGGTCAGCTGCTCAGCAGCGCGTTGCCGGCCACCGAAGCCAAACGACTGCTGCCGCAGAGCGGCATCTGAGCCGGCGCCGCAGGTCGCCGGAAGAACAAGCTGGAGGACGAAAGACATGTCAGGATCTGCACTCGACCCGGTTCGGAAATGGAGAAGCGGGTGAAGTACCAACACAGCGCCGCCCAGAGCACCGAGTACCTGCGGCTGGCACTCAAGCACATGACCCAGCACGCCGCCGGCATGCACCCGACGAACTACACGGTCTGGTACGAGTATGTGTCCGGCGTCAATCCGCCCCTGCGCAGCGAACTCGACTCGCTGCTGCGCAGTGGTGAGCGGCTCAACGACCAGACGATCCACGATCTCCATGCCCGACACATCAGCGAACTCGATGCCAAGACTGCCCTGCGCATCGGCGACAGCGTCAGTCAGCTCGTCAGCCATGTCTCGGCGTCGACCGCGGCGGCGAGCGACGAGGCGACGCGCTTCGGCAGTTCTCTGGCACGCTGGAACGACGAACTGATCGATCCGGCGACCGGCAGCGACGCGCTCGCCAGCGGCGTCGCGGACATCCTGCGCGGCACGCAGCAGATGCAGCAGGCGATCAGCACCCTGAAGGCACGTCTTGCCGAAAGCGTGAGCGAAACCGAACGCCTGCGGCAGGAGGTGGCGCGGGCGCGCGAGGAGGCGCTGATCGACGGCCTGACCGGCCTTGCCAACCGCAAGGGATTCGACCTCGCGCTGGCGGCCTGCCTGGCCGAGCTGCAAGCGGCATCCGTCGGGCCCTGCCTGCTGATGATCGATCTCGACCACTTCAAGCGAATCAACGACAGCCAGGGACACGTCTTCGGCGACCGCGTCCTGGCCAGAATCGGCCAGCTCCTGCGTGCCAACGTCAAGGGCAAGGACACCGCCGCGCGTTACGGTGGCGAGGAGTTCGCCGTCGTCCTGCCGAACACGCCGCGCGGCGGGGCCGTCGGCTTGGCCGAGGCGCTGCGCGCGCTGGTCGCCGCGAGCAGCATCAGGCGCAGCGGCGACCGCGAGTCCCCGATCGGCAACATCTCGGTGTCGATCGGCGTCGCCGACCATGTCGCCGGCGAGTCGGCGACCGATCTGGTCAACCGGGCCGATCGCGCGCTGTACGCCGCCAAGATGCAGGGACGCAATCGCGTCGTCCTCGCCCCGCGTCCTGCGGCAAAGGCAGGCCAGTGAACGCCCGACGCCTTTGCCTGCCCAGGCGGAATGTGACCGGCACCGGACCCGCGCAGCGCCAGCCCGGCATCGCCGCCGGCGGAGCGGCGACCGGCGCCCTCCCGCGCCGCTGCGGCAGCCCGGCGGGGCCGAGCAGGTGAGCAGCGGCACGCTGCCGGTCGACGATGTCGTCGGCGAGGCGCTGGTGCCAATGTCGGGGTTGCTGCGGCTGCTGATGCCGACCAGCGCCGTCGGCTTCGCGCTCAAGGGGCTCGACGGGCGCTATCGCCTGGCCAACCGGGCGATCGAAGAGCTGCTCTGTCGACCGGGCGAGCGCTTGGTCGGCAGGTCGGAAGAGGAACTCGTGCCACCCGCGGCTTACAGCCTGCTCGCCGAATGTGACCGACAAATCCTCGCCGGCGAGGCGTCGGCCCGGGCCGACGTCGAGCTCGCGTGCAGCGGTCCGAGCCGGCACTGTTCGTGGCTGAAGATGGCGATCCTGGCCCCGGACCGGACGCTGCAGGCGATCGCATCGCTGATCGAGCCGGCGACGCGGCAGCAGGCTTCGCTGGCGATCCAGGAGACGCTGCAGCGGCTGCAGGAGGCGAATCGAGACCTGCAGCAGATGGTATTCGAACTCGAGCAGGTGGCCAGCACCGACCGCCTGACCGGGGCGTGGAACCGGCGCCGTCTGGAGGAGAGCGTCCGCGGCGAGATGGAACGGATGGCGCGCTACGGCGATTCGCTCTGCCTGCTGCTGATCGACGTCGACCGCTTCAAGCCGATCAACGATCAGTACGGCCATGCCGTCGGCGACGCCGTCCTGCAGCGCCTGACGGCGCTGCTGCAGGGAGCGCTGCGCAAGGTTGACTCGCTGAGTCGCTGGGGCGGCGAGGAGTTCGTCGTGCTCTGTCCAAATACCTCCCGTTCGACTGCTTCGGCGGTTGCCGAACGGCTGCGACGGGAGGTGGCGGCCAACCACTTCGCCACCGTCGGCAGCGTCTCGGTCAGCATTGGGGTGGCCGAGTGCGCAGCCGGCGAGAGCTGGGAAGAGTGGTTCGCACGCGCCGACGCCGCGCTCTACCGCGCCAAAAGCGAGGGCCGCAACCAGGTCCAGGTGGCGCCGGAACAGGCGGGCCAAGCGGACAGCGACGGCTACGTGGTCGCCAACTTCGTGCAGCTCGTCTGGCGCGCGGCATACGAATGCGGCAACGAGATCGTCGATCGCGGTCACCGCCAGCTCTTTGCCGACGCCAACCGCCTGCTCGCGGCGATCCTCTCCGATCAGTCTGCAGAACAGCTCGGCATGATCGTCGACCAGTTGCTGACCGATGTCGTCGAACACTTCCGCGACGAGGAGGCGGTCATCAGCGCCGCCGGCTTCCCGGCTGCCGCCGAACACCTGCTGCTGCACGCGGCACTGACCGCCGAGGCGCACCGCCTGCTCGACCACTACCGCAGCGGCACGCGCGGCGTCGGTGACGTGTTCCAATTCCTCGCCTATGAGGTGGTGACGAAGCACATGCTCGGTGCCGACCGGTTGTTCTTCGGCTACCTGCGGCCAGCGGCGGCGTCCGCGCGCCCGGACGCGGCAGCCCGCCCGGGCGATCCGCAGTGAGGTGGTCGCCAGCGGGCACCGCCAAGCCGCTCGCGCCGGCAAGCAGCGGCGGGCGGGCCACGTCCGCCGCCGTCACGGGACGAAACGAGGCTTACTTGCCGACTGCTGCCTTCGCCTTGTCGGCAGCGTCCTTGGTTGCATCGGCGGCGTCCTTTGTCGCATCGGCAGCCTTGACGACCATCTCCTTGCCGGCCTCCTTGGTTGCCGCGACGGCCTCCTTGCCGGCCTCCTTGGTCGCCTCGGCCGCAGCCCCGACGGCTTCGCCGGCCTTCCTGGCGGCTTCATCGGCCTTCTGCTTGGCCTCGGCGGCAAGTCTTGCGGCATCGGCCTTGGCGGCCTCGGCTTTCCTGGCATCTTCGCCACAACCGGCGAGGCCGATCGCGAGCAGGGCGGAAACGAGAATCAGTCGAATTTTCATGAGCTTGGCTCCTGGATTGGAAGACGTCGGCGGCACACCGGCCGGCGACCACCCGGGCCGTGCTTCGCCGACGGACGGCGCGGCGGCAGCCCGTCGCCCGATCGAGGGTGGCACCGCACAACGGCGCGGGTTGTGTATCAGATCATATTCGCCGGCATCCGTAAACCAGTACGCCGCTGCCGGCTGCCGGCCAGCACGCGGCGTGTGCCAGCCTCCGGCGCGACGCGGGTCGCCAGCCAAATGCCCGCAGCCACGCCACCCAACCTTGCCGGTAGCGGAATGATCGCCGGCCAGGAGATCCTCGACGCCGAGCTCGACGCCGCCTTGCGCGCACTGATCGGCGTTGACGGCGGCGGCGCTGCCACGCTCGACTCGGTCAGCGAGGTCGGCGGCGGGTCGATCTCGCGCGCTCTGGTGGTACGCAGCGGCCAGCGCCGCTGGTTCGTCAAGCTCAACGACGCCCGTCTGGCGGCGATGTTCGCCGCCGAGGCCGACGGTCTGGCAGCGCTGGCGGCCTGTCCGGCCGTGCGCGTCCCACGCGTCTGCGGACACGGAGTCAGTGGCCGGCATGCCTGGCTGGTACTCGAGCATCTGGCGCTCGCTCCCCTGCGCGGGCATGCCGCGAGCGCTGCCGCCGGCCAAGCGCTGGCGGCCATGCACCGCATCCCGGGCAGCCACTTCGGCTGGCCGCGCGACAACTTCATCGGCAGCAGCCCGCAGGAAAACGCCGCGCAGCCGACTTGGCCACTCTTCTTCGCCCGTCAGCGGCTGCTGCCGCAACTGGAGATGGCGAAACGGCATCGCCAGCCTGCCCGGCTGATCGCCAGTGGCGAGCGTCTGGCCGAAAGTCTGCCGGCACTGCTCACCGCGCATCGACCACTGCCCAGTCTGCTGCACGGCGACCTCTGGTCCGGCAACGCCGCGCTCGACGACGCCGGCAGGCTCGCACTCTTCGATCCGGCGGTCTACTGGGGTGATCGCGAGACCGACCTGGCGATGAGCGAACTGTTCGGCGGCTTTCCCGACAGCTTCCACGCCGCCTACCGGGAGGCCTGGCCACTGGCCGACGGTTTCGCGCAGCGCAAGCTGCTGTACCAGCTCTACCACGTGCTCAACCACCTCAATCTGTTCGGCGGCGGCTACCTGCACCAGGCCGAGCGGATGGTCGGCCGGCTGCTGGCGGAGATCGGCGGCTGAAAACCGGTCGAGCGATCGGCTTTCAGCTCCCCGCCCCGGAGGAAACGATGGACATCGCCAACCGCTGACAGGAGCAACGGGTCCGGCACTTCCGGCAAATCCTTCTCTGGCCGCTGCAGTTGATGCCCCTGCCTGCCGGCGGCCCGTTGCAGCAGCATCACCAGTTGCTTGCGCAGGTCGGCAGCAGCCAGCCGTGGCGCGAACTGGCCGACGAGTTCTCCGGCGATCCCGAGCAGTTCCAGGAACGTCACTACAGCGAGTTCGTCACCTTCCTGCCTTACGTGCAGCGCTTCCTCTACGGCGAAGGGGGCGGCGACGACGGCAATCCGCAGCACGGTGGATCGCCGATCCGTGTCTTCCGCCGCGACGACGTGGCGCAGGTGCGGATGAGTTTCAAGGACAGCGTAACGCCGCTGTGCTTCGACATCGTTCACCTCGATCTGTACTTCTTCCACGACATTGACGTCGTCATCCTCGTCGTCGAGATCGCCGCCGACGATCTCGAGCTGCGGCAGGTGCAGGACACGCTCTACCGTTTCGGCCGCGCCTATCCACCGTACTGGGACGAGGATGGCAGCGGCGGTCACTGCCTGCGGCGCAGCGAATGGCTCGCCGCCGACGGCCGGGTTCTGGCCACCTCGGATTACGAGAAGCGCAGCAAGTACCTGGCTTTCGTCAGCCGCTTTCGCGCCCCGTGCATCGCGTCGCACTGGGAGTTCCTGCTGCGGCCGCTGGTTCTCCACCACTCGGACGAGGAGGGTCCGGTGCGCTACCGGCAGATCGAGTATCACCGCATGCCGCTGCTCGCCTATCTGGCGATGGACGACCCGCGCTGCCTCGACCGCGGCGACTTCGCCCGCCTGGTTCTGGTCAGCGGTCCCGGCAAGGGCGGCTCGTTACCCTACTCCGACCAGCACCTCGAGGATTTCGAGGCGCGCTTCTGTTACGACCGCTACTGGCATCCGCAGGCGGAACTGAGCGGCACCCGGCTGCTCTCCTGCGGTCACGCGTTCATCATGGTCGGCAGCGCCCGCGATGCGTACTTCACCGGTGCCGAAAGCGGCCTGCTCGGGCAGTTCCGCCACCAGTTCTTTCTCCTCGCCCTGATTCCCCACTTCCACAAGGCGGCACTGCTGATGCTTTCCGATCGTCTGGTGACGGCGCTCAACCGGCTGCAGATCGGCAACGCCGAGTCGGTCAAGACCTTCAAGCGCGACATCCGCGAAGTGCTCGAGGTCTTTCTGCGCTTCACCCACCGCTACTGGTTCAACGAGATCTCCGACCAGGCACAGGCGCGGGCGCTGTTCGCCATGACCCGCGGCCACCTCGGCACCGAGCGCCTGTACGCCGAGCTGCGCGAGGAAATCCAGGACATGAGTCAGTACCTCGACAGCGACAGTCTGCGCCGACAGGCGAACACGGTCGTGCGGCTGACGGTGGTCACCACTGCCGGCCTGTTCGCCACGATCAGCACCGGCTTCCTCGGAATGAACCTGATCGACGCGGCCCAGGAACCGCTGCCCGAGCGCCTCGTCTTCTTCGCGCTGGTCTTCGTGCTTTCGGCCGTGCTCACCGGTTTCGCGATCGTCCGGTCGAAACGGCTGTCGGATTTTCTCGAGGCACTGTCCGACGAGCGCCTGTCGCCGGGCGACAAGCTGGCGACGCTGGTCGCCGTCTGGCGCAACAGGCGACGGCCGGGCAACGGCTGAGCGGCGGCGCCGGAACCGGCCCAGCGGACCTTGCCGGCGCCAGGAGCGGGAAACGGTCGTCCCGCGGTGGTGCTTTCCTGCCGCCGAGGGTGTACATTGTCGATCTGATCGCAACAAGAGTTCGCGCGCGTGCGGGTTCATTCGCTGACTGTGGAGCAGGCTCTGGCCAGCCTGAACAGTTCGTCCACCGGACTGGCTGCCGCCGAGGCGGCACGCCGCCTCAGCGAGTTCGGCCCGAACCTGCTCGAAGAGGTCGAGCAGAGGCATCTCCTGCTGCGCTTTGCGCAGGAATTCACCCATTTCTTTGCCATCGTCCTCTGGATCGCTGCCGGCCTGTCGTTCGCCGCCGAGCATTTCGACCCGGGACAGGGAATGGCCAAGCTCGGGCTGGCGATCGTCGGCGTCATCGTCATCAACGGCGTCTTCTCGTTCTGGCAGGAGTACAAGGCGGAACGGGCGGTCGCTGCCCTGCGCCGCCTCTTGCCGCACCGGGTGCAGACGCTGCGCGCCGGCGAGGTCATCGGCATTCTCGCCAGCGAGCTGGTACCGGGAGACATCGTGCTCCTCGAAGAGGGCGACTTCGTCCCCGCCGACTGCCGCCTGATCGAGCTTTGCGGCCTGCGCGTCAACCTGTCGACGGTGACCGGCGAGTCGCTCGCCAGAGCGCGCACGCTCGAGCCCTGCGGCGAGGAATCGCCGCTGCAGGCGAGAAACGTCGTTCTCGCCGGCACCTCGGTCGTTTCCGGGCAGGCGCGCGGCGTCGTTTACGCCACCGGCATGCGCACCGAGTTCGGCCGCATCGCCCACCTGACGCAAACCGCCGGTGAAGCCAGCTCGCCGCTGCAACGCGAGATCACCCGCCTGTCACGTATCGTCGCCGGCCTGGCCACCGGCATGGGTGTGCTGCTGTTCCTCGTCGGCCAGGCAATCGGGCTACCGACCTGGGAGAACCTGCTCTTCGCCATCGGCATCATCGTCGCCAACGTGCCCGAAGGACTGCTGCCGACCGTCACCCTGTCGCTGGCCATGGCCACGCAGCGAATGGCCAGGCGCAACGCGCTCGTACGCCATCTGCCAGCGGTCGAGGCGCTCGGCTCGACAACCGTGATCTGCAGCGACAAGACCGGCACCCTGACGCAGAACCGGATGTCGGTACAGGAACTGTGGATCGGCGGCGGCATGCTGCCCTGCGTCGAGCTGACGCAGAACGCGCCGGCGCTGATCGACCACCGCACGCTGTTCGTCAACGCCGCGCTCTGCCACAATCTGAAGGAGGTCGATGAGCAGGGTCGGCTGACCCTGCGTGGCGATCCGATGGAAATCGCTCTGGCCGCGGTCGGCCGCCAGGTTGCGGGTGACCTGGCCGGCTTCAGCCGCGTCGCCGAGATTGCCTTCGATACCGATCGCAAGCGCATGTCGGTGATCTGCGACACGCCGCAAGGTCGCATGCTCTACTGCAAGGGGGCGCTCGAGACGGTGCTCGCCGGCTGCAGTTGCGTGCACCTCGATGCCGGCATCGCGCCACTCGATCCCGCCGCCCGCACCCGCCTGCTGGCGGCGCAGGACGAAATGGCGGGCCAGGGGCTGCGTGTGCTCGCCTTTGCCCATCGCGCCGTCGACCCACAGGGTCCGCCTGGCGAAGAGCAGGGGATGGTTCTCGCCGGACTGATCGGCCTCGAAGATCCGCCGCGGCCCGAGGTGCCGGAGGCGATCGCCCGCTGCAAGGAAGCCGGTATCCGGACGATCATGGTCACCGGCGACCACCCGCGCACCGGGCTGGCGATTGCCCGCCAAATCGGCCTCATCAGCGGCGAAGCACCGACGATCGTCAGCGGCGAGCAACTGCGACTGATGTCGCCGACGCAACTGCAACTGGCGCTCGATGCGCCCGAGATCCTGTTCGCCCGCGTCGCCGCCGAGCAGAAGATGCGCATCGTCGAAGCGCTGAAAAGCAAGGGCGAGATCGTCGCCGTCACCGGCGACGGCGTCAACGACGCACCGGCGCTGAAGGCGGCAGACATCGGCATCGCCATGGGCATCAGCGGCACCGACGTCGCCAAGGAGGCCGCCGACCTGATCCTGCTCGACGACAACTTCGCCAGCATCGTCGCGGCGATCGAGGAAGGGCGGGCGGTGTTCGAGAACATCCGCAAGTTCCTGACCTACATCCTCAGCTCGAACATCCCCGAGCTCGTACCCTTTCTCGCCTTCGTCCTCTTCCGCATTCCGCTGCCGCTGACCATCATCCAGATCCTGGCGGTCGACCTCGGAACCGACATGCTGCCGGCGCTGGCGCTCGGCGCCGAGAAGCCCGACCCGGCGGTGATGCAAAGCCCCCCGCGCCAGCGCGGCGAGCGGCTGATGTCGTGGAGCCTGCTCGCCCGCGCCTACCTCTTTCTCGGTGTCCTCGAGGCGACGGCGGCGATGCTGGCCTTCTTCTTCGTCCTCGATGCCGCCGGCTGGCAGCATGGACAGACGCTCGACCGCCTCGACCCGCTGTACCTGCAGGCGACCTCCGCCTGCCTGGCGACGATCGTCGTCATGCAGATGATGAACCTCTACCTCTGCCGCCACCCGCGGCAGTCGATCCTGAGCTACGGCCTGGGCGGCAATCGCTACCTGCTGCTCGGAGTCGCCGCCGAGCTGGCGGTGATCCTGTTCATCGTCTACACGCCGACTGGCAACTGGCTCTTCGGTACGGCGGCGATCGGCAGCGACAGCTGGCTCCTCGCTGCCGGCTGCGCCGTCCTGATGTGCGCGCTCGAGGAGTTGCGCAAGGCCTGGCTGCGCTGCAGCCAGCGGAGCTGAAGCTTGTCGCCGCCGCTGCCGCCGCTGATCAGCGCCCTGCTCGACCCGGCACGCTATCCGCACCCGGCGGCGGACGTCGAGCTGATCGAGACGCATGCCTCGTGGCTACTGCTGGCAGGCGACTTTGCCTACAAGATCAAGAAGCCGGTCGTCCTGCCCTTCCTCGACTACGGCACGCTCGAGCGGCGCCGTGCCTGCTGCGAGGCCGAGCTGCGCCTGAACCGCCGCTTTGCGCCGCAGCTCTACCTGGCGGTGCTGCCGATCGCTGGCGCGCCCGACGACCCGCAGATCAACGGTGCCGGCGAGACCATCGAGTACGCGGTCATGATGCGCCGCTTCGCCGAGGACGGCCGCCTCGACCGGCTGTGCGCCCGCGGTCAGCTCGGACGACAGCGGGTCGCCGATCTCGCGACAACACTCGCCGCCTTCCACGCCACCGCGGCAGCCGCCCCGCCAGACTCGCGTTTCGGCGAACCCGAGCAAGTACTCGCTCCGGCGCTCGCCAATTTCGATGAACTGCTGGATCTGTTGCCCGGCAGCGCGGAAAGCGCGCGCCTGGCCCGGCTGCGCGCGTGGACACAAACCGAGTTCGACCGCCTGCGCGCGCACTTCGCTGCCCGCAAGGCGGGCGGCCGGATTCGTGAATGCCACGGAGACCTGCATCTCGGCAATCTGGTCGTGATCGATGGTCGCGTGACCCTCTTCGACTGCATCGAGTTCAGCGAGGCGCTGCGCTGGATCGACGTCGCCAGCGAGCTCGCCTTCACCTACATCGACCTCCTCGACCACCGCCAGCCCGGTCTCGCCTGTTGGCTGATCAACGAGTGGCTGACGTGCAGCGGCGACTACGACGCAGCGCAGGTGCTGCGCTTCTACGCCGTCTATCGCGCACTCGTGCGCGCCAAGGTCGCCGCCATCCGCAGCCGTCAGGATGGTCCCGATGACGGTCAGGCAGACGGCTACCTGGCTCTCGCCGAGCGCCTCATCGTACCGCCACCGCCCCGCCTGATCATCACCCATGGCGTCGCTGGCTGCGGCAAGACGCGCGCCTCGCGCGACCTGCTGCTGACCGATGACGCGGCGGCCACTCTGCGCCTGCGCTCGGATGTCGAGCGCAAGCGGCTGTTCGGACTTGCCGCCCGTGCCGACAGCGGCTCGCCGGTGGGCGGCGGCATCTATTCGGGCGACGCCAGCGAGCGCACCTACGGGCGGCTGTGCGAACTGGCGCGAGGCTTGCTCGCCGCCGGCTGGTCGGTCATCGTCGACGCCGCTTTCCTCGAACGTCGCCGGCGCGAAGCCTTCCACCACTTGGCGACCGAGGCCGGCGCCGCCTTCTTCATCGTCGCGCCATCGGCGACGCGCGGCCAGCTTGCTGCACGCGTCCGCCGCCGCCTCGCCAAGGGGCACGATGCCTCCGAAGCCGACCTGAGCGTCCTCGCCGGCCAGCTTGCCCATATCGAAGCGCTCGGCGACGACGAACGCGCGCACCTGCTGCCCGGTCGGCGCCCACGTCCGGGACAGCCGCACGGCCGCCGGCGTGGTTGACAGACGCCGTTGACAGACGCCGCCGCGTGGATGGCAGTCAGACGGCTGGCAGAACGGGTGGCCGTGCGCCGCCTGTCGAAAAATTTTACACCCAATTTCTGCACGCCGCCGCACACTGCAGGCAGACACTTGCTTTAATGGGCCAATCGGCAACAGCACCAGGGTTAGCACAGTTCTTGCTGTCTGCTAGTGCAGTCCGGCGCGCGGCAGTGGGCCTTGCTCGCTGCCGTTGCTCCCGGCGCCATGCTGGCATCGGCGAAGTGCGGCCCGGGCAGGTGGCACGCATGCGGAAGATCCGCCCGGCGCTTTCCTACGGCCTGCGCAAGCCGGCTTCAACAACTCAACAGATCAACGATTTGCAGTGTCCTGCGAGAAGATGATGACTATTTTTTCAACTGTCTGTCGGCGCCAACGATGTGCCTCCGGGGTTCCGGACAGCGAAACGGCCCACAGAAACCCGAGATGGCGTACAATCATGCCTGCCTTCGGCTCTTCTCGTCTCGCCTGGATGGGGGCAACGCCATGAATATACTGAATAATTGGAAGATGCTGGATCTTGTCACCCGTGATGGGGAAGAACTGGTGTGCATCGAGGGGCGCGTCTACGGGAGCAACCCACGCTTTCCATCGTCCTCACACATCCGGACCTCGCCGATCACCGCTTACAGCCTCGACGGCAATTCGATGGTCGTGACGACCCGGCGCGGCTCCGAGTACGTGCTCGGCAAGCCGGACCCGACTGAAACCTTTGCCCAGCAGCGCCTGCTGCGCCGGTTGTCGCGCCTGACGCCGGCCACCGCCAGCAGTTTCGACGGAATCGAGTCGCAGCTCACCGGCTTCGACGAGGGCGCCCAGCAGAATCGGCGGCTGGCCACCGCCAAAGAGGCCTGAAAGGCCAACTCCCCAACACCCGTCCGATTTTGCAGCCAGACGAAGGCGATTCGCCGCCAGGCCGGTGCGGCAACAGCCTCGTGCAGGCCGGCACTCGCCGAAGCGACTCCGCCAACACCATAGCCAGACCACCGCAGTCCCCCCGCCACGCATGCCTGGCTCCCGATTGCCTGCGCCAGTCCCGCCCCGCCGTCATCTGCGGGTGCGTCAAAGCGTCCCGACAAATGACGGCGGGGGCCGAAGCCCCCGCCGATAGCCATTCTGTTTATTGGACGGCTACGTCCTCAGCAGGCCTTAAGCGGCCAGTGCGAAACGCTCATCGTTGGCGTTTGTGGATTTGCTCGGATTACGTCCGTCG
>JAEUOM010000038.1 GCA_016788495.1 Accumulibacter sp. | reverse complement strand
TCCGGGAAACCCGTGTAGTCGCCCACTTCGCTGACCGGCAGGCCAGCGTCGCGCAGCATGCGGGCGGTGCCACCCGTTGACAGCAGCCTGACGCCGTGGGCGACGAGTTCTCGGGCGAAGTCGAGGGCGCCGTTCTTGTTCGAAAGACTGAGCAGGGCTTGACGGATTTTCATGGTGGCAGGTAGGGCAAACAGGGTGGAAGGAGGCCGAGACGACAGCTTGCTGTACGAAGGAACTCAGGTGATCAGTCGGTGGTGGAGCAGCTTCTTGCGCAAGGTGTTGCGATTGATGCCGAGAATCTCGGCTGCCAGGGTCTGGTTGCCGCCTGCCTGCAGCAGAACGACTTCGAGCATCGGTCGCTCGACACTGCGGATCACCATCTCGTAGACCGGCACCGGTTGCTCGCCGCCGAGCGTATGAAAGTAGTTTTCCAGTGCCTTGCGGACGCAGGTCGCGATGGCGTCATCGTCATCATGCACATGCTTCATGCGGCAAGTTCCTCGCAAGGGATGTCGCCGGTTGCCACTTCTGGCCGCGCTGTGGCAGGCAGGCGTTCGTTGTCGTCGGCGAGTGCCAGGAAGAACTCGTTGACCGCCCGTCGCTGCTGCTCGACGGTCGGCAGCTGGTTCATGTGGTGACGAAAGAAGGCCGATCCGGGCAGCCCACGGGTGTACCAGGAGATGTGCTTGCGGGCGATGCCGACGCCAGCCTGGCGGCCGTAGAACAGATGGACATCGTCCAGGTGGCCGAGCAGGACCTCGTGAATCTCGCTGACCCGCGGCGGCAGCATGTGGCTGCCGGTGTTCAGGAAGTGCTCGATCTCGCGAAAGAGCCAGGGTCGCCCCTGCGCTGCGCGACCGATCATCACTGCGTCGGCGCCGGTGCTGGCAAGCACCCATCTCGCCTTCTCCGGCGAATCGATGTCACCGTTGGCGATCACCGGGATGCGCGCAGCCGCCTTGACCTGGCGGATCGTCTCGTACTCCGCCTCGCCGCCGTAGCCGCAGGCGCGTGTCCGGCCGTGCAGCGCCAGCGCGCGGACTCCCGACTCTTCGGCGATCTTCAGGATGCGCAGCGCGTTGCGGTTCTCGCGGTCCCAGCCGGTACGGATTTTCAGTGTCACCGGGGTCGCTGGCACGGCCCTGACCACTGCTTCGAGAATCGCGGCGACCAGTGCCTCGTCGCGGAGCAGCGCTGAACCGGCCATCACATTGCAGATCTTCTTCGCCGGGCAGCCCATGTTGATGTCGATGATCTGCGCCCCGCGGTCGACGTTGTAGCGCGCCGCTTCGGCCATCATCAGCGGACTGGCGCCGGCAATCTGTACCGAGACCGGAGCCACTTCGCCTTCGTGGTTGGCGCGGCGGCGGGTTTTCGCGCTGCCGTAGAGCAGCGAATTCGACGTCACCATCTCGGACACCGCCAGCCCGGCCCCCATCCGCTTGCACAGCTGGCGAAAAGGCCGGTCCGTCACGCCCGCCATCGGCGCGACAAAGAGCTGGTTGCGGAGCTGGAAATCGAGGAACTGCATGCGGTCTGGCGTCGGGAGCGTGCGTCGGGAGAGCGGAATTCTACCCCGATTCCGCCCCTCGAACCTGCACTCGCGCGCAAGCGCCTAACGGTCATGATTGTCGAGGCATCCCGGATGATGAAAGTCATGACCGTTTCTCTCATCCCCGGCCCTTCTCCCGCGCGCGCGAAGGGCGATTCGCGAGTCGCTGACGCGACTGTCACATCAATGCTTGCCGCCAATCCTCGGTTCGCTGCCGGCCAGCAGTCGTTGCAGGTTCTGCCAGTGCTTGCCGATCAACGCCATGGCGATGACGCCGATCACCAGCACCCTGCCGTCGTTGCCCCATGACAGGATGGCGTAGAGTGGGGCCGCCGCCGCTGCGACGAGTGCCGCCAGTGATGAATAGCGCAGGGTGAAGACGACCAGCAGCCAGGTGGCGAGTGTCGCCAGCCCGAGCCAGGGATCGATCGCCAGCAGGACGCCGGCGGCGGTGGCGACACCCTTGCCGCCCTTGAAGCCGAGGAAGACCGGATAGAGATGGCCGAAGAAGACGGCCAGCGCAACGAGGCCGACCGTCACCGGTGCCAGACCGTACAACGGTGCGTAGTGGGCGGCGAGAAAGACCGCCAGCCAGCCCTTCGTCGCATCACCGACCAGGGTGAGCAGGGCGGCACCCTTGTGCCCGCTGCGCAGGACATTCGTCGCGCCGGGGTTCTTCGAGCCGTAGCTGCGCGGGTCGGCGAGGCCGAAGACGCGGCTGGCGACGAGCGCGAAAGGCACCGACCCGAGCAGATAGGCGGCGAGGACGGCGAGCAGGGTGAGCAGTGTCGATGGCATCGGCTGGGTGATCCCGGGTTGCCGCCTTATGGCCAGTGGCCGGAAGGCGATAGAATGCGCGCTCTGTCGCCACCTTTCCGGCAGCGCGGCGCCATCATACACCACGCCACCGGCGCACCCACCCGAGCCTGGGCCGCATGGACATCATCTTCATCAACGAACTGCGCGCGACGACGCTGATCGGCATCTACCCGCGCGAGCAAGCCATGCCGCAGACGGTCGAGATCTCGCTGCAGATCGGCACCTCGACGGCCAGTGCCGGTGCCAGCGACGATATCGGCGACACCATCGACTATGCGCAGGTCGTCGAACGCCTGCGCAACGAGCTTGCCGCCCGCCATTTCAACCTGCTCGAGCGGCTCGCCGAGTACGTCGCGACGCTGCTGCTCGAGGACTTCGGCGCCACCTGGGTGCGCGTCTCGATCGCCAAGCTCGGCATGATGCGCGGCGTCGCGCGCGTCGGCGTGGTCATCGAGCGCGGCGCCGCCGCCTGATCGGGCGTTCGCTCCGGTCCGGCCGGCGGCTTCATTCCGCGAATCACCGCTGCTGACGGGTACATTGCCTGAGCAATCCGCTCGACATTGTTGATTTTTTTCCCTTTTGTCAGCTTGGCGTAAGCCGCGTCGCGTAGAAAGGTGGTGAGAAGCCCTGCTGACGGCGGCGCTTCTTGCAATCCCACAATATAGGAGGAGACAACTCATGGAAGACCAAGGCAAGGCCTACTGGTCGGCGACACTGCGGCTGATCGGTGGCATCCTTTTCGTATGGTTCCTGTGTTCTTTTGTTGCAGGAATCCTGTTCGCGCCCGAACTCAACCACATCAAGCTGGGCGGCTATCCACTCGGCTTCTGGTTCGCCCAACAGGGGTCGATGTACATCTTCATCGCGCTGATCTTCATCTACGCGAAGTTGATGGGCGACATCGACCGCCGATTCGACGTGCACGAGGAATAGGGAGCCCATCATGGATCTGACGACTACCATCTGGCTCGTTGTCGGCGCGACCTTCGCGCTCTACATTGGCATTGCCATCTGGGCGCGTGCCGGCAGCACCAGTGAGTTCTACGTCGCCGGCGGCGGCGTGCCGCCGGTGATGAACGGCATGGCGACGGCAGCCGACTGGATGTCGGCGGCTTCGTTCATCTCGATGGCCGGCCTGATCTCCAACATGGGTTATGGCGGCGGCCTCTTCCTGATGGGCTGGACCGGCGGCTACGTGTTGCTGGCCACGCTGCTCGCGCCCTACCTGCGCAAGTTCGGCAAGTTCACCGTGCCGCAGTTCATCGGCGACCGCTTCTATTCGAAGTCGGCGGCGACGGTGGCGGTCGTCTGCCTGCTGACCGCGTAGCTGACCTACATCATCGGCCAGATGACCGGTGTCGGAATCGCCTTCTCGCGCTTCCTCGGCGTGTCGAGCGACACCGGCATCTACGTCGGGCAGGCGATCGTCTTCGTCTACGCGGTTTTCGGCGGCATGAAGGGGATCACCTACACGCAGGTTGCGCAGTACATCGTGCTGATCTTCGCCTACATCATCCCGGCGGTGTTCATCTCGCTGCAACTGACCGGAAACCCGATTCCGCAGCTCGGTCTGGGATCGACGATGACCGGCACTGACGTCTCGCTGTTGACCCGTCTGGACCAGGTGGTCACCGAGCTTGGTTTCGGCAAGTACACGACGACGACCGCAGGCAGCACGCTGAACATGTTCGTGTACACCGTGTCGTTGATGATCGGTACCGCCGGCCTGCCGCACGTCATCATGCGCTTCTTCACCGTGCCGACGGTGCACGCTGCGCGCCTTTCCGCCGGCTGGGCGCTGGTCTTCATCGCGCTGCTGTATACGACGGCGCCGGCCGTCGCCGGGATGGCACGGTACAACCTCAACGCGACGGTGACGCCGGGCATCAAGACCAACGCAGACCTCTACCTGCCGGAATCGAACCTCAAGGCCGAGGATCGTCCGGACTGGATGAAGCGCTGGGAGAAGACCGGCCTGCTGAAGTGGCAGGACAAGAATGGTGACGGTCGCATCCAGTATTACGACGACAAGACCAAGAATGCCGAGGCCAAGGCCAAGGCCGAGGCTGCCGGCTGGAAGGGCAACGAGCTGACGGTCAACGCCGACATCATCGTGCTGGCCAACCCGGAAATCGCGCTGCTGCCGAACTGGGTGATCGCACTGGTGGCGGCTGGCGGTCTGGCGGCGGCGCTGTCGACGGCTGCCGGCCTGCTGATGGCGATCTCGGCGGCGATCTCGCATGACCTGGTGAAAGGCGTGTTCGCGCCGAACATCAGCGAGAAGGGCGAACTGCTGGCCGGCAAGATCTCGATGGCGGTGGCGATCGTGATCTCGGGCTACCTTGGTCTGAATCCGCCCGGATTCGCTGCCGGAACGGTGGCGCTGGCCTTCGGCATCGCGGCGAGCTCGCTCTTCCCGGCGATCATGATGGGCATCTTCTCGAAGAAGATGAACAAGGAGGGCGCCATGGCCGGCATGCTCGCGGGCCTGTTCATCACCCTGTTCTACGTCTTCGCGCACAAGGGGATCTTCTTCATCAAGGGAACCGAGTACCTCGACCTGATCGGTGGCGCCAACAGCTTCTTCGGCATCACGCCCGAGGCCTTCGGCGCAGTCGGCGCGCTGGTCAACTTCATCGTCGCCTTCCTGGTCGACAAGGTGACCAAGGAGCCGCCGGAGCACATCCAGCACCTGGTCGAGAGCGTACGCGTGCCGCGCGGTGCCAAGGCGGTCGATGGTGCGCACTGAGCATCACTGAGTCGTCGTCACCGCTGTCGCCGGCATGCCGGCGACAGCGGCAGGCCATTCCCCGCCAGTTGCACCGGCGGGTTTTTTTCTTGCGTTTCTGTTGGCCGGCTCGGCAGCGGCAGCCGAACGGCCGGAGTGAGCGATGGATCTCAGCCTCGCCCTGACCTGGATCATGTTCCTTGGCCTCTTTCCGCTGGCGTTCTTCTGGCTGCGGCGAGCGTGGCGCATCCTCTTCCGCGGCGACTACTCGGAAGTGGCGCTGAAGCGTGGCGAAGCGCCACCGAACGCCGAGCGCTACGCGCCCTACACCGCGGCGATCAACCTCGTCGCCGGCGGTGTCGCGGTGAGTGTGATCCTCCTGGTGGCGATCAGCGGCATTCCCTATGAGACGTGGACGGCGATTGCCGGCTCGACGATCTGGCTGAAGTTCTTCGGCGACTTCATCGTCAGCCGGCAGGCACGCGCAAACTGGGGCAAGGTGGACAAGGGGTAGGGGCCGCGCGCTGGGCCGCTGCCGGGCTTCTTCGGTCGCCGCGCGACGGAGCGAATCGGTCGCAGGCTGCAGCGGGTGCCCCGGCGCGGTGACCGGCGAGCCGGCCACCGCCGGAAGCGAGCAGCCGCGCGTCAGTCTTCCGCCGCGATCGCCTCGAGGACGCTTGGTCGGCGGCCGACGCGCTGCTGGAAGGCCGCCAGCGCCGGCCAGCGGCCGATGTCGACGGCGACCGCGCTGCTCCAGGCGAGGACTGCGAAGAGGTAGGCATCGGCGACCGTGAACTGCTCGCCGAGCAGGTAGTTCCTGCCCTCGAAGCGGGCGGCGACGTAGTCCAGCCGGGCGGCGATACCCTCTCGCAGGCTGCGCCGGTAGTCCTCGGGGGTATCCGGCAGGAACAGCGGCACGAAGCTCCTGTGCAGTTCGGAAGCGATGAACGCCAGCCATTCCTGCAAGCGGTAGCGCGCGAGCGTGTGCGCGCGCGGGGCGAGGCCGCTCTCCGGGACTCGGTCGGCGATGTACTGCAGGATCACTGCGGTCTCAGTCAGCCGCTCGCCATCGTCGAGTTCGAGCACCGGCACGTAGCCCTTGGCGTTGATCGCCATGAAATCGCTGCCGTCGGCCAGTTGGTGCCGGCGGAGATCGACGCGCACGAGATCGAACTCGAGCCCCGCCTCGCGCAGCGCGATGTGCGGCGCCAGCGAGGAGGTGCCGGGAGCGAAGTAGAGCTTGATGTCGAGGCTGCCGGGCAGGCGTGGAGGCGCTGCCGGCGCTCTCTCATCGTCCTCGTCGACGCCGGGAAGCCGGCTGAGCTCGACGCTGAGGAAGCCGCTGTTGTTGCCATAGGCAAAGGCCGAGTCGTTGGCGAAGAAGTAGAGGAAACCGGGCTCGCTGATCTCGATCTCGCAGCCGTTCGGCGTGGCGATCAGGCTGCTTTCGTCGTCGACGCGGGCGACGCCACCGACGGCACTCTCGATCAGCCCGGTCAGCATGTTCTCGGTATCGGCATTGCTGGCCTCGAGGTCGGGCCGCGGATGGATCGCGGCAACCAGCGAGAACCAGGGGCGCCTCTCCATTCGGCGGCTGCCCTCGGCGAGCTGCAGGAACCACGCTTTCGACTCATAGCCGTCGGCGTCAGCCGACACATCCTTGTCCAGCCAGGCGCCGCTGGCCTCGATGTGGTAGCGCTCGCCGACGTCGACCTCGACGCCGGAAGCGTTCCACCATTTGTGCGCATAGACCGGGAAGCGCGTCGAACCATCGATCGGCAGCTTGCGGAACGGCGGGGCTTCCCGTTCCGCCTGCAGTTGCTCTTCCGGGGGAGGCTCGTCGCCGCGATAGAAGGGGGCGCAGGCCGGCATGTCCTCGAGCGCCTTCGGTCGATAGTCCGCGCGCCCCTGCAGCCGCTGCAGCACGCTGGGATGGATTTCGGCGTCGTCCGGAATCTTGCGCTCCCTGGTCGGGCGCGTGCGCCAGACCGGGCTGCGGGTCTCGTCGTGCCGGTCCTCCAGGCAGTCGGGCGCCAGTGCCGGCAGCAGTTGCCCGGGCACGAGCCGCAGGCCGGCAGCGAGTTCGTTGACCTCCTGCACCATCCATTCGAGCGCGATGTCGGCGAGGCCGTGGCTGTCGTAGCCACCGCCGACATCGGCATGCGCGCCGGCAAACCAGAGCTGCCTGATCCCCTCGCGCTCGGCCCAGACGGTCGGGACGAAGTCCGCCCGTTGCTCGTCGATGGCCAGCGCCTGGCGACCGTATTCGACGCGTGGACTCAGCTCACGGTTGCGGAACTTGAGGAAGCGGAGTTCGTCGCGGTCGATCAGGCGCAGGCCGTTGAACAGCGGCACGCCGAGTTCACCGACGGTGTCCCAGACGCCGATCATGCGGATCGGCGTTTCGTCGTGGTGCTTCCAGAAGCGCGCGCCGCGCTTCTTGCCACGATCGTCCCTGTAGATCAGCCAGACCCGTTCGGCCTCATCGGCGGCATCGTCGTCGTCGGCCTCGCCGGCAGCGAGCAGACCGGTGTAGGCGATGAACTCACCGAGGCTGCGGGCAGCCCAGGCGCCGCGCGAGGCGCCGAAGAGCCAGATCTTGTCGCCGCGCTCATAGACCTGCGAGATCAGCAGGAAGGCGTCGATCATGCAGTCGTGCAGGCCGATTCCCTGCGTCCCGCGCAGCAGGCCCTGCGTGCGGCCGCCGCTGCCGACGCTGGCGAGGTGGAAGGCGGCGAGCTGCTCGCCGGTCCTGACGAGATGCGAGCGGATCGGTCCGCTCTCGACGACCTGTCGCTCGGTTCCCGGCAGCATCTGGAACAGCCGGTAGGCATTGGTTCGCTCGACGGGATCGTTCCAGCTTCCGTCCAGGCAAACGACTATCTCCTTGCTCATCGCCCGTCCTCCTTCTGTGCGTGCCGCCCACGGCAGGCCGGCGACCGACTCGACGCCAAGCAGCTGCCGGCCATCACCCGCGTGCCACGGAAATCAGCCGCTGATCGGCGGGGCTGCCGGCGGGTTCGACCTGGGCATCGAGACATCGAGCTCCTTCGCCTTGCTGTCGGCGATGGTCTCGAACAGCGTCACCACCTTCCTGACCCCGCTCGTCGTGCGCGCCACCTGGACGGCGGCGTCGGCTTCACGCTGCGTCACCATCCCCATCAGGAAGACGACGCCGGCTTCGGTGACGACCTTGACATGGACGGGGTTGAACTTGCCGGCGTCGACGAAGCGGCTCTTGACGCGGGTGGTGATGTACGAGTCGTTGCTGCGCGCCGAGAACGAGGTCACCGGGCCGACCGTCAGCTCGTTGTACAGCCCCTGCACCTGCGGCACCCCGCTGACGATGCTCTCGACCTCCATCCGTACCTGTTCGGAAGGAACCTCGCCGGTGATCAGCACCTTCCGGTTGTAGCTGGTGAAATTGGCGTGGACGTTCTCCCAGGGTTTCTCGCCGACGCGGGCACTTGCCTTCCATTCGATCGTTTCGTCGTCGGTCTGCGTCCCGAGCGACCGGCGATCAAAGGTCGCCAGCGCGCCACCGCTGGCGCCGGCAGCGACCATCGGCAGGCAGCCCTGCAGCAGGAGAGGCATCAGCGCAGCACCGAGCAGCGCTCCCGTGGCCAACAGTCGTTTCATTCTTCAACTCCCATCAGCAGGCAATCGATGCCGTCGCAGAGACAATGGATGACCAGCAGATGTGTTTCCTGAATCCGCGCCGTGCGCTCGGCAGGAACGCAGATGTGCACATCGTCCTCGTGCAGCATCTCGCCGATCGTACCGCCGCCCTTGCCGGTCAGCGCCACGACCCGCAACTCGTTCTCGTGCGCGACGTCGATCGCCGCGATGACGTTGGCCGAGTTGCCCGAGGTCGAGATCGCGACGAGAACGTCACCGGGCTGACCGAGCGCGCGCACCTGCTTGGCGAAGACGGCCTGGAAACCGTAGTCGTTGGCGATCGCCGAGAGGATCGAGGTGTCGGTCGTCAGGGCGATCGCCGCCAGTTCGTGACGCTCGACCTCGAAGCGCCCCACCAGTTCGGCGGCCAGATGCTGCGCGTCGGCAGCCGATCCGCCGTTGCCGCAGGCGAGGATCTTGCCGTTGTTCAGCAGGCAGCCGACCATCGTCTCGATCGCCCGCACGACCGGTTCCGCCAGCGCTTCGCTGGCATCGAGCTTGGTCTGGGCGCTGTCGCTGAACTGCTGGCGAACACGTTGGGTCAGATCCATCGGCGGCGTTTCGCATCGCGTAAAGGAGGCGATTCTAACATCAGAGCAGCAGGAAGACCTCGAACTCGACGCGGCGCCAGGGATTGGCATCCTGCCGCAGTTTCGACACGCGCGCGTCGAGCCGCTCGCCGGCGTCGAGGGCGCGGGCGACGGCGCGGTTCTCGGCGCGCGGAACGTACCCGAGCTGGTGCCCGTTCCAGTCCACGCGCACCGCGTTGCGGTCGTGCCGGTTGTCGGCTTCGCGCACCAGCGTCAGCCGGTCACCGATCCGGATTTGCGACCACAGCGCGCTGGCGGCATAGTACTGGCTGCCGGCCAGCGGTGAACTCTGCACCAGGACGCGGACTGCTTCACGGCCGTGCGCCGGCGGTGTGGGCAGAGCCAGGGCGACGGCGAGGATCAGCCCAAGGGCCCGCTCAAGGCGCCGAAAAGGCATCACGGATCCACTCGATGGCGGTGGTCGAAAGCCCGTCGAGCAGGATGCAGTCGAAGCGGCAGTCGCATTCGCCGCCGCTGCGCGCGGCCAGGTACTGCTCGGCAGCGAGGACGATTCGCCGTTGCTTGGCGCGGGTGATGCTGGCACCGGCACCGCCGTAGCTGGCGTTGCGGCGCAGCCGCACTTCGACGAAGACCAGTGTCGGCCCATCACCGCAGATCAGGTCGACCTCGCCACCGCGGCAGCGGAAGTTGCGCTGCAGAACGCTCAGTCCGCGCGCCGCGAGGAAGCGCGCGGCCAGTTCCTCGGCGACCTCGCCGGCCTTGGCCGAGTTCCCGGCGGGCCCGGGCGTGTTATCTTTGCCACTCACCTGCCAGCCGACTCCGATGACGAACGAATCAGCCGCATTATATTTGGTACCGACGCCACTGGGCCATCTCGGCGACCTGACGCAGCGCGCGATCGACGTCCTGCGCCAGGTACCATGGGTGGCCGCCGAGGACACGCGGCACACGGCGCCACTGCTGCGCCACTATGGCTGCAGCGCGCGCCTGCTCGCGGCGCATCAGCACAACGAGGAGGCTGCGGCACAACGGGTCGTCGCGCTGCTCGCCGCCGGCGAGTCGGTGGCGCTCGTCGTCGACGCCGGCACGCCCGGCATCTCCGACCCGGGTGCTCGGCTGGTGGCGCGCGTGCGCACCGCCGGTCAGCGCATCGTGCCGCTGCCGGGGCCGTGCGCGGCAATCGTCGCGTTCTCGGCGGCTGGTCTGAGCGAAACGCATTTCCTCTTCTACGGCTTCCTGCCGAGCAAGTCCGGGCAGCGCGCCGAGGCGCTGCGCGAGCTCGCCGAGCTGCCGTACGCGCTGGTCTTCTACGAAGCGCCCCATCGGATCGTTGAAGCGGTCGCCGCGCTGCTCGCAGCCTTCGGCCCGCAGCGTACGCTGCTGCTGGCGCGCGAGCTGACGAAGCTGTTCGAGAGCATTCATGCCTGCAGCCTGGGCGAGGCGCAGGAGTGGCTGCTGGCGGATGCCAATCGCCAGCGCGGCGAATTCGTGCTGGTCGTCTCCGGTGCGCCGGCAGCGGTGGCGAGCGCCGAAGGCGGGCGGGTGCTGCGGCTCCTGCTCGACGACGGGTTGCCGCCGAGCCAGGCGGCGCGGCTGGCGCACGTGATCACGGGCGCCGGCAGGAAAGCGCTCTACCAGGAAGCATTGCGCTGGCACGAGGCCGCCACTTCCACCAGGCAGTCATAGAAGGTCGCGCCGCCACCCATGTCGGTCAGCGCCTGACTGGTCACCTCGTTGCAGTTGCGCCCGTCGGGGGAAAGCTTGCGCCACCAGATCGAGGTGGCGACGACGACGCCCGGCCGCGCGCGGTCGCTGACGGCGGCCCGGGCGGTGAACTCACCGCGACGGTTGAAGATGCGCACCGGGTCGCCGTCGGCGATTGCCCGTTGCGCCGCGTCGCCGGGATTGATCAGGACGCTCGGCGACTTTTCCTGCTCCAGGAAGCGCTGCGAGTTGGCGAAGCTGGTGTTCAGGAAGTTGCGCGCCGGTGGCGTCAGCAGGGCCAGCGGGAACTCCTGCGCCAGCGGGCTGTGCCGCCATTCGCGGGGTGCGATGAAGCCGGGCAGCGGGTCGATTCCCTGGTCGGCGAGCATCTGGCTGTAGAACTCGCACTTTCCCGACGGCGTCGGAAAGCCGCCGTCGGCGAACGGCGCGTAGGGCTGCGGCAGCCGCAGGCGGGCGTGCCCGTCGCGCACGAGCTGCTCCCACGACAGGCCGGCAAGGCGCGGATCGCTCCAGTCGAAAGCCTGGCGGCAGAGATCCTCGTCGCTGTCGGCGAAGCACGGCTCGCTGAAGCCCATTCGCGATGCCAGCCGACGGAAGAGTTCGGTGTTCGGCAGCGCCTCGCCGAGCGGGGCGATCGCCGGCTGGTTGACCTGGATGTACAGGTGGCCGTAGGACTTGTGAATGTCCAGCTGCTCCATGTGGCTGCTGGCCGGCAGCAGGATGTCGGCATAGTCCGCGGTGTCGGTCTGAAAGAGATCGTGCACGACGGTGAACAGGTCGCTGCGGGCAAACCCGCGCACCACCTCGCCCGACTGTGGGGCGATTGCCAGCGGGTTGCTGTTGTAGACGAAGATCGCCTGGATCGGCGGCCGTGCGTGCAGCAGGTCGTGACCGATGGTGCTCATGTTGATGACGCGCGGCGTCGGTTGTGGCATCAGGTCGGGCCGTTCGAGCGCGGCCGTATCGACCGGATAGTTGCCCGAGGTCGACAGCAGGACGCCGCCGGCGGGGTCGCGCCAGGCACCGGTGAGCGCCGGCAGGCAGGCGATCGTGCGCAGCGCCATGCCGCCGCCGGCGGTGCGGTTGATGCCGTAGTTGGTACGGATCGCCGCTGGCCGCGTGCGGCCGTAGGCGTGTGCCAGTTGCTCGATGGTGCTCGCCTCGATGCCGCAGATCGCCGCCACATGGTCCGGCGCAAACGCCTGCACACGCTCGGCGAGCGCGGCGAAGCCGAGCGTGTGGCGGCTGATGTAGTCGTGGTCGAGGAGATCGTCGCGGATCAGCACGTGCATCAGGCCGAGCGCCAGCGCGCTGTCGGTTCCCGGCAGCAGGGCAATGTGCTGGTCGCAGCGGTCGGCAGTGATCGTCCGGCAGGGGTCGATGGCGATGAGGCGGGCACCGCGCCGCCTGGCTTCCTGTGCCAGGCGCCAGAAATGCAGGTTGGAAACGACGCTGTTGCTGCCCCAGAGCAGGATCAGCCGGGAATCGACGACGTTCTCGGCGTCAAAGCCGATGCTCGCACCGATCGTCGCGCGGTAGCCCATGGCACCGGCGCTGGCGCAGATCGTCCGGTCGAGCTGCGCGGCGCCGAGACGGTGGAAGAAACGGCGGTCCAGTGAACCGTAGCCGAGCAGACCCGAGTTGCCGGCATAGCTGTAGGGGACGATCGACTCGGCGCCATGGCTGGCAACGATGCTGCGGAAACGGTCGGCGATGGTCGTCAGCGCCTCGTCCCAGGTGATCCGCTCGAAGCGCGCTCCCGGCCCCTTCGCGCCGACGCGCCGCAGCGGGTGCAACAGGCGTTGCGGGTGATGGATGCGCTCGGGGTAGTGCGCCACCTTGGTGCACAGCACGCCGGCGGTCGGTGGGTGATCGGCCGCGCCGGCGACCTTCAGCACGCGGCCCTGGCTGATCGTGACGTCGAGTGCGCAGGTGTCCGGGCAGTCGTGCGGACAGGCGCCACGTATCGTGTGGCTGACGGCGTCTTCGGCAACCGGTTGCGCCATGATCGGGTGTCCTCCGGCAAGGGATGGGTGGGCGACGGCGACACGATAACAGGTTGCCGGCTGCCTGGGCACCGTTGGCGAGCCGGCAGTCGGTTTCAGCGGTGAGCCCGGCGCCACGCACGATGGGCATACCATCGTGTGCTGCATTGCAGCATAATACGGTTCGTGGGCGAGTCCCTGGCGGGTGGCGGTGCGGATCGCGCGGCATCGTCCGGCGCTGCCGCCGAACATCATTGCGGGCATCATGCGGAGGACGATCATGCATTTCGAAACACCTCTGGAGTACCTCGAAAGCCGAACCTACGACGAGATCAACGTCGGAGACACCTCCTCGCTGATCCGCACCCTGCGCCCCGACGATGTCAAGCTGTTCGCGCTGATGTCGGGTGACATGAACCCGGCGCTGGCGAGGGCCGAGTTCCGTCACAGCGGACTGTTCCGCGACTTCATCGCGCACGGCATGTGGAGCGCTTCGCTGCTGTCGACGACGATCGGCACGCAGTTTCCCGGGCCGGGAACGATTCTCATCGAGTCGACGCTGCGGTTTGCCCGCCCGGTGACGATCGGCGACACGCTGACGGTGACGGTGACGGTGCAACAGAAATTCGATCACAACCATCACATCATTCTCGGCTGCACCTGTTTCAACCAGGACAAGATGCTCGTCGTCTCGGGCAGCGCCGAGGTGCTGGCGCCGGCCGAGAAGATCCGGACGAAGCGCGTGGCGATGCCGGAGATCACCATCTCCGACAAATACGCCCGCCTGCAGGCACTGGTCCAGCGTGCCGAGGGCCTGGCGGCGATCGACATGGCGGTGGTGCATCCCTGCGACCGCGAGTCGCTCAAGGGCGCCCTGCTGGCCGCCGAGGCGCGACTGATCGAGCCGATCCTGGTCGGACCCGAGCAGAAGATTCGCGCGGTGGCCGAGGAGAACGGCTTCGATCTGGCGCAGCACCGGATCGTCAATGTCAAGCACAGCCACGACGCGGCGGCGATGGCGGTGACGCTGATCCGCAGCGGCGACGCCGAGGCACTGATGAAGGGCAGCCTGCACACCGACGAGCTGATGGCCGAGGTGATCTCGCGCAGCGCCGGCCTGCGCACCGAGCGCCGCATCAGCCATGTCTTC
>JAEUOM010000027.1 GCA_016788495.1 Accumulibacter sp. | reverse complement strand
GAAGCGAAAGAAGTGGGAGACGAGCGCAGTTGTTCACGGATTTCAAGCGAATAGTGGTTCTATTCGTGCAGAAATACGGGGAGAAATGAGCCGTCTTCCCACTTTTTGCAGCCGACTTGGTCAAGTCCGACAGGCTGCTAGGCATCCTTCGCCCGGCGGTGTTTCTTCGCCTGCCGTGCCTTCTTCTCGGCTGGCGCCTCGGCCGCCGACCGGGTCGATCGGCTGCTCGCCGGCTCGCCTGCGCCCGCCGCCGCCAGCGGGCTGGCCGGCGCCGCGCGGGAAGCGGCAACGGCGGCGATGAAGGAGTTGCTCACCCAGCCCTCGACCTCGGCGTTGCTGACGATCTCGACCAGGCTCCAGCGGTCACGCGCCTCGAGCAGGAACACTTCGGTGCCTTTCCGGAGGGCCGCCGCCACCGGCTCGAAGCTGGTGTCCGGACCCTTGCGAATGTTCAGGCTGCTGGCGGTGACGACGTAGCGCGGCGGCGAGTCGTCTTCGCGACCGAGGACACGACTCTTCAGCGCAGCGAGCGGAAAGGCCGGGCCGGGGTCGCTCTTGCGGCCGGGAGCGATGTCCTCGTGACCGAGAACGTCCTTCAGTCCATAGTGCTCGACGAGCAGGTCGGCGAGTTCGATCGCCCGCTCGATCTGCACTTCGCTGTAGGTGTGCCAGGGAGAAACCGGGCCACCGTTGCGGTGCGCTGCCAGCAGGACTTCGTCCTCCGGGTAGGCCTTGCCGAACCAGGCCTGATACTGGCTGCCGATCCGCTTCAGCAAGCCGGCGTTGTCCATCTCGACGCCGATCGAGTGGCTGTTGAGGCCGACCAGTCCGGCCCACTGGCTGACGCCGGCATGCCAGGTGACGATGTTGAAGGGAGCGAGCTGGACGATGCGCCCGTCACGCCCGAGGACGATGTGCGCCGAAGCGTTGCCCTGCGGTTTCCGGGTGCACAGCGATTCGACCGAGCTTTCGAGCGAGCGGCCGGCGGTGTAGTGCAGTACCAGATAGCTGGGGCTCATGGCGCCACCCCGGTTCGGGGTGTCGCGATGGCTGACCTGGTCGCCGACCAGTTTGTGGTTTTCGATTCTCAGGGTCATGGGTGTCTCCTCGCGAGTTTGTGTGGTCCGCGATGCCGGGCATCACGGGAATGCCCGCGGGACGACAGGCGGGCTGCGGACAATGCTAGCACCAATGTCGCCGCGAGCCCGCATTCCCGGGCTGCTTCCGCAGCGCCACCGGGGCTTGCGGCCGCGCGCAGCAGCGACGGCGAATCGGCTCCACGGCATGGCGTCAGCACGGGGGGGCGGCGAACGAGCGGCAACGCCTTTCGGCGCTCAAGCCACGCGTTCTGCGCCAGACTTGCCGAGCGCCTACCACTCGATTTCGATCATGCCTTGACTGTATTGAGGCGCAGCATCAATGTCATCGGATGCTGCGGCGACTCCTGAAAACCGTAGTGCTCGTAGAATTGTTTGGCGTGTTCGCGGAGCGCGTGAACCAGCAAAGCGCGAACCCCGGTGTTCTGCGATACGGCGATGGCGCGATTCACCGCGTCTTGCAGCATGGCCGCCCCCAGCTTGAGTCCCTGGGTCCGGCGATCCACCGCCAGCCTGCCAAGCACCATGACGGGAACTGGATCAGGCATGTTGCGCCGAACCGAGCTGGTCGCCCATTGCTGAGAAACCGCCCCAGCAGCCATGGCGTAGAAGGCAAGCACCCGATTCTCTTCATCAACGACGACAAAGGTTCTGCTGGCTCCAGTGAGCTGGTTGTTCATCGCTCGGCGTTTGAGCCATTCATCCAAAGCGGGTTCGCCGCACTCGAAGTCGTTCAACCGGTGCGTGGCAGCAAGTGGCTGAGGTGCGGATAGCTTCAAGCTCACGCTTGATTGCTTTCATTGCTTTCCCACGGTGCCTTGACCGCCATCAGTCGCTCAAGCCCCTCATTGGCACGCGGCGGCGCGTCGAGCATGGCGGTGAACTGCTGGAACTTTTCCGCGTCCAGTCCAAAGAACACCTGATCGAGCAGCACCGACTGCGCACGCTCGCAGGCGGCCTCCAACATGAAGTCCGAACGGCTTTTTCCCAGTAGGTTTGCGGCGTGATCAATGAGATCACGCTGCTCCGGCAAGGCACGTAAATTGATTGCGGCAGCACGCATGGCGAACTCCTCACGCAAATACAAGAGATACACGGATGATGGGGTTGTGTGTAGCTTTCGTCAATACAAGCTGATCTGGCCGAACCGTCAAGAACAGGGATTCCTGCGCCGCGCTGGTGAGTCCGGGTCGGAAGCGGGACGCGGGTTCAGCTCCATGTTCCAGCACGAAATGGACGGGCTCGGACCGAGCGTCGGAGCCGGGGACTACGGACGGAAGAGCTACCGGGACGGCAAGGGTGACGTGGTGCTGATCTACCCCGAGACTGCTTCCTTCGCCCACCCATGGCCCGTGTTCGAGATCATGACCCGCCGGCACTCGGGTGGGCGCGAAATTCCGCTGAGTTTCCACTGCCGTCGGCGATAATGCGCGCGCCGCCGGCTTCGCGGGCGCGGCCGCAATCGCCGGGCGTCGGCGGTGCGTCGTGACCGGTCCCGCGCGGCAGCCGATTCCTCTGCCCCTGGAGCTGCAATGGACCCATTGACGCATGCGCTGCTCGGCGCCACTGCCGCTCAGGCGGCTCTCGGCCACCGCCTCGGGCGGCGGGCCTGGCTGCCCGGTGCGCTGGGCGGCCTCCTGCCCGACGCCGACATCCTCATCCGCAGCACCGCCGATCCTTTGCTGGCGATCGAGTATC
This sequence comes from Accumulibacter sp., assembly GCA_016788495.1. Lineage (GTDB taxonomy): Bacteria > Pseudomonadota > Gammaproteobacteria > Burkholderiales > Rhodocyclaceae > Accumulibacter. Next base: position 20,890 of record JAEUOM010000027.1, on the reverse strand, counting down.
ACCGCCATTTCACGCACGCCTTCGCCTTCATCCCGGTCGGCGGTGTCGTCGCCGCCTCACCCTGGCTCGTGCAGCGGCGCTACCGTGCCGACTGGCGGCCGCTGCTTGCCGCGGCCACCATCGGTTGCGCGACGCACGGGCTGCTCGACGCCTGCACGAACTACGGGACGCACCTGCTCTGGCCGTTCTCGACGCTGCGCGTCGCCTGGCACTGGCTGACGACGATTGGACCCCTGCTGACGCTGGCGCTGCTCGCCGGGCTGCTCGTCGCCGTCCGCCGGCAGTCGCGCCTGCCGGCAGTGCTGTCCTTGTTGTTCGCTCTCGGCTATGTCGGCGTCGCGGGCTGGCAGCGCGAGCGTGCGCTTGATCTGCAGGCGCTGATCGCTGCAGCGCGCGGCCACCCGGTGGTGCGCGCCGAGATGTTTCCGAGCGTCGGCAATCCGGTCGTCTGGCGATCGGTCTATCAGTCGGGGACGACGCTGCACAGCGACCGCCTGCGCGTTCTCGACCGTGCGGGCAGCCTGTGGAAGCCGGGCAGCACGCTGCAATTGCTGCTCGCAGCGGATCTGCCACCGGCGGCAGCGGCCGATGCGCGCGTGCAGCGGGACTTCGCCCGCTTCAGCTATTTTTCCAGCGGCTGGACCGCGCTGTCCGACAGCGATGCGAGCGTGATCGGTGACGCGCGCTACTCGCTCTCGCGCGATTCCTTCGAGCCGATCTGGGGAATCCGCTTCCACCCCGGCAGCGCGACGCCGACCGAGTGGGTCGACCAGACGGCGCGCAATCGGGTGCCGGTGGGCGAGCTCTGGCGCGAGATTCGCGGCACCGCCGACGGTTACCGCGGCCTGCCGACGCCGGGCAGGGTCGATGCCGTGGCAGTCGCGCCGGACAGCAGTTCCTGACGCCCGCGTTGCCGCTCGATCCCCTTGGCGCGGTTGCCTGGCGGCAGCTTTGCGCGCCGCGGGGTCAGCCTGGCTGACCGTCGGCGTGGCGTTCGCGGGCGATGCCGTCTCGCGCGGAGCGGGGTGGCTTTCGTGTGGGTTGCGGCCGGCTGCTGCGGCGCGTCATGCCGGGCGCAGGCGCCTGCGCCACATTCGTCTGAACGCCGCTTCAACTTCCGATGCGATTCGCGCCGTGTCCGTGAGCGCCGAGGCTGCAACCGTCGGACGCAACTCGGCGCGCAAGCGTCGCAGGCGTTCGACATCGCGGGCGAGCGCGACGGCGGTGGCGACGTAATCGTCGCCCGAGGTCGCCACGAGTTCGGGGTGACCGATCGAATGGAGCAGGCTGACGCCGACACGGGCAGCATGAACCTCGCCCGCCCAGGTGACGACCGGCACGCCCATCCAGAGCGCTTCGCAGGTCGTTGTGGTGCCGTGATAGGGGAAGGTGTCGAGCGCGATGTCGACGCGCGCATAGTGCTCGAGGTGGTGCTGCGTGCCGTCGACCCAGCCAACGAGTTCGAGCCGCTCAGGCGGTACCGCGTGTCGGCTGAACGCCGTGGCCACGAGCGCGCGCGTGCCCGGGTCGGCGAGCGGTTTCGCCTTGAGCAGCATCCGGCTGCCTGGAACGGCGTGCAGGATGGCGGCCCAGCGTCCAATCAGCTCGGCATTGACCTTGGCGAGGTTGTTGAACGAAGCGAAAGTGATGCGCCCGCTGGCCAGCGCGGGCGACGGCGCGACCGGCGGCGCTTCCCGCTGGGGCGCGAAGCACAGAAAGCCACCGGGTAGCCTGAACAGCGTCTCGCTGTGCAGCGATTCGGTCAGTCCCGGCGGATCAGCCCAGCAATCGGTCAGGCGATAATCCATCGTGGCGAGCCCGGTGGTGTTGGGGTAGCCGATCCAGGTGACCTGGATCGCTGCCACCCGGCGGGCGAAAAGCGGCATGCGGTTGCCGCGCGTGTGGCCGGAGAGATCGACGAGAATGTCGATCCCGTCGGCACGGATCCGTGCTGCCACCTCGTCGTCGGTCCGCCCGGCGATCCGGTGCCAGGAATCGGCGAGCGCTGCCAGCCGGGTGCTGACGGCATCGCTGCTGGCGTTGTTCGCGTAACAACACACCTCGAGCGCGGCGCGGTCGCGGGCTGCCAGCAGCGGCTCGAGGAAGGACGCGACCGCATGTGCGCACAGGTCGGCCGAGACGAACCCGATCTTCAGGCGTCGGCCGGGATCCAGCGGCGGCGACGGCGGCAGGGCGGGTGGTGGCGCGGCAGGGCCATGGCGCGTCGGCCATGCGCGATGTTCCGCGAAGACCGTGTCGGGTGCGATGTCGGTCGCGTAGTTGAGGGCAAAGAGCAGATTGCTGCCGATGACGGGGTTCTGTGGATCGAGTTCGACTGCGTGGCGGTAGGCGTCGATCGCCTCGGCCGCACGACCCTGGTCCTTGAGCACCTGGCCCAGCAGGTTGTGCGCCGCGCCCAGGGAAGCATCGAGGCTGAGCGCACGTTGCAGGGCGAGCAGTGCGTCGCGGTGGTGCCCACGTTCGCGGCACACGCGGCCGCGCAGGGCATGGGCAGCCGCTCGCTCGGGGGCCAGCGCCAGAACAGACGCGATCTCGCGACCGGCTTCGTCGAGGCGGCGCATGTCGCAGTACAGCTCGGCAAGCAGCGTACGCGCCTCGAGGTGATTCGGCTCGCTGGCGATCGCCGCCCGGATGCTGGCTTCGGCCGCGGCGTCATCGCGCCGGCGCCGCTGCGCCAGTGCGGCATTGAACAGGTGCGACGCCGACTTCGGCTGCAGCCGGAGCGCCGCGGCGAAACTCTCCTGCGCGTCGCCGATCCGATCGCCGGCGAGCAGGATGATGCCACGCGACTCATGGAATGCCGAGGCATTGGGCGCGACGCGCAGCGCGGCGTCGACCCGCTGCAGCGCCGCGGCGAGATCACCCGTCGCATAGGCGAGCAAGCCGAGCAGATGCAGGGCGTCGGCGCGCGCCGGCTGGCCGGTGAGGACGCTCTCGTAGCAGGCCCGGGCCTCGTCGCGTCGGCCAGCTCGCTGATGCTCGATGCCGGCGTCGAGTTGCCGCTCGCAGGCGAGCGCCAGGGCGCGGCGCGGCCGCTCGCTCTGCGGGTCGAGGGCGGCTGCCCGCTGGTAGCAACCGATTGCCGCGGCGAGGCGCTGCCGCTCCAGTTCGACGTTGCCCAGATGCAGATGGAAGTCCGCGATGCCGGGAGCGAGGGCGATTGCCCGCTGCAAGCAGGAAGCGGATCGATCGAGCGCGCCCTGGCGGGCCAGCGCCACGCCGAGCAGATGCCAGGCGTCCTGGTCGCCGGGAGCCGCGAGCGTGGCCTGTTCGGCGATCGCCTGTGCGCCGGCGAAGTCTCCGGAGTCGAAACGGGCCTTGCCGTCCAGAAGACGCCGCAACCGTTGGTTCTCGGTCTGGGCCGTTGCTGCGGTTCGCTGCATGGGGTGCGGGGGAAGAGAGCTGGATGCTTCCATGGCCATGGCCTCGGGTTGTGGTGCATGGACATCCGGCTTGGCGCGGCAGCATCGGGTTGACGCACGGCGAACTGGCGAAAGGACAGGAAATCCAAAGGCGCCGACGGGAGTATATGAGCCCTCAGCAAACGGCGTCAATCCGGGCGGGGCCCCCGCTGAGTCTGAAGCGCGAGGGGTTTTGCCATGCAGGCAAGGTGTCGCTTGTTCCGACGCAGGGCAGCAGATCTGGCTGACCATCGAGGTGCCCGACGAGTCGACCGTGTGCCAGACGATCGACCGCTCCGGCATCCTCAAGTCCTTCCCCACCACCGACCTGCAAAACGCAGAAGGTGGGTGGTAGCGATAATTGTTGACCTCCGGATTTGTTGTTACAAGAATAATGCCAATGAGCGCGCACTTGCTTTGGGACGGCGCCAGGCGGGAAGCCAATCTTGAGAAGCACGGGCTTGATTTCGCCGATGCGCCGATGGTACTGGAGAGCCCGTATCGCCTTGACGTGAGAAGCGTGCGTGCTGGCGAACCACGGATGCAGTCGTTCGCCTATGTTTTCGATGTGCTGGCGGTACTGACGGTGGTGCATGCCACTCGCGGCAAGGCTTGGCGAATTGTCAGTTTCCGACCGGCGAGCGAAGGCAAGAACGACGACGATCGTCCGCTGACACGGGAAGAAATGCAGGCCGGCATCGAGGCTTACCGCAAGCAACGTGGCCGCCCTGCCGGGAGCGGCAAAGAGTCGACCACGATCCGTTTCGATCGAGACGTACTCGCCGCCTTCCGTGCCGCTGGCCCTGGTTGGCAGACCCGGATGAATGCGGCGCTACGTGATTGGCTCAAGGACCACTCGCCCGCGTAAGCGGTATCTCCTCCGGTGGCGGGAGGCGGGGTTATGGACCGCCTTTTGTTTTGGCCGCTTGTTTATCGGACCCAATCCGAGGTTGACGCGACTTGACGAGGGCTCCTGTCCATCGGCCGGCCGCCGGAAGACCGGGCCCGAGGTGGTGGGCGAGGAGACGGCGCTCGTCGGCCATCGCTTCCGCTTCGACGGCGCGCACGCAGGCCATGTACGCCAGCGTCGCCGGCGACGGCGTGCGGCCGCGCCGGGTCAGGAAGCCGTAGGCAGTCCGCTGCCACGGCAGGTGCAGGTCGAGGATCGCCAGTTCGCCCCGTTCCAGCCCCTGCGCGGCGATGCCGACGGTGGTCAGCATGATCGCGTCCGACGCAGCGGCGATCATCGGCCCGAAGCTCACCGTGTCGAGCGTCACCGCAGGGTAGAAGACCCCTTTCTCCGGATCGGCCTGCCCCGCTGCCGGACATTCGCCGAAATGCTTGGCGAGTTGGTTCGGCAGCTCCGCGCAGATCAGGCGGTAGGCGAGCACATCGGCGAGTGCGAGATCGCGTCGTCCGGCCAGCGGGTGGTCGGCGCGTGCCACCCAGATGCCGACGTGGGGCGGCAGCGGCTCGGCGTGCAGGCGCGGATCGTCGCCCCATTCGCGCAGGTCGGCGATGCCGAGGTCGACCGAGCCGTCGAGTACCGGCGCGACCGCGCCGCGTGGGCTCTGTTGCGCCAGCCGGACACGCAGCCCGCCGTGCGCGGCGAGCAAACGCGACACGGCGATGCCGGCCGAGATGGCGTGCGGGAACGGGCCGGCAACGATCGACACCGCGCCGGTCTCGATGCCCTGCATGAGATCCAGTTCGCGCCGCAGCTCCTGCCCGCGGCGCAGGATGTCCTGTCCGCGTTCGATGACGAGGCGACCGTAGGCGGTCGGGATCGCCCCCTCGGGCGTACGGTCGAACAGCGCGACACCGAGCGTTTCTTCGAGGCGGGCAATGCTGCGCGAGAGGGCCGGTTGTGACAGGTGCAACTGCTCGGCGGCGCGCGCGAAATTGCGCTGGCGGGCGAGCGCCAGCACGTGCCGGATCAGGCGGATGTCGATGTCCATGCGCCCAGGTTATCAGCACGATGAGATATTGTCACTGGACGCATGGCAAATCCCGTGCTCCACTACGCCGACCGACCGCACTGGCGATCGGGCTCAAGCGCCGGATTGCGGAATTGCAGCGCAACGACCACCGATCACCCGAGGACCCACGATGACCCGAACGCGCCTCATCGCCACCGCTGTCGCCGCACTTTGCGTCACCACCCCGGCCATCGCCGCGACGCCGTCCAAGCCGGCGACGCCGTTCACCCGGCAGGCCAACCAGCAGGTGTTGCAGGAACTGCCGTTCGCCGACAGGCAGGACTTCGAGGATGCGCAGCGCGGCCTGATCGCCAGCGAGGACGTGGTGACGATCAAGGACGCCAAGGGCAACGTCGTCTGGGATCTCGAGCAGTACAAGAAGTACATCGGCCTCGACAAGGCGGCGCCCGACACGGTCAACCCCAGTCTCTGGCGGAATGCGCAGTTGAGCCTGCTCAACGGCCTGTTCAAGGTCACCGACCGCATCTACCAGGTGCGTGGCTACGACCTGTCAAACATCACCTTCGTGCAGGGCGACACCGGCTGGATCGTGTTCGATCCGCTGATCTCCCCCGAGACCGCCCGCGCCGGCCTCGAACTGATCAACAGGCAGCTCGGCGAGCGTCCGGTGGTCGCCGTCGTTTACAGCCACTCGCACGTCGACCATTACGGCGGCGTGCGTGGCATCGTCGATGCCGCCGAGGTGGCTGCCGGCAAGGTGCAGATCCTGGCACCCGAGCACTTCACCGAGCATGCGGTTTCCGAGAACGTGATCGCCGGCAACGCGATGGCGCGCCGGGCGGTGTACATGTACGGTGCGCTGCTGCCGCGCAACGCCCAGGGTGGCGTCAATGGCGGCCTCGGCATGACCACCTCGACCGGTCTCGCCGGCCTCATCCTGCCCACGCGCGAGATCAGGAAGACCGGCGAGGAAGTGACCATCGACGGCGTCAGGATGGTCTTCCAGATGACCCCGGGCACCGAGGCGCCGGCCGAGATGAACACCTGGTTCCCGCAGTTCAAGGCGCTGTGGATGGCCGAGAACGCGACCAACACGATGCACAACATCCTGACCCTGCGCGGCGCCCAGGTGCGCGACGCATTGAAGTGGGCAGGCTACCTGAACGAAACGATCGAGACCTGGGGCGGCGACGTCGAGGTGAAGTTCCAGTCGCACCACTGGCCGCGCTGGGGCAACGCCAACGTGCTCGACTACTTCAAGAAGCAGCGCGATCTCTACAAATACACGCACGACCAGTCGGTGCGCCTGATGAACCAGGGCTACACCGGCGAGGAAATCTCGGAAATGATCAAGCTGCCGGCCGAGCTCAGCAATTTCTGGCCGAACCGCGGCTACTACGGCACGCTGCGCCACAACAGCCGCGCCGTCTACCAGCGCTACATGGGCTGGTACAACGGCAACCCGTCCAACCTGAACAACCTGCCGCCCGAAATGGTCGGCCCGAAATACGTCGAGTTCATGGGCGGCGAGGCCGCTCTGCTCAAGAAGGCGCGCGCTTCGTTCGACAAGGGCGAATACCGCTGGGTCGCGGAAGTCCTGAAGCATGCCGTCTTCGCCAACCCGAAGAATGCCGAAGCCAGGGAACTGCTCGCCGACACCCTCGAGCAACTCGGCTACCAGGCCGAATCCGGCCCGTGGCGCTCGGTCTACCTGCAGGGCGCCTACGAGTTGCGCAACGGCGTGCCTTCGGCCGGCGGCACGCAGACGGCGACACCCGACACCATCCGCGCGATGTCGCCGGCAATGCTCTTCGACTATCTGGCGGTGCGCCTGAACGCCGGCAAGGCTGCCGGCAAGAAGTACGCGATCAACATCGACTTCCCCGATTTGCAGCAGGCCTACACGCTGTCGGTCGAGAACGCCGTGCTCAATCACACGCGCAAGCAGTGGCCGCAGGCCGACGTCTCGCTGAGCATGGACAAGGCGACGCTGAACGCCATCCAGCTCAAGGAAACGTCGCTCGAGAAAGCGGTCGCCGACGGCAAGCTGAAGATCACCGGCAACGCCGCCGTCTTCGAGGACTTCATGGCCTCGCTCGACAGCTTCGACTTCTGGTTCAACATCGTCACGCCTTGAGCGGCGGGACGACGGGAGAGTCCGCATGCGCAAGTCAGTGCTCGCCGCCGCACTCGTCGCCGTGCTCGGCATCGCCCCGGCCGGTGCCTGTGGGCTGCACGGCACCATCGACAACCCGTTCACGATCAGCCATCCGGGCAGCCTCGGCGTCGCCCTCGGCACCCGACAGGCGGTCGTCGACGGGCAGCTGGCCGCCCTGCCCGAAGTCGACGCCGAGACCGCCAGCCGGCGACTCGATGAACGGCTGCAGCAGCTGCGTGCCCGCCTCGAGAGGGCCGGTCTCCGCGGTGGATTCGCGCTGCTCGTGGTAGAGTTCGGCCACTGGACGCGCTTCGCGGCAAGCGCGAACAGGGTCCGGATGGTCACGCATGCGACGCCGATGATCGACGATCCGGTCCTGCTGACCAGCGAACCCGCGCTCGCCGCGCTGCTCGACGGCCACCTCGCGGCCGCTGCGGCCGAGCGGTCTGGCCTCGTTCGCTGGGCCGGCAACGCACCGCCGGCGGCGCTCAGTGAAAGCCTGCTGACGGCGCTGGCCGCCGGCGTCTGAAGCCCAACCTGTCCATTTCTGGAGATCCCGCGTGAAACAAGGATTGCTCGCATCGCTCTTGCTGGCCATTGCCCTGGCGCCACCGCTCGCGCGCGCGCAGGCCGCCGCGCCGCCACCCACGATGAGTTCGCCAGCAGTCGATCCGGCGGCGATCCAGGCGCTCAAGGACATGGGCGCCCATTTGCAGGGGCTGAAGCGCTTTCGCGTCAGCACCGAACTCACCGGCGAACGCGTCCTCGCCGACGGCCAGAAGCTGCAACATACGGCATCGGCGGTCATCGACATCGCCCACCCCAACAGGCTGCGCGCCCGCATGTCGAGCGCGCGCAGTGTGCGTGAGCTGTTCTACGATGGCCGGCAAGCGACTCTCTATTCACCGGCGCAAAAGTTCTACTCGACGGTCGAATTCAGCGGTTCGCTGGCCGAACTGGTCGACCGGCTCGAGCAGCGTTATGGCGTCGAGGTGCCGCTTGCCGACCTCTTCCTGTGGGGCACCGCAGCCGCGCCGGCCGATGGCATCGAATCGGCGATGAACGCCGGACAGGACTTCATCGGCGGCGAGCTTTGCGACCACTTCGCCTTCCGCCAGGGCAAGCTGGACTGGCAGATCTGGATCGCGGCCGGCGGCAAGCCGCTGCCGCGCAAGCTGGTCATCACGAACCGCGCCGACGAGGCTCGTCCGCAGTCGGTTTCGCTGATCGAATGGCAGCTCAAACCGGGCTTCCCGGACTCGATCTTCACTTTCGTTCCGCCCAAGGGCAGCAAATCGGTCGAGCTGCGCGCGCTCGACGGGAAATAAGGGAGAACCCGCATGAACAGGACATTTGCCAACCGTGCCGCGAGCCCGCTCGCGGTGCTCGCTCTTGCCAGCCTTGCCGTGGCGCCAATTGCCGAAGCGCGTGAACGCGGGCCGGCGGGCGGCGGCCCGCGGGCCGCGGCGACAGCCGGCGGCGTTGGCGGTGGCGCTCGCCAGATCGACAACAGCCGGCGCGACGTGCGCAGCAACGACGTGCGCAACACCAGCGTCAACAACGTCAGCAGCCGCAACACCAACGTCAATGTGAACCGCAACGTCAATGTCGACGTCGACCGCCGCGGCTGCTGCGGGGGCTGGGACAACGACTACCATCCGGTCGCCACCGCCGCCGCGGTCACCGCGACGGTGGCCGTCACCTCGGCCGTGGTCGGCTCGATCGTACGTTCCGTGCCCGCCAACTGCGTGCCGGTGAATTACGGCGGGATCATCTACCAGCAGTGCGGCAACACCTGGTACCAGCCGCAGGGCGGCCAGTACGTGGTGATCAACCCGCCCTACTGAGAAGCCGGGCGGTCAGCTCATCAACGCGAGGAAAACACGGTTTTCCAGTCGCGTTTCATGTCGACCACGATCCACCCGCGCCGCGGCGCTTCCTGCAGCGCCTCAACCAGCGTGCCGCTGCTCGTGGTGCGTTCAGCAAAGGCACGCATGAAATCGGCGCCGCCGCCCGCGACGATGAAGGTCTTGAAGCCGTTCGTCCGCAGATGGGCCAGTACCTCGAGCATGGGCTGGCAAGTGAGGCGGTCGCAAGGTCTGGCGAACCGGGGATGACGCGCCGAGGCCAGCCATGCGGTCTCTCCCGCAAGCGGGCGAGGGGAGATTCGTGAGTCGCCCCGGCGACTTGCATGGCAAGCAGCCACCGTCAGCTGTCCTTCATCGGCCGCCGGCGGCGGCCGCGCGAGCTCAGTTCCTGGCCGGTCGCGAGTCGGCCTCCATCACCCGTTCGAGGTTGAAGCTGCCGGGCTTCTGGCGCGGCGGGAACTCGCGGAAACTCTGCAGCCAGTTGGCGACGTAGGCACCAGCGGGCGCGATGGCCCACAGGTGCTCCATGTACCAGCGGGTGTAGCCCATCGCGTGCTCCGCTTCGGCGCGCTCGAACGGGGCCATGCGCAGGTTGGTGACCAGCGGCGCACGCAGCACCTTGAACGGGTCCTGCCAGACGCGCAGGCCGTGCGACTGCGGCTCGAGGAAGGTCACCTTGAAGTCGTTGTAGCGCAACGCGGCGACGCTGCCGTCGTCGGTCCAGTAGATGAATTCCTTGCGCGGCCACTCGCTGGCCTCGCCGCGCAGCGCCGGGCCGAGGTCGTAGCCGTCGAGGTGGACCTTGTAGCTGCGGCCGCCGATCGTCATGCCTTTTTTCAGGTTCTGCGCGACGTCCCTGCCGCCGGCGGCGTTGACCAGCGTCAGCAGCATGTCCTCGTGCGCGGCGATGTCGTTGATCACGGTGCCCGGCTTGATCACGCCCGGCCACCTGATCAGCGTCGGCACACGGTAGCCGCCCTCCCAGTTGGTGTTCTTCGCGCCGCGGAACATCGTCGTGCCGCCATCGGGCCAGGTGAAGGTCTCGGCGCCGTTGTCGGTCGAATACATGACGATCGTGTTTTCCTCCAGCCCCAGCTCCTTCAGCTTGGCCAGCAGCTGGCCGACGTGGCCGTCGTGCTCGACCATGCCGTCGGCGTAGATGCCCTGGCCGGTCCTGCCGTCCGACGACGCCTGCAGGTGCGTGAAGACGTGCATGCGGGTGGCGTTCCACCAGATGAAGAAGGGCTTGTTGGCCTGTTTCGCGCGCTGCATGAAGTCGAGTGTCCGGGCGGTCACCTCCTCGTCGATGGTCTGCATGCGCTTGCGCGTCAGCGGGCCGGTGGCGGTGATGCGCCCGTCGGCGAAGCTGTGGATCACGCCGTGCGTGCCGAACTTCTTCCGGAACTCGGGGCTCTTCGGGTAGTCGGCGATTTCCGGCTCTTCCTCGGCGTTCAGGTGGTACAGGTTGCCGAAGAACTCGTCGAAGCCGTGGTTGCTCGGCAGCATGTCGTCGCGGTCGCCAAGGTGGTTCTTGCCGAATCCCGCGCACGGGCGTGATCGTTCGCCAACCAAGATGGCCAGCAGCGCGGTCTGGGGAATCGCCGGCGCCGGCGAAGCGCTCAGGCTTCGCCGTCGTCGCGTTCGAACAGCGGCAGCCGCTCGCTGTCTACCGCCTCCGCCCGCTCGCGCAGCGCTGCGCGGGCAAGGACGTGCGAGGCAACCGGCAGGGTCAGCCAGACGATGGCGACGATGGCGAGCGCGCGGCCGATCCAGGCGATGTCGCCGCCCACCACGGCAGCGCCGAGGACGATGCAGGCGACTGCCAGTGAACCCGCCTTGGTTGCCGCGTGCTGCCGCGACAGGGCGTCGCGCAGCGTGAACAGGCCGACACTGGCGAGCAGCAGCAACAACGCGCCGACGCCGAGCAGCAGGCTGCCGACGAGGTTCATGGCTCGGCGTCCGCAGACGGATTGCCGGCACGACCGCGGGCGATCAGGCGTGCCCAGGCGAGCGTGGCGACGAAGCCGATCAGGGCGACGCCGATGGCGACATCGAGAAAGAGCACGTGGCCGCTGTACAACGCCGCCAAGGCACAGAGTGCGATTGCCGCCGCGAACAGGATGTCGAGGGCGATCAGACGATCGGCGTCGCTCGGGCCGCGCACGAAGCGCAGCACGGCGAGGGCGACGGCGAGGAGCACGACGGCGACCAGGAGGTCGATCGACAAGCTGCTCATCGCCGCCCACCGGCCGGAAAGAGCGCCGCGACATCGGGCTCGAAGTCGCGCCGGATGCCGGCGACGGTGGCGTCGGCACTGTCGAGGTCGAGCAGATGCACGAGCATCTCGCGGCGCTCGGGATCGATGTCGATGACGCTGCTGCCGGGCGTCAGAGTCACCAGGGCAGCGAGGACGGCCGCGCCCGTCTCACTCATCGGCGCGGTGCGCAGGCGTACCAGCCCGGCGCGCGCCGGCCGGTGGCGCAGGATGATGCGCCCGGTCGCGATCCCCGACAGCACGCAGTGGGCAATGAAACGCAGCGACAGGCGGACGAGTGCGGCAGGACGGAGCATCAGCTTCCTCCACGCAGGCTGTCGGCGGTTGCCATGACGTAGGCGATCAGCGATTCCGGCAGCAGCCCGAACGACAGGATCAGGACCACCAGTCCGCCGAGCGCGGCGTGCGCCGGCAGCAGTCGGTGGCGCGCCGGGTCTTGCCACGACTCGTCCGGGTGCGGTTTCCAGAACGCTTCGAGCCAGATTTTGAGCATCGAGTAGAGGGTCACCGCGCCCACGCCGAGAGCCGCCGCCGCCCACAGATACTCGCCCTGGACCAGGCTCTGGCGAACGACAAGAAACTTGCTCCAGAAGCCGCTCGACGGCGGAATGCCGACCAGCGACAGCGCCAGCAGCAGGAACACCAGGCTCAGCCAGGGTCTGCCGGCGTAGAGGCCGCCGATGCGCCGCAGGTCGTAGTGGCCGCAGGCGTGGAAGATGAGCGCTGCGGTCAGGATCAGCGCCGCCTTGACCAGACTGTGATGCAAGATGAAGAGGATGGCAGCGGCGTCGCCGGCAGGCGATGCGAGCGCGATGGCGAGCAGGATGTAGCCGATCTGGCTGATGCTGTGAAAAGCCAGGATGCGCCGCAGGTCCCAGTGGTAGGCGGCGCCGAGGGCGCCGCTGATCATCGACAGGACGGCAATCCAGCCGAGCACGGTGAACAGCAGCTCCGGCGCCGGATGGAAGACATCGCTCAGGCAGCGGATCAGCGCGTAGATGCCGATCTTCGCCAGCAGCGCCGAGAACAGTGCCAGCACCGGAGCCGGCAGGCTGTGATAGGAAGCGGGCAGCCAGGCGAAGAAAGGAAAAGCCGCTGCCTTGATCAGGAAGGCAAGCGACAGGAGGGTCAGCAGCGGCAGCGCGATCGACGCCGGCAGTTGTGCCGTTGCCGCGCCCAAGGCGTGGAAGTTGAGCTGGCCGGTAGCCGCGTAGAGCAGCGCGACGGCAGCGAGCAGCAGCAGGGTTCCGACGACGTTGAGGACGAAATACTTGAGTGTCGCGTCGAGCTGGCGCAGGCCGCCGCCCAGGGCAAGCAGCCCGAGCGCGCAGATCAGGGTCAGCTCGAACCAGACATAGAGGTTGAACAGGTCGGCGGTGACGAAAGCAGCACCCGCGCCGGCCACCAGACCGTGCAGCAGTGGCTGCAGGGTTGCCGCAGCGGGTGCCGCGTCGGCGCTGCCGCCGACCTGCCAGAGCAGGACGACGTTCAGCATCAGTGCGGCGATCAGGACCAGCGCGGCGCTCAGGCGGTCGGCGGCGAACTCGATGCCGAAGGGCAGCGGCCAGCCACCGGCGACGACCGTCAGCGGGCCGTTGCCGACGACCTGGCCGGCGAGCGCGAGGGCGCAGAGCAGCAGCAACAGCGCGCCCGCCAGGCTGACGCGCTGTTGCCAGCCCGGCGGCGCCAGCAGGCAGAGCAGCGCGGTGGCGAGTGGTACCAGGAGCGGCGTCAGGACGAGCATCAGGCCGCCTCCTCGAGTGCCGGTTTGACGGCGTCGACGGCCGCTGGCTCGGCCGCCCGCAGCTGCGCCGTGTCGGCGCTGCCGGCGAGCTGCAGCAGGCGCACCGCAAGGACCAGAGAGAAGCAGAGGAAGATGAAGCTGATGACGATCGCCGTCAGCACCAGCGCCTGCGGCACGGGATTCGCCGCGACCGCGAGCTGCTGCGCGCCGGCGGCAACGAACGGCGGCATCTGGCTGAGCAGGCGACCGCTGCAGAAGACCAGCAGATTGATGCCGTTGCCGACCAGTGCGAGACCGATCAGGCAGCGCAGCAGGTCGCGTGACAGCGCCAGGTAGGTGCCGGCGGCGATCACCGTCGCGAGGGCGAGGGCAACGGCCCAGATCATTGCTCCTCCTCGACCGTCGCCAGCAGCGACAGGCAGTAGCCGCCAACGGCACCCCAGACGGCGAGGTAGACGCCGAGATCGAAAAGCATCACCGTCGACAGCGGCAGTTCGGTGACCGCCAGCGGCACGGTGACCCACAGGTGCGTCAGGAAGGGCTGCCCGGCGAACACGCCCGGCAGGCCGCTGAGGAGAGCGATCAACACCCCGAGCGCCGTCAGCCGGGGCGGCGGCAGCGGCAGCCGTTGGCGGGCTTCGGCGGTGGTGAGGGTGAGTGCCATCGCAGCGCTCGCCGCCACCGCCAGCAGCCCGCCGACGAAGCCGCCGCCGGGGTCGTTGTGACCGCGCAGCAGGATCCAGAGCGAGGCCAGCAGCAGCACCGGATGGAGGATGCGCAGCAGGACTTCGGCAAGCAGCGCGCGCGGGCTCACGAGATCCTCCGACGCGACAGCTTGAGCAGGGGCAGCGCGGCGACGAGCGCCAGGGCGACGACGGCGATCTCGCCGAGCGTGTCGAGGGCGCGGAAGTCGACGATGATCACATTCACGACGTTGCGGCCGTGCGCCGCCGGCACGCTCTGCGCCGAGAAGAAGTCCGACAACTGCGGGTCGAACGGCAGGGCTGCCGCCAGCAGCAGCAAGGTACTCAGCACGCTGCCAAGGGCAATCGAGACGGCCAGCGCCAGCGGCCGCCAGCGCGCTTCGCTGACTGCCACCTGCAGCGGCGGTGGCAGCTGGCGCAGCCGGCGCAGGACCGTGGCGGCGACGACGACGAAGACGGTCTCCACCGCGAACTGGGTGAATGCCAGGTCGGGGGCGCCGGTGAACAGGAACAGCAGCGCACTGCCGTAACCGACGAGCCCGCTGACCAGCAGCAGGACCAGGTGATCGCGCACCAGCAGGGCGGCCAGCGCGCCGGTGGCGATGAGCAGCGCACTGCCGATCACGGGCAAGGGCAGGGTTTCGGCCGACGGCAGCTCGAGGCCCGGTCTGCCGACGAGCAGCGCCGCCAGCAGGGCGAGGGTCACCGCGCCGGCCAGCGTCAGCAGGTAGCCCGGCAACACTCCGTGCTGCAGACGCCGCGTCAGCCAGGCCGCCAACTTGGGCACGAACTTCAGCTTGCGCCAGTACCAACTCTCCGGCCCGATCTCATCGAGTTCCCTCGCCCGGTCGAGCAGCGCGCGCAGGCGATCCCAGCCGAGGTAGATGAGAAGGCCGAAGCCGAAGGTGGCCAGGCTCGCTTCGGCGACCGGCCAGGCGTCGTAGGACAAGTCGACCTGCAGTGGGTCGAAGCCTGGTGCCATCGCCTGTGCCGCGGCGCCGAGCAG
Source organism: Accumulibacter sp. (assembly GCA_016788495.1). Classification (GTDB taxonomy): domain Bacteria; phylum Pseudomonadota; class Gammaproteobacteria; order Burkholderiales; family Rhodocyclaceae; genus Accumulibacter. Next base: position 5,773 of record JAEUOM010000027.1, on the reverse strand, counting down.
GGGGTCGACGAGGGTCGGCTGCAACCCGAACAGGACGGCGAGGGCGACCAGCAGCAGCGGTGGCAGCAGCATCGTCACCGGTGCCTCGTGCGGATGCGCGTCGCGACCGACGTTGTCACGGCCCCAGAAGATGTGGATCGCCGCGACCGCCGCCACCGCCACCGAGACGCTGCCGACGAACAGCGTCGCATGGCTGACCAGCGCGAAGACGCCCGCTTCGACCTTGGCGAGCGTCATCGCGTCCTTGGCGACGAAGCCGAAGGAGAGCGGCAGCCCGGCCATCGACAGCGCGGCGAGCAGGGCGGCAGCGGCGGTCCATGGCAGGTGGCGACGCATGCCGGTCAGGCGGTCGATGTCGCGCGTGCCGGCGCCATGGTCGAGATTGCCGGCGACGAAGAACAGGGGCGCCTTGTACAGGGCATGGGCAAAGAACAGCGCCGCGACGGCGAGTGCGGCGCCGTGTCCGGGCAGGCCGACGAGCATCGTCAGCGTGCCGAGGGTGGCCACCGTCGACCACGCCAGGATGCGCTTCAGGTCGCGCTCGCGCACCGTCTGCACGGCGGCGAGGACGGCGGTGAGCGTGCCGATGCCGACCAGAGAGTACTCCCAGAACAGCAGGTCGCTGAACGCGGCGTCGAGCCGGGCCAACAGATAGATGCCGAGCTTCACCAGGGTCGCCGAATGCAGGTAGGCACTGACCGGTGTCGGCGCTGCCATCGCGTTCGGCAGCCAGAAGTGGAATGGAAACTGCGCCGACTTGCTGAACGCTCCGAGGAAGAGCAGCGTCAGGGCCGCCGGAAGGCGCGCATCGTCGGCCATGGCCGGTGCCGCGGCGATCAGTTGTCGCAGCGAATAGCTGCCACCGATCTCGGCGAGCAGGATGATCCCGGCGAGGAGGAACAGCCCGCCGGTGCCGGTGATCAGCAGCGCCTGTTGCGCCGCCTTGCGGCTGCTCTCGCGCGCGTGGTCGAAACCGACGAGGAGGAACGAGAGGACGCTGGTCAGCTCCCAGAAAACGAAGAGCAGGAGCAGGTGATCGCTGCTGACGGCGCCGATCATCGCCAGCATGAACAGCAGCAGCAGCGTGAAGACGCGCCAGCGCCGCGCATCGCCGGCCAGATAGCCGGCACCGTACACAGCGACCAAGGTACCAATGCCGGTGATGAGCAACAGGAACTGCGCCGAGAGCCCGTCCACATACAGGGCAAAGTGCACGTCGAGCGCCGGAATCCACGGCCAGGAAACGCTCCACGGCAGCGGCACCACGATCAGGTTGCAGACCAGCAGGACGAACAGGCTCGCCGGAACGAGCGCCAGCGGCAGCGCCGACGGAGCCGTCGCGTGCATTGCCGGCGAGCCGGCGGTGGCAGCGCTCATGTGCTCATGGCGCGCCGTGGCGCGCCCGCCATTCGCGCCAGGCGACGACGACCAGCGTCACCGCCGTCAGCGGCAGGACGAAGCTGATCATCACCTTGCCGTAGGCTGCCGTTGCCGCGTGCTGCTGTGCCGCAAGGAGCAGCCAGGCGGTGTAGGCCACGTAATAGGCGAGGAAGAGCGCGCCTTCCCAGCGCGCGATCAGGTGGCCGCTGAAGAAGATCGGCAGGCAGGCGAGGGCGACGGCGATCATCACCGGCAGGTCGAAGGCGATCATTGCCGCGCCCACCGGCAGCCCCACCGGCGCCAGCAGGCCCGAAACACCGAGGACGCCGAGCAGGTTGAAGGTGTTGCTGCCGATGACGTTGCCGACGGCGATGTCGCGTTCGCCGCGCAGCGTGGCGACGAGCGAGGTGGCGACTTCGGGCAGCGACGTGCCGACGGCGACGATGGTCAGGCCGATGACCACTTCGCTCAGACCGAGGATACGGGCAAAGCTGACCGCCGCATCGACCAGCCAGCCGGCGCCGACGACCAGCAGCGCCAGTCCGCCGGCGATCAGCAACAGTTGCACGCTCCAGTGGCGGTCCCAGTCGGACGTGTCGGCGGCAGCCGTCTGCTCGCCGTAGCCCGCCTGCGTGTCGCGGCTCGCGCGGCGACTCTGGCGCACCAGGAACACCGTGTACGCCAGCAGCAAGCCGAAGAGCACTGCGCCATCGAGGCGCCCGACCTCGCCGTCGAGCGCCAGCGCCAGGACGAGCAGCGAGGCGCCGATCATGATCGGCACTTCCTGCCGGATCAGTTGCGGTGCGACCACCAGCGGCGTGATCAGCGCCGATACGCCGAGGATGAAGAGGACGTTGAAGATGTTGCTGCCGACGACGTTGCCGAGCGCGATGTCCACCTGGCCGGCGAAGGATGAGCGCAGCGAGACGGCGAACTCGGGCGCACTGGTACCGAAAGCGACGACCGTGAGGCCGACGACGAGCGGCGAGATGCCGAAGGACAGCGCCAGTTTCGAGGCGCCACGGACGAGCACCTGGGCGCCGGCGATCAGCGCCGCCAGGCCGAGGACGAAGATCAGAAGCATCATCTGCGGATTTCCATATCGTTGCGGGTCTGCCGTCGGCCCCATGGCCGCGGGCTGCGCCGGCGCTCGCATCGGCCGTCCGGGCGATGGCGCAAGGCTGCTCGCCGACGAGCGAATGGTACGCACACTGACGGCCTCCGTGAAGCAAGGTTCCATTTTTTGCGGTCGATCCGCGATTAGCCCCCGGCAGGGTCGAGGCCGCCGATCTGCCACCGCGCGCAGGGGATCGGCTCGCGGCGCTCCGGCACGACCGCGCCCCGGCGTCGCCGGACGCGGCGGCGAGCCGTTCCGATACCCCACGCTTGCGCTCGCGACGGCTGCGCGCGCGCGCCATCCGGTACGACCCGGACGCCGGCCGGGCGGGCCCTTTCCGCAATAAATCATGTCGCGCATTGTAGACTGTGCGCGCGATGGGGTGTCCGGCGCCGATACCCGGGGGCGGCTGCGGCGGTCCCCAGCGACACAACGATCGATGAATCGTTACCGAGCTGTGACTTAGCGCACGGCCTCGCGAAGGGGAACCATGGAAGATGCGTGGCATTGGATCGACAGGCAGCACCTTTTCGCGAGGGCTCGCCAAGGCCTGATTCCCGGCGGTGTGGAGAGGGTGGCGAGCCATCGGCACCGGTACGGGAAACGGGAGCCCGACCGCACTCCCGAGAGCTTCTCGCGGAACAGGTGGCATGCATTGATGATGACTTCTTGTGGAAAGCTTTTGACCATGATCTCCTGTTGCGCGCTGATCCAGCCTTCACTGTTGTGGGCGGATGAGGGCGACGTGATCAACCTGAATGCGAGTGTCTCCGTCCTCTCGGATGACAACCTCTTCCGCTTGCCATCGTCGGCCGACCCGAAGTCGGAAACGATCACGACGACGACCGTCGGCCTCAACCTCGACAAATCGATCGGTCTGCAGCGCGTGCTTGCCAACGTCAGGATGATCGACTATCGCTACAGCCGCAACGATTACCTCGACTTTCTCGCCTTCAACTACGACGCCAAATGGCTGTGGGCCGCCGGCACCCGGTGGACGGGCGAGTTCGCATTCCAGCGCAGCCAGTTGCCGAACGATTACGCCAACGACCGAACGCTGGGCCGGAGAAACGTGCAGACCTACCAGCTCAACCGCTTCGAGGCCAACTACTGGTTCCATTCGAGCTGGGCAGCCCTTGCCGGCGTGCTGCGGACCAGTCTCGACAACCAGGTCCCGACCGGGGTGGATGCAGACTACGAGGCGGATGGCTACAACTTCGGCATGCGCTATCTGGGCGCCTCCGGCAACTCGCTGACCGCGCGTGCCATTCACCTCGAGGGCAATTACACGAAGCGGCCATTCGACAGCGTTTTGCAGTTGGACAATGGCTTCACGCAGGACAACTACCAGCTCGATATTTCGTGGCGTGTCAGCGGTCTGAGCCAGATTCGCGGGCGCATCGAGTATCTCGATCGCGAGTATCAGCATTTCTCGCAACGCGATTATGCGGGGCTGGCCGGCAACCTGCAGTACGCCTATGCGATCAGCGGCAAGAGCACCCTGACGCTGGCCTATGTCCGGGCCCTCGAGGCCTATCAGCAGCTCACCACCAGCTATTATGTCCTCGACGATGTGGCGTTGTCCGCGCAATGGCTGGCGACGAGCAAGGTCACCGTCAATGGTCTGCTGGGTTATGGGCGCCAGAATTATCGTGGCGCGATCATCCCGCTGCCGCCGGGTGTCCCGCAGCGTGAAGACGACAGCGCACGACTCGCTGTCGATGTCGCGTACCAGGCGGCGCGCTGGCTTCAGCTCAAGGCTGGCGTGACGCTGCAGAGGCGCAACTCGAACTACGACATCTATGAGTACAGGGACCGTACCGCTTTCGTGTCCGCCACCCTGCAGTATTGAAGCCAGCCGACACCTTCCATCATCAGTTCAGAAAGGATGCACGTGAACGCCCCGAAAACGATCCTCACCCTGCTTGTCTCGGCGCTTGCCATCGCTGCCTGCGGCGACCGTTCATCGGAGAAGAAGGTCGCCACACAGGTTGCTGCCAAGGTCAATGGCGGCGAGGTTTCCGTGCACCAGATCAACTTCGTCCTGCAGCGTACGCCTTCGATTCCGGCGGACCACGTGGAATCCGTCAGGCGGCAGGTTCTCGAAGGGCTGATCGATCAGGAACTGGCGGTGCAACAGGCCTTGGAGATGAAACTCGAGCGCACGCCGAACGTCATGCAGATGGTCGAGGCATCGCGCCGCGAGATCCTTGCGCGCGCCTACCTGGAGCAGGCAGGCGGGGGTGGGGTCAAGCCATCGGCGGCTGAGGTCCGGTCCTACTACAACGACCATCCGGATCTCTTTGCCAAACGCAAGGTCTATCGCCTGGAGGAGATCAACTTCGCCGGTACGCCGGAAGTCGTTGGCAGGGTGAAGGAACATCTGGCCAAAGGCAAGACCTCGGCCGACGTGGTGGCCGCTCTGCGGGCCGATGGCGTCGTCGTCAGCGGCGGCGTCTCGGTCAAGGCCGCCGAGCAGATTTCCCTGGACGCGCTGCCGCGCTTGGCTGCGGCCAAGGAAGGGCAACCACAGCTTTTCGAGGACGTTGGCAAGGCAGCGATCGTCACCGTGCTGGCGACGAAGTCCGACCCGATGGACGAGGCGAAGGCGCCGTCGTACATCGAGAGCTACCTCAGCAACAAGCAGAAGTCCGAACGCGCAACCGAGGCCATGAAGCAGTTGCGCGCCAAGGCGCAGATCGAGTACGCCGGCGACTTCGCCGGCAGCAAGCCGGCCGCGCCGGTGGCCGAGAAAACCGCGCCGACCGCCAGCGAAGCGGTCATCAACAAGGGCGTTGCCGGCCTCAAGTGAGAAGTGAGACAGCCATGAACCATTGCAAGAAGCTGCTGCTGGGGATCCTTTTCGCGCTGCAACTGATCGTCGCGGCGCAGGCGCAGGACAGGGCGCCTGATTATCGCCTCGGCGCCGGCGACGCGATCAAGATCAGTGTCTTCCAGAACCCAGACCTGACTGTCGAGACACGGGTTGCCGACAGCGGCATCATCACGTATCCGCTGATCGGCGCCGTCCAGCTTGGCGGCAACACCATTCCCGAAGCCGAGAAGGCGATCGCCGACAAGCTGCGCGAAGGCGGTTTCGTCCAGAAGCCGCAGGTCAATATTCTGCTCACCCAGGTCCGCGGGAACCAGGTGTCGGTGCTCGGGATGGTCAGCCGCCCCGGTCGCTACCCGATCGAGACCGGCAACACGCGCCTGTCCGACATGCTGGCGACGGCGGGTGGGGCAGTGCCGGGCGGTTCCGACGTCGTCATCCTG
>JAEUOM010000234.1 GCA_016788495.1 Accumulibacter sp. | reverse complement strand
TCAACCTGATTCGCCTGGATGCGGCCAACGAGACCAAGACCAGCCTGCGCCGGATGCGCAAACGTGCCGCTTGGGACGACGACGTTCGGCTCCGGATTCTCGGTCTCACGCCGCTATGACAACCGAGTGCGGAGGCCCTGGGGGGGTCAGGAACGCTCTGAAATTGCGGGAGAACATCAGCAAATAGGGTGTATGTAACGATATCGGCGCGCCGGTCCGTCAACGAATCGCGAAGGCCTCCTGATGAAAACGGAGCAGGCGCGATCTGTCGCGCAGGTCGGTCGCAGCGGCTGAGCTCGAAGTGGCCGTACGGTCCTTCGAGGCGCAACGACCGGCCCGGATGCAGGTCGAGTACCATCTCGCCAAGGCGCAGGCGGCTGCCGCGACGCATGGCGCGGGGGCACGGACCCTGCTGGCGCCGGCGATCGCCGGGCGGCTGCGGACGATGCGAAGGATTGATGCCGAGCGCCCGTTCGAGTGGCTGGTCGGGGTGATGCCGGAAGCCCTGGCCTTTCGCGGTGAAGTGCAGGACTTCCAGGATCTGCAGGAGATGCTCGGCAACCTGCTCGACAACGCCTGCACGTGGTCGACGAAGCGCGTCGAGCTGGCGGCGTCGCCGCTGCACGGTCTGTGCGTCGCCCTGAGCCTGCCGGCAGCCGTCTGGGCCAGAGATTTGCCGGCTCTTGACCCCGTTTTCTGGCGACGCTCGTTTATGGTCTTGAATTCACCCTGAAAGGCCGACCATGAAGCGCCATCTCCTCAAGTTCGTCCGTGCCGCCATCGTCGCGGGTCTCTTTGCGTCGCCGGTGGCAGCGGTGACCTCTTCGCCCGACCCGACGGCCCCGCAACGAACACTCAAGGCCTTCAGCGGCGAGCCCGAGCTCGCGGCGCTCTTTCGGCAGTGGGCCGACGAGGCCGAGCGCCGACGCGGCGAGCAGCGCGTCCGGCGCAGCGCGGCCGCGTCGACGGCGCTGGCGCAGGGTGCTCCGGCGGCGGCGCCGGCAGCGCCGGCTGCCCTTGCCAAGGAGGAGGCCGCGGCAACCGCCGACTCGCTGACCAACGTGCAGCATGCCGGCGTCGATGAAGGAGGCATCGTCAAGCTGCACGGAAACCATCTCGTCATCCTGCGGCGCGGGCGCCTGTTCACGGTGCGTGTCGGCGACAACGAGCTGCGACCCGTGGCGGTGGCCGATGCCTGGGGGCAGGGAATCGATCCCGGTGGCGCCTGGTACGACGAAATGCTGATTGCCGGCGACACGGTCGTCGTCATCGGCTTCAGTTACGCACGCGGCGGTACCGAGATCGGCGTCTTCGACATCTCGCGCGCGGGCCGGATCGCCCACCGCACGACCCTGCACCTGCGCTCGAACGACTACTATTCGTCACGCAACTACGCCAGCCGGCTGATCGGCAGCAGGCTGGTCATCTATTCGCCGCACGTCCTCAGTCCCTGGGGCGATCCGCATGCCGCCTTCCCGGCGCTGCGCGAGTGGCGGCCGGGGGCGTCGCCGGCCGACTTCAGGCGCATCGCGCCGGCGACGCGGATCTACCGCAGCGACGAGCCGCTCGATCCCTTCGCCGGCGTGGCGCTGCACAGCGTGACGATCTGCGAGCTGGCGGCGCCGCAGGTCGACTGCCAGAGTACCGCCGTCCTCGGCACGCCGGGGCGCGTCTTTCATGTCTCGCCGCGTTCGGTCTTCGTGTGGACGACGCAACCGCGGCGCGGTGCCGACTTCGGCCGGCCGGCGTCGGCGGTGTTCCGCATCCCGCTCGACGGCTCGCCGCCGAGTTCGCTGAAGACCAGCGGCAGCCCGATCGACCAGTTCTCCTTCCACGAGGACGCCGGTGGCATGCTCAACGTGCTGTTGCGGGCGAACGGTCAGGGTGACGGCATGTGGGCAGCCGAACGGGGCGGCGGCGAGCTGGCGCTGTTGCGCGTGCCGCTGGCGAGTTTTTCCGACGGCCGCGAGGCGGCGCCGGCCGCCGCCTATCGCCGCTTGCCGAAGGCCGCCGGCAACGCCCTGCAGAACCGCTTTGTCGGCCCGTTCCTGCTCTATGGCGGCGGTAGTGGCTGGCAGGCGCCGCCGGCCACGAAACCCGCTGGGCTCTACGCGGTGCGTCATGCCGAGGGCAAGGTTTATGAGCTGCCGCTGCTGCACGCGGTAGACCGGATCGAAGCGCTGGGCAGCAATGCGCTGGTCGTCGGCAGCGACGGTCGCGATCTGCAGTTCAGCAGCGTCCGCCTGGGGCGCCTGCCGGTGACCGTCGACCGCTACACGCGCCGGGACGCGGCGCAGGGCGAGACGCGCAGCCATGGCTTCTTCTACAGGCCTACCGGCGACGACGACGGACTCCTCGGCCTGCCGATCGTCGGCGGCGGCGAGGCGGCCGGGCGGCAGTTGCGCCAGGCATCGGCGGCGGTGCTGTTCCTGCGCAACCGGGGCCTGTCGCTGAGCGAACTCGGCACGCTCGACGGTCGGCACGCGGCGGGTGAGCGCGACGACGGCTGCCGGGCCTCGTGCGTGGACTGGTACGGCAACTCGCGACCGCTCTTCATCGGCTCGCGCGTCTTCGCGCTGATCGGTTACGAGATCGTCGAAGGCCGGGTCGGGCCGCGGCGGATCGTCGAGACGCGGCGGCTCGATTTCGCCCCGGCGATGCAGCAGGTGGCGCCGTAGCCGGCCCTTCGCGGTCGGTGAAAGCGGTCGTCGGCGTGACTTTCAAGTTAGAATCGCAACTCCCTGAACGTTCCCCGCGCCCTGACGACGACAATGAAAAGTGCTGAAATCCGCGAGAAGTTCCTCAGGTTCTTCGAATCCAAGGGCCACCAGATCGTTGCCTCGAGTTCGCTCGTGCCGCACGACGATCCGACGCTGCTGTTCACCAACGCCGGCATGAACCAGTTCAAGGATGTCTTCCTCGGCTTCGACAAGCGGCCCTACCTGCGCGCGACGACCGCGCAGAAATGCGTGCGCGCCGGCGGCAAGCACAACGACCTCGAGAACGTCGGCTACACGGCGCGCCACCACACCTTCTTCGAGATGCTCGGCAACTTCTCCTTCGGCGACTATTTCAAGCGCGACGCGATCCGCTACGCCTGGGAACTGCTGGTCGAGGTCTACAAGCTGCCGGCCGAGCGCCTCTGGGTCAGCGTCTATGCCGAGGACGACGAAGCCTACGACCTGTGGACGCGCGACATCGGCGTGCCGGCCGAACGGGTGGTGCGCATCGGCGACAACAAGGGCGCGCGCTACGCCTCGGACAACTTCTGGATGATGGGCGATACCGGTCCCTGCGGGCCATGCACCGAGATCTTCTACGATCACGGCGAGGGCATTGCGGGCGGGCCGCCGGGATCGCCCGACGAGGAGGGCGACCGCTACATCGAGATCTGGAACAACGTCTTCATGCAGTTCAACCGCGACGAGGCGGGTGTCATGCACCCGCTGCCGAAACCCTCGGTCGATACCGGCATGGGGCTCGAGCGGACGGCGGCCGTCCTGCAGCACGTGCACAGCAACTACGAGATCGATCTCTTCGTCAACCTGATCGCCGCCGCCGCGCGCGAAACGGCGGCGACCGACCTCGACAGCCCGTCGCTGCGCGTTCTCGCCGACCACATCCGCGCCTGCTCGTTCCTCATCGCCGATGGGGTGATTGCCGGCAACGAGGGGCGCGGGTACGTCCTGCGACGGATCATCCGGCGCGCCATCCGGCATGGATACAAGCTGGGCGCGCGCGCGCCGTTCTTCCATCGTCTGGTGCCCGACCTGGTCGCCGAGATGGGCGGCGCCTATCCCGAGCTGCTGAGCAACCAGGCACGTGTCGTCGAGGTGCTGCGGCAGGAGGAGGTGCGCTTCTTCGAGACTATCGAGCACGGCATGGGAATCCTCGAGAGCGAACTCGCGGCGCTGGCGGGCAACGGCGTGTTCAACGGGCAGACCGCGTTCAAGCTGCACGATACCTTCGGTTTTCCGCTCGACCTGACGGCGGACGTCTGCCGCGAGCGTGGCGTCCGGGTCGATGTCGCCGCCTTCGATGCGGCGATGGCGCAGCAGAAGGAACAGGCGCGGGCGGCGGGCAAGTTCCGCATGGCGGCGGCACTCGAGTACAGCGGTCCGGAAACCGCCTTCCATGGTTACGAGGCGCTCGAGTGCAGCGGCAGGGTGCTCGCGCTCTACCGCGATGGCAGCGCCGTCGAGCAGCTCGGCGAGGGCGAGCTGGGTGTCGTCGTCCTCGACGAAACACCCTTCTATGCCGAGTCGGGCGGCCAGGTCGGCGACCGTGGTGCGCTGCAGGGTCCGCAGGGGATCTTCGCCGTCGAGGATACGCAGAAAATCCAGGCCGCCGTCTTCGGCCATCAGGGAGTCGTCCGCACCGGCCGCATCAGCGTCGGTGACCGGGTCGCGGCGCGGGTGGACGTCGTCGCGCGCGCCCGCACGGTGCGCAACCACTCGGCGACGCACCTGATGCACCAGGCGTTGCGCGCGGTGCTCGGCGCGCACGTGCAGCAGAAGGGCTCGCTGGTCGATGCCGAGCGGACCCGTTTCGACTTCGCGCACAATGCGCCGATGACTGCCGAGCAGATTCGCCGCGTCGAGATCCTGGTCAATGACGAGATCCTTGCCAACGCAGCGCGCGAGGCGGCGGTGCTGCCGATCGAAGAGGCCCGGCGGGCGGGCGCGATGATGCTCTTCGGCGAGAAGTACGGCGACGAAGTGCGCGTGGTGACCATCGGCTCGTCGAAGGAGCTCTGCGGTGGCGTGCATGTGCAGCGCAGCGGTGACATCGGGCTGTTCAAGATCGTCGCCGAAAGCGGCGTCGCCGCCGGCGTCCGGCGCGTCGAGGCGGTCACCGGCGATGGCGCACTGGCGCTGGTGCAGGAGCAGCAGGCGCTGCTCGCCGAAGCGGCGGCAGCGATCAAGGCGCCGCCGGCCGAGGTGCCGGTCAAGCTGGCACAGGTGCTCGACAACGTCCGTTCGCTCGAGCGCGAACTCGCCCGCCTGAAGCAGAAGCTGGCGTCTTCGCAGGGCGACGATCTGCTGGCGCAGGCCGTTGCCGTCAAGGGCGCACACGTCGTCGCTGCGGTCATTGACGGCGCCGACGTCAACACCCTGCGCTCGACGATTGACAAGTTGCGCGACAAGCTGAAGAGCGCCGCCGTCGTCCTGGCGTCGGTCAGTGGCGAGCGGATCACGATGATCGCCGGCGTCAGCGCCGACCTGACCGGCAAGGTCCGTGCCGGCGAACTGGTGACCATGGTCGCGCAGCAGGTCGGTGGCAAGGGCGGTGGCCGTCCGGACATGGCGCAGGCCGGTGGCAGCGAACCGGCGAAGCTGCCGGCGGCGCTGGCGTCGGTGCGTGCCTGGGTCGAGCAGCGGCTTTGAGCCGTCGCGACGACGGCGCCCGGCGATGTGGCGTCCGACTGGCGGGCCGGAACGCCTGGCCGCAAGCGCAAGGCGCGACGGGGCGCGGCGATGCAGCACTTCGCCAGTGACAACTACGCCGGCATCTGTCCGGAGGCGCTGAGCGGACTGCTGGCGGCGAATGACGGTCATGCCCGCTCCTACGGTGACGACGAGTGGACGCTGCGCGTCGCCGAGCGCCTGCGCGCGGTCTTCGAAACCGACTGCGACGTCTATTTCGTCTTCAATGGCACGGCGGCCAATTCGTTGGCGCTGGCGGCGCTCTGCCAGTCCTACCACAGCGTCATCTGCCACCAGCTGGCGCACGTCGCCACCGACGAGTGCGGGGCGCCGGAGTTCTTCTCCAACGGCGCCAAGCTGTTGCCGGTTGCCGGCGAGCAGGGCAAGCTGACGCCGGCGACGATCGTCGAAGCGGTCACCCGCCGCAGCGACATCCACTATCCGAAGCCGAAGGTGGTGACGCTGACGCAGGCGACCGAGGTCGGCACCGTCTACCGCCCGGAAGAGCTGCGCGCCATCGCCGACACGGCGCGCGAACATGGCTTGCGCGTGCACATGGATGGTGCGCGCTTTGCCAACGCCGTTGCCGGTCTCGGCGTCAGCCCGGCCGACGTCACCTGGCGTGCCGGCGTCGATGTCCTCTGTTTCGGCGGCACCAAGATGGGATTGCCGGTCGGCGAGGCGGTGCTGTTCTTCGACCGCCGCCTGGCGGAAGATTTCGCCTACCGCTGCAAGCAGGCCGGACAACTGGCGTCGAAGATGCGCTTCCTCTCGGCGCCGTGGCTCGGCATTCTCGACGACGGCGCCTGGCTGCGCCATGCCGCGCACGCCAACGCGATGGCCCGGCGGCTGGCCGGCGGGCTGGCCGAGGCGACCGGCTGGCCGGCGATCTTTCCGGTGCAGGCGAACGGCGTCTTCGTGCACCTGCCCGAGCGCGTCGATGCCGGCCTGCGCGCGCGCGGCTGGCTCTTCTACAACTTCATCGCCGCCGGCGGCAGCCGTTTCATGTGCGGCTGGGATACCGCGCCGGAGACGGTCGATCGCCTGCTGGCCGACATCCGCGAGCTGGCGGCCGGTGGCGAATGAACGACTGGCGTTTCTGCCCGCGTTGCGCTGCCGTCCTCGTCGCCGGCGAGGACGGCGGCCGCGAGCGGCTCGTCTGCGCGGCGGGTTGCGGTTTCGTCCACTGGGACAATCCGGCGCCGGTACTGGCGGCGCTGGTCGAGTATGAGGGCCGCATCCTGCTCGCCCGCAACCACGCCTGGGCGCCCGGCGCCTTCGGCCTGATCACCGGTTTCCTCGAGCGCGGTGAGGATCCGGCCGCCGGCGTCGCGCGCGAAGTGCGTGAAGAACTGGGGCTCACTGCCGGTGCGACGACGCTGATCGGCGTCTATCCCTTCGCCCGCCGGCACGAGGTGGTGATCGCCTACCATCTGCGCGCGCACGGCGAGATCCGGCTCAACGAGGAACTCGCCGAGTTCCGGCTGATCGCTCCGGAGAAGCTCAAGCCCTGGGATTTCGGGACCGGGCTGGCGGTCAGGGACTGGCTCGAACGGCAGAGTCGATGACTGCCGCAGGTGCCGATGCCGTACGGGATGAGCGCATTGCCGCTGCCGCCGGGTCGGCCGCCGCTCGTGTTGCCCGCGCCACCGCCCTCGCCACGGTGGCCGGCAGCGGTTGGCGCCGAGCGAGGCGCTGGACGGCAAGGGCATTCGGCTTCGTGCTGCCGCTCTTCCTCGCCAGCCTGGCGATGCCGGCGGCGCTGGCTCGCGATTCCGGCCCCAATCCGTGGGAGGTCGTCGGCGAAATCCTGCGCCAGAGTGGAAAGCCCGCAGCCGATCACCGGCGTCCGCGGGCGGCGGTGTCGAAGGTCGAGGCTGCCGAGCTGTGGGATGCATTCCTGACGCGGATCGTCAAGCACGCTGCTGGCGAGTCGGAGGATGCCGCCCGCCGGCAGCAGTTCCTCCTCGTCTTGCTCAGCGGCCGTTACGATGGCGTCGCTCTGCTGGCAAGCGAGGTGCCGGTTCCGGAGCCGCTGCGCGAGCTTTTCCTGCTGAGCTGGGATCGTCTGGCGCCGGAGCTGCGGCAGTTGGCGAAGGATCTCGACAGCCAGGCGGCGAGGTCGCTGCGTGCGCTGGTCGAGGCCGGTGATGCGCTGCGCGCGGCGCAAGCGCTCGGCGACACGCTCGGTGTGCCGGTGACGCCGCAGACCCTGCGCGAACTCGCCCGTCTGCTGCTTCCCGCGAGCGCCGGCGACCCGTTGGCCTACGACCTCGCGCTCGACCCGGAACTGCGGTTGCTCTTCGGTTTCGGCGCGCCGCTGCCGGCCGCGCAGCCGAGTCGGCTGCTCCGCTCGAGCCTGCCGGCGGCGACGCCCGCAAGCGGGAGCTGGTTCATCGCCAGCGCTTTCGCCGCACCGCTGCCAGCGCCGCTGCTGATCGACCCGGAGACGGCGGCGCTGGCGCAGCGCCTGAACGACTGGCTGCCGACGCGCAGCGATCTGCCGGCCTATCTGCCGGCGATGCGGACGCTGCTGCAGCGAACCGCCGATGCCACGCTGCAGCAACGCGAGAGCATCGGGCGGCCGATCGAAGCACGCTTCAACGACCTCTTCCGCGACTTGGTACTCGCCACCGCCTGGCAGGAGAGCTGCTGGCGGCAGTTCGTTCGCCGCAAGGGCAAGGTGCAGCCGATCCAGTCGGGGATCGGCGCCGTCGGCCTGATGCAGGTGTACCCACGCGTCTGGCGCGGCTTCTATGACGTCGCCGGGTTGCACGGCGATGTCGGTTACAACGGCCGCGCCGGTGCCGAGATCCTGCATCACTATCTGCGCGACTACGCGCTGGCGAGGCGGGAGCAGGGGACTGCTGGCGACGCAGATGAGCTGGCGCGTGCCACCTACGCCGTCTACAACGGCGGGCCGGGGCACCTGAACCGCTACCGGCAGCCGAAACAACGTGCCGACCTGCGCGAGATCGACCGTTCGTTCCTCGAGAAGTACCTGGCGGTGAAGGAGGGCAAGGAGCTCGAGGTGGGGAGGTGCTTCAGCGGCGCGGATTCGCTGCGCTGAGGCGTCCCGGCGACGAGGCCGGCGTGTTGCACTTTCGCCCCGCGGCGACGGTCGGCGGAGGAATGCAGCCGCCGTCGGTGACGGCGTTGAGGCAAGGGAGGCCGCCGCGCTCGCGGGCTGGGCAGTTCCTCGGTTTCGTACTGCTGCCGGGCGGCGCGCCAGCGGCCGCCGGAAGGCAGTCCATTCGCGTACACGGTCGTGGTGAGCTGCCGGTAGCGCTTCGACGCTTATTGCGCGATCGCGGGTGAACCCTCGTCGCGGCACCCGGATCCGGCCATCGCATGATGGGTCAAGCTGCCGGGGAAATCGGTTTCCCAACGCTGCAGCGTCTCCTATACTTCTTGAGACGAGTTTGCGAAGCGGATCCACGATTGCCGGAGCCTGGCTGAGGCGCGATGCTGCGGTGGCTGTGAGGGTGGAGTTCCAGTCGATTGATCGTGGCCAGCGGCCGCTGGCGGGACGACTGACTGATTTCTTGCTCAGGGAGGTGCCAATGAGATCCGGGAACAACAGGGGCTGCCAGTCAGCACTGGTAGGGCTGACCCGACTTGGCAAGGCGACCACGCTGCTGCTGGTCGGCGCGGCCACGCTTCTGCCCGTGTGGCAGGAGTCGGCAGCGGCGCCCGCCGCTGGCTGTGGGCCGTGCGGACAAGGGATCACGTCCCGCAGCGTAGGGATCTCGCCAGTCCAGTGGACCTGCCGCGAGCCCGCAATGAAGCAGAGTTCACAGACGTGCAAGACGCCCGAACTCGATGCCGAGCCAGACCTCAAGGCGCCGACGACGCTGCTATTGACGCCGGCGGCGTGCGGCAGCCTCGCTGCACCGACTTCGCCTCCGGGCGAACCCGAGCCCTTGCCCTGGGTGACCCCCAGCTTCTGGCAGCAGTGCATCAAGGCGCACGAGCAGGTGACGGACTTCCTGGTCTCGCCTGGCGACTACAGCAACTGGGGGCGATTGTTGGTGTACGAGCGCGACGGGCGGCCCGAACGCAAGCGGGTGATTCGCTACTGGGGTCCCGGCCGCGAAGCGCATCCGGTGAATCGCCTGGAGAGCGGCCCCCTTACGAGGCGACGATCACGGGGTTTTCGTTCGCCGATGCGCGCCACTGGATCCTGCACCGCCTGACGATACGCCATCCGCTGCCAACCGGCCAGTTCGTCGGTTTCATCGGCTACAGTCGCGCCGGGGCCGGTTCGGCGAAGGTCATCGTCGATTCGCTGCTGATGGAAAACGCCTCGGGCTACGGCACCTGGAAAGGTATCCATCCCGTCGTCCAACTCAGCCGCACGGCCTACGAAAAAGGGGGTGCCGTGGCCAAGGAAGCCATGCGAGCTGTCGAGTCCAGGCTCGAAAGAAACCCGATCCTACCCAGGTGGGACACCGTGATCCGGTCAGCCCGTACGGTATGACTATTCGCGGCAGCCACCCAAGCAGGCGTTTTGTCAAAAAAGTGATACACGTTATTATTGCGTGTAGAGCTTACAACAGGGCGCTACACGCAGTGAATTATAAAACGAGGCCATTCATGCAAAATTTGACGCTAGAGCAGTTCCGCGCCACGGTTGAATCCGGCGGAATCCTGTCGGTTGTCCTCAAGGCGCAGGGAGCGGCCTTTGCGATCCAGGCAGAAACCCAGCGCGGCGATGCGGTGTTGGTCGATACCCGCCGGAAGTTGCCGCGCCTGTTCGGTGATCCGCGCAAGGCATTGGCCCTGCTGCGCGAGATGGGCATCAGAAAGGCGGTTGTCGATACCGAAGCCTGGCGACCCGAGCAAGCCGGTTCCTTGCATCCGCCCAGGCCAGACAAGTCGGTGAAGCTGAAAGCCGCGCACGAAGCTGCTGAACTCAAGCGTGTCCTCGACGAACGGATCGCAACGGCCGACGCGCAAGGCGCAATCTGGCATGACGCAGAGGACGTTTTTGACGAATTGGCCGCGGCTCATGCGGGTTAGGCTGCTCGACCAGGCCAAGGCGGATTTGGCGGCGCTTGGGCAACATTATCGGGAGGTTGGCGGTGATCCACTGGCGCGCAAGATGGTGGCACGGATCAAGACCCCATTGCTGTCGCTCAGGGACAATCCAGACATTGCTCCATCATATGAACTCGCGCCAGGTATTCGCCGCCTGGTGGTCGCGAACGGCGCGTTCCTGGTGTTCTACCGCGTGCGTGCCGATGTCGAGGTGCTGCACATTCGTCGCGCTGAGCGGGATTCTGCAACCGGAGAGGAATTGGGGCAAGTCGCCCTCAAGGACTGAAGCGTCCTGAAAAAAGCGCCATACGTCTGTCTTTTGAGCATTGGATTCCAAGAGACTATCCTCAATGAGGAACCGGGCACGCGAGGCTGCCCGAGTGTCGGGTACTGCCATTCAAGGAGACGGGATATGGATACGCCGCCGGCACAGATCAACGAGCAGGAAATCCACGACCTCAGCGGCTTGCTGTGCGATCTGTACCGTCGCGTTGCCGCGAGTGCGCCGGCGCGTGCTGGCGAGATTGCCGGGGCGCTGCAGGCCAACGCCCGGCCGTTTGCCGAAATTCCCTGTGGCACGCATTAGCGCGGTCGAGTACGAGCGGGTCGCCGAGGCCTGCTCCAGCCTCTTTCTCGAAGGCAAGAGTCCGTCATTCGAATCGGTCTACGAGCTGATTGGCGGCAAGGCCGAAGCAGCGGCGGAAGAGTCCAACCGCTCGCAGCGGTCGTCAGAGGAAAGCTGCCGGAAAGATCGAAGGTTATCAGAACCGCATACGCACCCTGGCGAACGAGCTTGCCACGCGGGCAGCGAAGCAGCCTTCCCGGGAAGATGTTGGTAGCTGAGCGAAGCAAACCCCGATATTGATATAGGGCAACAGTTGCACTACATTGGGTTACGACCAGCCAGGGTATCGAGCTATTCAGCAACGCCGGCGTGCGGGGTTTCTACCGTGGCGTTGTGCGCAACGCCGAGCAGACGGATGAAGCCGATCTACCCGAAGCGGTGACGCGTATCGATGGCGTTGACGCAGGGAATGCCGAACTCTTTCTCGCGCGACTGACAAAGCAGACCTGCTCCCTCCGACACCTGAGCGAAGGGGCAGACCGGGCTGCCCGCGACCATTTTCTCGCCCTGCAGATGCCCTCGGGCGACTGGGCGATTACTCCACAGCTCGCCGGCATCCACTGCACCGCGCTCACGCCGGTTGACTTCGAACGCTTCGGGAAACAGGGTGGCGACATGATCTGGTCGCCCCTGAGCAACCTTCTCTCCTATGGGGCCACCGCCGACGTTGCGGCAGCCCGAGCGGCTGGTGTGCGTATCGGCGTTGGTTCAGACTGGTCACCCTCGGGTGGCAAGAACCTGTTCGGCGAACTGAAAGTGGCCTCGCTCTGCGTCCAGAACATGCCCGGATCATCATCGACAGCCTGTGCGCCTGGTGGGCGTGCCAAGACCCCGAGGCGTGTGCGCGTCACCCGCATCCAGATCAAGGCCGACAATGGGCCAGCGAGCAATGGTCGGCGTACGCAGTTTCTCAAGCGCATGGTCGAGTTCGCCGATCACATCGGCAAGTCCATCCGCCTGCTGTACTATCTGTCGTTGCCGTTCAGCCAGCGCAGCGCGACGCTGAGGCAGGTGTTGAGCGTCTGGCGATCCAGGTGTCCGGGCAACTGTCCGAGCAGCTCGTCGCAGCCGCTGGCGTCGTCGTTGTCGAATCGCTCGAGCAGGGCGAGGATCCTGCCCAGCAACCCGGCGTGGTCACAGAGCGCGGCGCGCACCGCGTCCTCGACGGCGATCTGCCCGAGGATCTCGTCGATCGGCAGTCCGAGCGCTGCCGGCATCATCGACAGGATGCCGGTCATGAACGCCAGGTCGGCCAGCCTGCCGTTCTCGCCGGACGGGTCGACGGCGATCAGCAGCTCCATCATTCGTCCGCGCAGCGCCGCCACCTGCAGCAGCGGTGATTGCGCCGGGTCGCCGCTGGCGCTGCCCGGCGCGAGCAGCAACAGCGACAGCCAGCGTTGCAGGTGCCGCCGGCCGAAGAGGTTGATCGCATGGCGCAGCGAGGTCACCGGTTGCGAGAGGCGGTTGCCGCGGTGTCCGACCGAGTTGACGACGCGCAGCAGGTTGAGCGTCAGCGCCGGCTCGTGCTTGAAAGCGTCCTCGATCAACGCCACATCGACATCGCGCCCGACGAGGTTGATCAGGCGAATCAGTGCCGCCTGCGAGGCCGACAGGCGGCGGCCGCTGACGATCTCGGCCTGTGCGAAATGGCGGCCCTGAAAGAGCGCGAAGCCGAGGTTGCGGCAACGCTCCATCAGCTCGCGGCTGTCGACACCCTGTGCCAGCAGCTTGATCGGCAGGTTGCGCAACGAGCCGGCGAGGTTGGCCAGCATGCGCTCGTCCGTCGTGCGGGCGTCGATCTTGATGACATCGACCATCGGCAGCAGCGGCCGGCTGCGATCATCGATGCCGCGGTAGTCACCGAGTGCCAGCACATAGCCGCGGTCGCGCAGGCAGCGGCAACGGATCTGGGTCGCCTTGTCCGGCGGGCGATCGAGCAGCAGTTCGAGGACCACGCCGGCCGACGGCAGCAGCTCGAGCGCCTCCTGATGCAGGAAGTCGGGCGTGATCCCGAGATAGGCAGCGCTGTTGCCGAGAGCACTCTGCATTCCCAGTTCCAGGTAAGCGGCGCAGAGCGCGGCCGTGGTGAGGGTCTGCTGGCGCTCGTTGCCGCCGGATTCTGCACTGCCCAGCAGGAGCTGGTAGCCGGCGAGCTCCTGCTGCCGGCTGACGATCGGCTGGCGGAAGAGAAAGGCTTGCTGCAGGTACTGCTCGGTGATCACCGTGGCTCTTCCTTGGCGGTATCCGGGATGGTTGACGACGGATCAGAAGGGCAGATGCAGATCGGGGCGCGCCTCGTTGAACACGCGGCGAAAATCCGCCTGGATGCGTGCCAGCGCGGTGGCCGAGTCGGCCTCGAAGCGCAGGACGACGACCGGCGTGGTGTTCGACGGGCGGGCGAGGCCGAAGCCGTCGGCGTACTCGACGCGCAGACCGTCGATGCCGATGATCTCGCGTGCGCCTGCGAAGCGCGCCTGCCGTTGCAGTTGCTCGATCAGCGCGAAGGGCTCGCCCTCGCGCATGGCGATGTTGAGTTCGGGCGTCGAGCTGCTGTCGGGCAGCGCCTGCAGCACGCTGCTGGCGTCGGCCTCCTGCGAGACGATCTCGAGCAGTCGCGCGCCGGCGTAGAGACCGTCGTCGAAGCCGAACCAGCGTTCCTTGAAGAAGACGTGGCCACTCATTTCGCCCGCCAGCGGCGATCCGGTTTCCTTCAGCTTCGCCTTGACCAGCGCATGACCGGTCTTCCACATCAGGGGCTTGCCACCGTGCTGGCGGATCCAGGGCGCCAGCAGCCGGGTGCACTTGACATCGTAGATGATCGGCTGCCCGGGGCAGCGGCGCAGGACGTCTGCGGCAAAGAGCATCAGCTGGCGATCCGGGTAGATGATCCCGCCGTCCCGGGTGACGACGCCGAGACGGTCGCCGTCACCGTCGAAGGCGAGTCCGAGTTCGGCGCCGCTGGGGCGCAGCGCGCGGATCAGATCCTGCAGGTTCTCGGGCTTCGACGGATCCGGATGGTGGTTGGGAAAGCTGCCATCGACTTCGCAGAACAGCTCGACGAGTTCGCAGCCGAGCGCCCGGAACAGCTGCGGCGCGATGCCGCCGGCGACGCCGTTGCCGCAATCGATGGCGATCTTCATCGGGCGCGTCAGGCGGACGTCGTTGACGATCCGCGCCAGGTACGCCGGCTGCACGTCGGCAGTGCTCGCCTGGCCCGCGCCGTGCTGCAGCCGGTCGGCGTCGACGCGCAGCCGGATGCCCTGGATCGTCTCACCGGCCAGCGTCTCGCCACCGATGACCATCTTCAGTCCGTTGTAGTCGGGCGGGTTGTGGCTGCCGGTGACGGCGACGCAGCTCTGGCAGCCGAGTTCGTGCGCCGCGAAGTACACCACCGGCGTCGGCACGCAGCCGACGTCGATGGTGTCGATGCCGGCCATGCGGATCCCGGCCATCAATGCTTCCGCCAGCTCGGGGCCTGACAGCCGTCCGTCGCGGCCGACCGCGATCGCGCGCTGGCCGCGCTCGGCTGCCAGCGAACCGAGGCCATGCCCGATGCGGCGGACAATCGCTGGCGTCAGGGTCTTG
>JAEUOM010000216.1 GCA_016788495.1 Accumulibacter sp. | reverse complement strand
CGTGCAGGCGGGTTTCGGGCTCTTTGCCGGCGGCCTCTACGGCCTTGCCTTCTGGCTGATGCTGTTCTTCGTCTCGTTCAACATTCTCGAAGCCACGCAGCCGTCGCTGATTTCGCGCATCGCGCCGCCACACGCCAAGGGAGCGGCGCTCGGGGTTTACAATACGACGCAGGCGCTTGGGTTGTTTCTCGGTGGGGTGCTGGGTGGTGTTCTCGCCAAGTACGCCGGCCCTGGTGCCGTCTGGGCGGGCGGTGCGCTGCTGACACTGGTGTGGCTGATGCTCGGCCTGACGATGGTCATGCCGGCAGTGCGCAAGCGGCCGGCGGCAGCCTGAAAGTTCTTATAATCGTGGCGATTTTTCCAATACCGTTCAGGGAGGCGACATGGCTTCGGTCAACAAAGTGATCCTCGTGGGCAATCTCGGAGCCGATCCGGAAACCCGTTACCTGCCCAGTGGCGACGCCGTCTGCAACATCAGGATGGCGACCACCGATCGTACGCGCGACAAGGTGTCTGGCGAGCTCAAGGAGTACACCGAGTGGCATCGCGTGGTCTTTTTCGGGAAGCTGGCGGAAACGGCCGGCCAGTATCTGAAGAAGGGGCGTCAGGTGTATGTCGAAGGACGTATCCGCACCAACAAGTGGCAGGACAAGGAAGGCAACGAGCGCTACACGACCGAAATTGTCGCCAACGAGATGAAGATGCTGGGCAGCCGCGAGGGCATGGGAGCGCCCGCTGGCGGCGAGGCCGAGTACGGTGGCAGCATGCCGTCGACGGCCAGTTCCGCTGCCGGCGCGGCGCGCAACGCGCCAGCCAGGAAGACGCCCGGCTTCGAGGACATGGATGACGACATCCCGTTCTGATTGTCTGATTGACCGGCCGGGCAGCTTCTCGGCTCACGTCAGCGCCGCGCGCCGGCGGCCGGCGAAGACCGTGACCGATGCTCGTGGCCGTGCGGGTGGCAGCCGTGGTGTGCCGTTGCCGGAAAAAAAAGAGGGGTCCGCCCTGCGCACCCCTCTTGCTGCTGCCGATGCGCGGCGTCGAAAGACGCGCTGCTGCGCTCAGGAGGCGAAGTTCTGCTCCGCGAAGCCCCAGTTGACGAGACTGCCGAGGAAGGCCTCGACGAACTTCGGTCGCAGGTTACGGTAGTCGATGTAATAGGCATGCTCCCAGACGTCGATGCAGAGCAGCGCCTTGTCGGCGGTCGTCAGCGGCGTGCCGGCGGCGCCCATGTTGACGATATCGACCGTGCCGTCCGGCTTGCGCACCAGCCAGGTCCATGCCGACCCGAAGTTGCCCACTGCCGATGCCTGAAAGGCCTTCGCGAACTCCGCGAAGGAGCCCCAGCGGGCGTCGATCGCCGCTGCCAGCGCGCCGCCCGGAGTACCGCCACCGTTTGCCCGCAGGCAGTTCCAGAAGAAGCTGTGGTTCCAGACTTGGGCCGAGTTGTTGTAGACGCCGCCTGCCGGCGCCTTGCGGACGATCGCTTCGAGGTTCAGGTCTTCGTACTCGGTTCCCTTGATCAGGTTGTTGAGATTGGTGACGTAGGCCTGATGGTGCTTCCCGTAGTGGTACTCGAGGGTCTCCTGCGACATGTGCGGTGCCAGTGCATCCATGGCGAAGGGCAGTGGCGGCAACTTGTGTTCCATGCGTGTTCTCCGTAAGTATTGTGTGAAGCACGAGGGTTGCGGTCAGTAGCGCTGTGCAGCTACCTTCGAAGCACCTGCTCGGCCGGGATTCTATTCCTGCCCTGCGTTGCTGGCAATGGCGCCCCGGAGTACGGTTGCACGACGCTGCGCAGCGTCGCGACACCAAACCTCGGTTGCCTGGATCAGGGGACGGTTCGGTGGCGAGCAGGCGCTGCTGCCTTGCGTTGTCTGCCCGGCTCGTTGCCGGGTGATCAGAGCCGGCCGTCTTCGGCAGAAATGGCCCGCACCGTCGCGTCGGCTCGTCCTCGGTGGAAGAAGACAGCGATTTCCTCGCCAGGTTCCAGCATCGAGCCGGCATGGACGATCTGTTGCCGGCGGTTGGTGACGATGCTGTAGCCGCGCGCCAGCACCGCCTGCGGGTCGAGGTGCGACAGGCCGGCAGTCAGGCGGCCGAGTTCGGCCGCCCTGCCATCGAGCGTCTTCCGCGCCGCCCGCTCGAGTCGCGATGCCAGCGACTGCAGATCGAGCGTCTGCCGCGCCAGCGCGGGGCGCTGCTGTCGCAGCAGATGCCCGAGGTGGGCAAGCGTTCCGCGCGCGCGCGCGCTGCACAGCAGCAGGCCGGCGTCGAGGCGGCGCTGCAGGTTGCGCAGTCCTTCCTGCTGACGCGCGAGAGCTTGCCCCGGGTGCTGCAGGCGGCGCGCCAGCCAGTCGAGTTGCTGTGCGCTCTGGTTGCACAGCAGTGCGGCCTGGCGACGCAGGGCCAGGCGGTCTGCGACGAGCCGTGCGAGCAGTGCGCTGCGTTCCGGGGCGGCCATCTCGGCCGCCGCCGTCGGCGTCGGCGCGCGTCGATCGGCGGCAAGGTCGGCAATCGTGAAGTCGGTCTCGTGGCCGACGCCGCTGACCACCGGCAACTGACAGGCGCGGATGGCACGCGCCACGCTTTCGTCGTTGAACGCCCGCAGGTCTTCCAGGCTGCCGCCGCCACGGCAGAGGATCAGCAGGTCGCACTCGGCGCGCTCGCCGGCACGGCGAATGGCTTCGGCGATCAGGGCGGCGGCTCCGTCACACTGAACGGGCGTCGGATAGACGATGATCCCCACCTGACCGGCACGCCGGCCGAGCGTACTCAGGACGTCGTGCAGGGCGGCCGCCTGCGGCGAGGTGACGACGCCAATGCGCTGCGGAAAGGCCGGCAGGGGGCGCTTGATCGCGTTGGCGAAAAGGCCTTCGCGCTCGAGCTTTTCCTTCAGGCGAAGGAAGCTCTCGTAAAGGTTCCCCATGCCGGCACGGCGAGCCGCCTCGATATTGAGCTGGAAATCGCCGCGCGCTTCGTAGAGGGTGACCAGTACGCGTGCCTCGATGTGCTGGCCGCTCTCGAGGCGCCAGCCGAGCAGGTTTGCCCGGTTGCGGAACATCACGCAGCGGACCTGCGCCGCGCTGTCCTTGAGCGAGAAGTACACGTGCCCCGAAGCGGCGTAGCTCAGGTTCGATACTTCGCCGGCGACCCAGCAGAGCGGGAAGGCGGCTTCGAGACGTTCCCGTGCCAGCCGGTTGAGCACGGAAACCGGGATCACCGCCGGTGTCGGGTCGAAGGTGGCGGTGCCGGGCAGGGAATCTTCCATGGCGCGATTCTACATCGCCGCATCCTGCCCGCGTTCGCCACCGGCGGGCAACAGGGTCCGGGTAGTGGCCACAGCGGCGCTGCCGCTGGTGGCTGCCCGCTTTTTCGGTAGACGAGAAAGATCTTCCTGTTTCGGCACTTGTCGCCCTCACCAACAGGCTGTGCGGTGATTTGTCCAGAGATGATGGGGACAATCCCGCACCGCCACAGTCGCCGTTGCCTTTCGCCGCTGCGGACGGGGCTTGCCGCAGGCGTCGGCGCAGGCTAAAGTGCCCGCCTGTCCCAATCTCGCGGAGCAAACGGTGTTTTCCATCATTCAGGCTGCTGGCTGGCCGATCTGGCCCTTGCTGCTGGCGTCAATCATTGCCGTGGCACTGATCATCGAGCGACTGGTGGCGCTGCGGCGCAGCAAGGTCGTCCCCGCCGGGCTGCTGCAGAGAGTCGTCGCCGAGTACCGGCAGAATGGCGCGAGCTCGGCACTGGTCGGCAACCTCGAGGCGCATTCCCCACTGGGTCGCGTCCTTGGTGCCGGCCTGCGCAACGTCGGGAGCTCGCGCGAGGTGATGCGTGAAGCGATCGAGGAAACCGGTGCGGTCATCCTGCACGAACTGGAGCGCTACCTGACGACGCTCGGCACGATTGCCTCGATCAGCCCGTTGATGGGCCTCTTCGGCACCGTCGTCGGCATGATCGAGATCTTCGGCTCGCAGGCGCCTGGCGGCAGCAACCCGATCCAGTTGGCGCACGGCATCTCGATTGCGCTGTACAACACCGGTTTCGGGCTGCTGATCGCCATTCCCGGGATGATCTTCTGGCGCCATTTCCGGGCGCTGGTGGACGGCTATGTCGTCGAGATGCAGCAGCAGGCGGTCCGTCTGGTCGAGGTTCTGCACGGCGAACGCAGGGCTTGACGGGAGGGGCTGACGATGAACTTCCGACGCGGCCGCACGAGCGACGTTCCCGAGATCAACCTGATTCCGTTGATCGACGTGCTGCTGGTGATCATCATCTTCCTCATGTTGACCACCACCTACTCGAAGTTCTCGGGGCTCGAGATCAACCTGCCGACGGCGGACGCGAGCAAGCCGGACGAGCCGCCGAGCGAGATCAACGTGACCCTGACCGCTGCCGGTCAGGTGCTGGTCAACAAAGCGCCGCTGGCGTCGGCCAGCGTGCAGTCGATCGGTGAGGCGCTGCGAAGCGCTGCCGGCGACCTCAAGGAGCCGGTGGTCGTGATCAACGCCGACGCCAAGGCCAACTACCAGAGCGTCATCGACATCATGCAGGCGGCGCAGACGGCGGGCTACCCGCGCATATCGTTCGCCACCCAGTCGCCGCACTGATGTCCACCGCCGGCCTGCTGCGGCGGCTGCCCGGATGGTGGTACGAGCGCCGTCTGGTGCCTGTTCTCTGGCCGCTGCTGCCGCTTTCCTGGCTGTTCGCCGGGCTGGTCGCGCTGCGGCGGTGGCTCTACCGCCATGGTCTGCTGACCGCCTCCAGTCTGCCGGTGCCGGTGGTGGTCGTCGGCAACCTGACCGCTGGTGGCAGCGGCAAGACTCCTCTGGTCCTCTGGATCGTTCGCCACCTGCGCGAGGCTGGCTGGCGGCCGGGGATCATCAGTCGCGGGCATGGCGGTTCGGCGGGCACGGTGCGTCCGGTTGCCGCCGATGCGCAACCTTCAGTGGTCGGCGATGAGCCGCTTCTGCTGGCGCGGCGCAGCGGCGTGCCGGTGTTCATCGGCGCCGATCGGGTTGCCGCCGGGCATGCGTTGCTGGCAGCCCATCCCGACTGCGATGTGATCGTCTCCGACGATGGTCTGCAGCACTATCGCCTGCAGCGCTCGCTGGAATTGGTGGTCTTCGATGGGCGCGGCGCGGGCAACGGGCGGTTGCTGCCGGCGGGTCCCCTGCGCGAGCCCGTGCGGCGCCTGCGCGAGGCGGACGCGGTCGTCTGGAATGGCAGCCCGGAGCGCAGCATCGAGGAACTCGCAGCGGCGCTGCCGCAGGCGGCGATGCGCCTCGCCGGTGAGCGTTTCGTCGCCGCCGCTGGCGAGGCGCGCAGTTGCAGCGCGGGCTCGCTGCGCGGACGACGGCTGTACGCGATCGCCGGCATCGGCGATCCGCAACGCTTCTTCGCGCAGCTCAGGGGTCTCGATCTCGACTTCGAGGAACATCCCTTTCCCGATCACCACCCGTATCGCGCAGCGGACCTTTCGTTCGCCGCCGATGGCGTGCTGCTGATGACCGAGAAAGATGCGGTAAAATGCCCCGGAATGCTGCGGGGAGAGGCCTGGTTCCTGCCGGTCGAGGCGGTGCTGAGTGCACTCCCCGGTCAGCCTGGCCTGTTCGAGACAATTCTGGAGAAACTCAATGGACGCGCGCCTGCTTGATATTCTGGTCTGCCCCGTCTGCAAGGCCAATCTCGAATATCGCAAGGCCGCGGCGGAACTGCTCTGCAAACCCTGTCGACTGGCCTTTCCGGTGCGGGATGGCATTCCGATCATGCTCGCCGACGAGGCGCGGCCGCTGCGCAGCGAAGAGGTGTGAAGGCTCCGCCGGGCGAGGCCACGATGCGCTTCAAGGTCGTCATCCCCGCCCGCTACGCTTCCAGTCGCCTGCCCGGCAAGCCGCTGCTCGATCTCGGCGGCAAGCCGATGGTCGTGCGGGTCGCCGAACGGGCGCTGCTCTCCGGCGCCGACGAGGTGGTGGTGGCCACCGACCACCCGCAGGTACTCGAGGTCGTCAGGCGGCACGGCCTGCACGCGCTGCTGACCAGTCCTGACCATGCCAGTGGCACCGATCGCCTGGCCGAAGTGGTCGCCCTGTCCGGCTGGAATGAAGACGAACTCATCGTCAACGTCCAGGGCGACGAGCCGCTGATCGACCCGGCGCTGATCGTTCGCACGGCGTCCTGCCTGGCCGCCAGCGGTGCCGACATCGCCACCGTCGCGCATCCGGTCGCTGACGCGGCAGACTTCTTCAATCCCAACATCGTCAAGGTGGTCGTCTCGGCACGCGGCGATGCCCTGTACTTCTCGCGCGCGCCGATTCCCTATGCCAGGGACCACTTCGCTCGCGAGGCAGGGGGTGAGACACTGCCACCCGCCATGGTGGCCTACCGTCACATCGGCCTCTACGCGTACCGGGCGCACTTCCTGCGCACCTACAGCCGGTTGGCTCCGTCACCGCTGGAGAGCATTGAAGCGCTCGAGCAGTTGCGCGCACTCTGGCACGGGTTTCGCATCAGCGTGGCGTTCGCTGATCACCTGCCAGCGGCCGGCGTCGATACGGCGGAGGACGCCCGCCGCATGGAGGAATGGTTCAAAAAGGTTTGACCGTGCGCCCGTTTGCGGGTAAGTTTCCGCCTGTCGGTCACGACAACGTGTTGCAGCGGCCCGCTTGTCATGAAGCAAGTGATTGAAATAAAGGATCAAGTCACCGTTTGTTTTGGCTAGGAAGGCGAACCATGAAACTCATCCTGCTGGGCGCGCCAGGTGCCGGCAAGGGCACTCAGGCCCAGTTCATTCGGGAAAAGTTCGGTATTCCACAGATCTCAACCGGCGACATGCTGCGCGCTGCGGTCAAGGCGGGGACGCCGCTGGGAGTCGAGGCGAAGAAGGTCATGGATGCCGGTGGGCTGGTGTCGGACGAAGTCATCATCGGCCTGGTCACCGACCGCCTGCGCGAGGATGACTGCCGTGCCGGCTATCTGTTCGACGGCTTTCCGCGCACGCTGCCGCAGGCTGAAGCGATGAAGCGCGCCGACGTGGCGATCGATTACGTCCTCGAGATCGATGTTGCCGATTCCGAAATCATCGAGCGGATGAGTGGCCGCCGCGTGCACCCGGCGTCGGGCCGCACCTACCATGTTCGTTTCAACCCGCCGCGCGTGGCCGGCAAGGACGACGTCAGCGGCGACGAACTCATCCAGCGCGACGACGACCAGGAGGAGACGGTCCGCAGGCGGCTCGAGGTCTACCATTCGCAGACCAAGCCGTTGCTCGCCTATTACCATGCCTGGGCCGCCAGCGGCGACCCGAAGGCGCCGCAGTGCCGCAGGATCGCCGGCGTGGGCAGTGTCGAGGACATCCGGCAGGCGGCTTTTGCTGCCTTGCAATAGGCGCTGCAGGATGATCGTCCAGCGGCAGCCGGCGTCGCAGGGGCGCTCAGGGGGCGCGGTTGCCACGACACGCTCAGTCGCCGCGGCAAGCGGCGGTGGCTCGCGCAACTGGCCCGTGCTGGTGGCGGCGTGCGCGCCGGTATCGCGCTGCTGGCTCGAATGCACGTAGGCCAGGGTCAGGCTTGGGTTTCTTGCTTTTCTTGATGTGTGGGGAAGTGGGGCCCGCGGATTTCGTTCTGCGGGCAGGGTCATCTAAAGAGGGAGGTAGTTCATGTCGACAGGATTGATGTTCGCGCTGATATGCGCCGTCCTTGCCGTGCTCTATGGCGCAGCAATGACGAAGTGGATTCTCGCGTTGCCGGCAGGCAACCCGCGCATGCAGGAAATCGCCAAGGCCATTCAGGAAGGGGCTTCCGCGTATCTGGCCAAACAGTACACGACGATCGCGGTGGTCGGCGCGGTGCTCTTCGTGCTGATCTGGATCGCCTTGGGCAAGCTCATGGCCGTGGGTTTCCTGATTGGCGCGGTCCTTTCGGGCGCGACCGGCTTCATCGGCATGAACGTGTCGGTGCGCGCCAACGTGCGGACCGCCGAAGCGGCGCGCAACGGCATTGCTGCGGCGCTGGACGTCGCCTTCAAGGGCGGCGCCATCACCGGCATGCTGGTCGTCGGCCTCGGTCTGCTCGGTGTTGCCGGCTACTACGCGGTCCTCAGAGGCTCCGGCGCCGACCTGCAGCATACGGTTGAACCGCTGGTCGGGCTGGCCTTCGGTGGCTCGCTGATCTCGATCTTTGCCCGTCTCGGTGGTGGCATTTTCACCAAGGGCGCGGACGTCGGCGCCGACTTGGTGGGCAAGGTCGAGGCGGGTATCCCCGAAGACGATCCGCGCAACCCGGCGGTCATTGCCGACAACGTCGGTGACAACGTCGGTGACTGTGCCGGCATGGCGGCCGACCTGTTCGAGACC
Organism: Accumulibacter sp.; assembly: GCA_016788495.1. Classification (GTDB taxonomy): domain Bacteria; phylum Pseudomonadota; class Gammaproteobacteria; order Burkholderiales; family Rhodocyclaceae; genus Accumulibacter. The sequence goes on along the minus strand of JAEUOM010000216.1, from coordinate 1,989 downwards.
TATGCCGTGACCGTGGTGGCGACGATGGTGCTCAGCGCGATGATGCTCAAGGGCGTCGTCGGTGCCAGTGACAACCTCATCGTCTACCCGCTGGTTCTTGGCGGCGTGTCGATCATCGCTTCGATCATCGGCTGCTTCTTCGTCAAGTCGAACGACGGCGGCAAGATCATGAACGCCCTCTACCGTGGTCTGGCGGTCGCCGGCATCTTGGCCCTCGTCGCCTACTATCCGATCACCACCATGATGCTCGGCGCCGGAATCACCCTGGCCGACGGCAGCCTGATCGCCTCGATGAGCATCTTCTGGTGCGCGGCAATCGGTCTCGTCCTGACCGGTGTTCTCGTCTGGATCACCGAGTACTACACCGGTACCGACTTCTCACCGGTGAAGCGCGTCGCCGAGGCCTCGAGCACCGGGCACGGTACCAACATCATCGCTGGCCTGGCAGTTTCGATGAAGGCCTGCGCCCTGCCGGTGCTCGCCGTCTGCGCGTCGATCTACATCACCCACGCGCTGGCCGGCCTGTACGGAATCGCCATCGCCGCCACGTCGATGCTGTCGATGACCGGCATCATCGTTGCCCTCGACGCATACGGCCCGATCACCGACAACGCCGGCGGCATCGCCGAGATGTCCGGACTGCCGAAGTCCGTGCGCGATGTCACCGATCCGCTCGACGCAGTCGGCAACACGACCAAGGCGGTCACCAAGGGCTATGCGATCGGCTCCGCCGGTCTGGCGGCACTCGTGCTGTTCGCCGACTACACGCATGCCCTGGAAGTCAACTTCGGCGGCAGCCTGCGCTTCGACCTGTCGGACCACATGGTGATCATCGGCCTCTTCCTCGGTGGCCTCATTCCCTACCTCTTTGCCGCCATGGCGATGGAGGCAGTCGGCCGTGCCGCGGGCTCGGTGGTCATTGAGGTGCGACGGCAGTTCAAGGAGATCAAGGGCATCATGGAGGGCAAGGCGAAGCCCGACTACTCGCGCGCCGTCGGCATGCTGACCGCGGCTGCGATCAAGGAGATGATCGTGCCGTCGCTGCTGCCGGTGCTGGTGCCGGTTCTCGTCGGCCTCCTGCTTGGTCCGAAGGCACTCGGTGGCCTGCTGATGGGAACCATCATCACCGGCCTCTTCGTCGCCATTTCGATGACCACCGGTGGTGGCGCCTGGGACAATGCCAAGAAATACATCGAGGACGGGCATTTTGGGGGCAAGGGCTCCGACGCCCACAAGGCCTCGGTCACCGGTGACACCGTCGGCGATCCCTACAAGGACACGGCTGGCCCGGCGGTCAACCCGCTGATCAAGATCATCAACATCGTCGCCCTGATGATCGTGCCGCTGATGGCTCCGACTTCGGTTGCCAAGCCGGCCGCCGCGGCACCGGCGCCGATGGCGGTCGTGGTCGCCGTGCCGGTGGCCAAGGTGTTCTTCGCAGTGAATTCGGCCGAGGTGCCGGCGGACCTGGCACAGACCCTGGCGGCGGTCGTCTCCCATGCGAAGGCCAACCCCGGCGCGCGCCTCGCCATCGCGGGCTATCACGATCCGAGCGGCAGCCAGGCAACCAACGAGGAAGTGGCAAAGAACCGCGCCATCGCGGTGCGCGATGCGCTGAAGAACGTCGGCGTCGCCGAGGACCGCATCGAGTTGCGCAAGCCGGTCGTGACGACCGGCAGCGGTGATCCGGCAGAGGCGCGTCGCGTCGAGGTCAGCGTGCAGTAAGCGGGTCACTAAGCAACAGCACGTTGGCAGCCGCGGAAGCGGCTGTCTTGTGCACATGAACGTCAAGGCCGCCCATGGGCGGCCTTGACGTTTGCCGGCGCGACGCCGATACGCTGCTTCAGGGTAACCGGTAACCAGCCGGCGTTCTTCCCCGCGCTCGTCGTCCGGCCGAGAATGCCTTCCTCGGACGACGGAATGGAGAGCAGGCATGGAGACGACGAGCAGGAGGTTGCGGGAGAAACGCGGCGCGGAGCAGTGGCGGGT
>JAEUOM010000211.1 GCA_016788495.1 Accumulibacter sp. | reverse complement strand
CGCTGCTGCGACTCGCGCACCTTGGTGATGTCGCTGAACATGCCGACATAGTTCACCACCTTGCCGTTCTTGTCCTTGACCGTGTTGATCGACAGCCATTCGAGGAACGGCTCGCCGTTCTTGCGGCGGTTCCAGATCTCGCCCTGCCAGACGCCGAGGCGGTTGATGCGCTCCCACATCTCCTGATAGAGGTCGGGCGGTGTCAGGTTGGAGCGCAGCAGGCTCGGCTTCTCGCCGATGACCTCCTCACGGGTGAAGCCGGTGAGGACGGTGAAAGCATCATTGACCGTCAGGATGCGCTGCTCGGTGTCGGTGACCATCACTCCTTCGGAGGCGCGGTCGAAGACCATCGCCGCCAGCCGCAGGCTGTCTTCGGCCTCCTTGCGTGCGGTGATGTCGGTCGCCTGGAAACAGAGGCCGGTGATGGCCCCATCGTCGTCCAGCAGCGGGAAACGAACGGCCAGGAAATGACGCGTTCCGCCTGGCAGCGGCAGCGCTTCCTCACGTTCGATTCCCTGCCGCAGGCGCATCGCTTCGAGTTCGCTCTCGCGGAAGACGTCACAGACCTCGGCCGGGAAAAGCTGCAGGTCGGTCTTGCCAATGACCTCGCCGCTGGCGAAACCGAAGGTCGCCTCGAACTTCGGATTGGCGAACTGGTAGCGCCCGGAGGCGTCCTTGACGGCCATCGTCGAAACCGAGTTGTTCATCACGGCGAGCAGCCGCACCTGCGTCTCGCGCGCCGAGCGCTCGATTTCGTAGAGGTTGGTGTTGTCGGCAAAAAGCAGGATGACGCCGGCGATGCGCTGTGTGTCGCGCAACAGCGGGACGATGTGCAGTGCATAGTGGCGGCGGTTGGCGTTGACGATCTGGCAGTCGAGCGCCGTCTGCGACTCGATCACCTGCTGGCTGTTCGCCACCAGGTCGGGCATGCCCGGCGGCAGCGGCAGGTCGCGCAGGTGACGGCCGCTCTGTGCCGCACCCAGCTTGAAGAGCCGCGCCGCGGCGCTGTTGAAGCGCTGCAGGCCGAGATTGCGGTCGAGCACCAGCAGCGGGTAGTCGACACTGTTCTGGATGCATTCCAGCTCGATGTTGAGTTCCTGCGTCTCGGCGGTCTTGATCTGCAGTTCCTCGTTGACCGTCGCCAGCTCCTCGTTGGTCGACTGCAGTTCCTCATTCGACGCCTCCAGTTCCTCGTTCGACGCCTGCATTTCCTCGTTCGACGCCTGGATCTCCTCGTTCAGCGCCTGCATTTCCTCGTTCGAGGTCTCGAGCTCCTCGACCAGCGTCTGCAGGTGCTCGCGCGTTGCCGCGAGTTCATCCTCGAGCTCCTTGTCGGTGGCGTTGTTGTTGTCCTCGAGCGCGTTCTTGCCCACCGCCGGCTGGATCCATTCGATGCAGACCATGAACAGCGTTTCGCTGTCGATCGCCGACAGCGGGTGCACCGAGAGGCGAACGCCACGCGTCGGGTCCAGCGCCTTGATGTGGCGCGGACGTCCGTAGGCGACGGTCTGCTTCACCTGTGCCTGGCGCATCAGCACCTGCACTTCGGTGCGCAGTTCGCGCCGGATCAGCGAGATCAAGTCAAAGGCCGGCTTGCCAGGCGAAACGTTGAGCAGGCGACTGGCGTCGCCGTGGATGTGGCGAATCTCGAACTTGCCGTTGATCAGGATGCTGGTCGGGATGAAGTAACGCCCCGCGGCATCGAGCAGGATGTTCTCGAAAGCCAGCGGCGTCGTCGGCTTGCCGACCCGCTGGTGCTGGTTGAGACCGGCTGCCGGCGGCTGCATTTCCGAGCGCAACAGCGGCAGCCGGGCACTCACGCCATGCCGGCGGTACAGGCGGCCGTCCTTGTCGACGACCCCGAACAGCGCTTCCTGCTGGAAGATTCCTTCCGACTTGCCGAGGAAGAGGTAGCCACCGGCGTTGAGCGCGTAATGGAAGACCGACAGCAGCCGCGCCTGCAGTTCGCTCTGGAAGTAGATGAGGACGTTGCGGCAGCTCACCAGGTCGAGCCGCAGGAACGGCGGATCCTGCACGAGATCCTGGCGGGCAAAAATGACCACGTCGCGCAGGTTCTTGTTGATCTCGTAGCGATCCCCGTGCGGCGTGAAGTGGGCGCGGATGCGGCCGCGGTCCATGTGCGCCAGGCTCGATGCGGCAAAGACGCCGCGGCGGGCGAGCGCCATCGCATCGAGATCGATGTCGGTGGCAAAGATCTGCAGCCGGTACTGGTCGAAGGCAGCGCCGAGGCGCTCGGAAAACAGGATGGCCAGCGAATAGGCTTCCTCTCCGGTGGCGCAGCCGGCAACCCAGACGCGGATGTCGTCGCCAGGCTGCTTGCCGGCGAGGATCTCGGCGACCACCTTGTCGAGGCGGGTAAAGGCATCGGTGTCGCGGAAGAAAGCGGTGACCGAGATCAGGATGTCCTTGCACAGCTTGTCGAGTTCGACCGGCGTCTGGTCGACCACCTGCAGGTAGTCATGCAGCGTGCTGACATGGTTGGCCGCCATCCGCCGCTCGATTCGCCGCCACAGGGTGGGCTCCTTGTACTGCGAGAAATCGACCTTGGTGCGGCTGCGCACCTTGCCGAGCAGCGTCTTCAGCGTCGCCGGAGCCGTCGCCGCCTGCGTCGCGACGGGGATCAGGCCGCGGTTGAGGACGATCAGGCTGATCTCGGCACCCATGTTCTCCGGCGGCAGGATCCAGTCGACACTGCCGGTGTCGATTGCCGACTGCGGCATGCCGCTGTACTTGGCGGTTTCGGGATCCTGCGAGAAGGTGAAGCCGCCTGCCGCCTTGATCGCATGGATGCCGGCGGCGCCGTCGGAACCGGTGCCGGAGAGGATGATGCCGATCGTCGATTCGCCGATCTCCTCCGCCAGCGAAGCGAAGAAGCGATTGACCGAAGGCTTCGGCATCGACTCGCGCGCCGGCTCAACAAGCCGAAAGTTACCGGCGAGAAGCGTCAGGTTGCGATTCGGCGGGGTGATGTAGACGGTGTTGGGCTCCGGCGACATCCCGTCCTCGATATCGCGGACCGGCATCGTCGTCTCGCGACCGAGGAGCTGCGACATCATGCTGCGATAGGTGGGGGAAAGGTGCTGGACGACGACGTAGCTGAGGCCAAGGTTCTTCGGCAGGCCCGGCAGCAGCAGGCTCAGCGCCTCGAGGCCGCCGGCCGAGGCGCCGATGCCGATGATGAACGGCCGCTCGTCCTCGCGTGCGTGCTGGCCTTCGGTGTCGGCGGTCTTGGCGAGCGTGGCGGGACGGCGGATGTTCGTGCGCCTCTTCTTCGGTTCCTCCGCGCTGGCGATGCTCATCAGATCCTCTTTCAGTCTTGTGGTTATGGGTGCTGAAGCGCTGTCGAATTGGCCCATTGACAGGTGCCGGGAGCTCCCGGTTCCCCGTCGCTGCGCTGCTGCGCTTGCCGCGGCGTTGCGCTGCCCGCTTGCCGTGGCCGCGATTGTACGCCGCAATCGGGCGTTGCCGCGTCTCCGGGCAAGCGGCGCGGCAGCGCGCCGGCGCCTTTGGGCGCAGCAGAAGAATGGCGTTGGACGGGTCTGGCGATGGTTGAGAACGCGTCGCCCGCAGCGCCGAACGACGGCGGCGCCTGCGCGTCCGTCAGCCCGCTGACCGGCACCAGCCCGCGGCTCGGCGGCAGCCGGCATCGCCGGCGACGATTCGACCGCAGCCGCTCAGCGCGCCCCGAGGACGAGCCGGAAGCCGGTGCTGCGCGGACGATAGGCCGGCTCGATACGGCTGCGGGTGGCGGCGCGCGAGTAGCGTGCGGGGTCGCTCCAGGTGCCGCCGCGGAGGACGCGCATCTTGCCGAAGGCCGGTCCGCGCGGATCGATCTGCGGCTCCTGCGGGTAATCGGCGTACCAGTCTTCGCACCACTCCCAGACGTTGCCGTGCATCTCGTAGAGTCCCCACGCGTTCGCCGGCAGCGTCCGGACCGGCAGTGGGCGCTGACGATAGGGGCCCGACGCGCCGCCCGCGTAGGGGAAGCCACCATGGTAGTTGACCTCGTCGGTGGTCACCGTGCTGCCGAAGGAGAACGGTGTCGTCGTGCCGGCGCGGCAGGCATATTCCCATTCGGCCTCACTTGGCAGACGCGCGTTCACTCCCGACAGCCGCCGGTTGAGCTCGCCGATGAAACGTTGCGCGTCGTGCCAGGCGACGTTCTCCACCGGATTGCCGGGATCGTCCTGGAAATGACTCGGATTGACCGGCCAGACCGCCATCCAGAGTGCCTGCGTGCAGGCCGTGTCGGCGATCCAGAAGCCCCGACTGAGGGCGACTTCGTGCAGGAGTTCGGCACTGCCGCGCTGCGGCTCGTCGGCGGGCGACCCCATCAGGAAGCTGCCGGGGCGAATCCAGCGGAAGGTCTGCCGTGCGCGGCCAATGGCGAGGGTCAGCGAGATCCCGAAATCGCCCTCGACATGCCATTCTGCGCCGGGTACGGCGAAAGGTACTCCGGCTGCGTCCGGTGTGCTCGCGGAAGGAAGTTCGGGGGAGATCATTGTTCGGCGTCGCTGCGATTGGCGGTGCTGCCGACCCGGCGGGTGTTCTTGGCCGGGCCGTAACGCGCACTATACGCGAAGCACTCGCGCGTCGTCCGGGCATTTCTCACGGCCGGCCCGTCGCCGACGCGCCGGTGGCCGATCTGCTGCGCCGGCGGTGCCTGGCGTCGGCCGCTGTCGCCGGCTGCGGCGGGGCCGACGCCAGGCGGCCGTTGTCGCTTGCGCCTGCCGGCGGTCCATGTGGTCGGCGCTGCGTTAAGATGGCGCCCGTGGAGGATGCACCGATGAACAGGCCGCGTGTGCGCAGCGCTGGCGCAAGCAACGAACAGCCTGGCTCGCCGCCGGCCGCCGCGGCGCGGCCGGGTAGCCCCTGGCTGTCGGTGATCGTGCCGGTGCTCGACGAGGCGGCGACGATTTCGGCGCACCTGGCGGCGCTGCGTTGGCTGCAGCGGCAGGGAGGCGAGTTGCTGGTGGTCGACGGCGGCAGTGCCGACGATGGCGCCCGGCTCGCGCGCATGCTGGCGGACCGGGTGCTCGAGTCGGCGCGGGGCAGGGCGGTGCAGATGAATGCCGGCGCCGATGCCAGCAGGGGCGAGGTGCTGCTCTTCCTGCATGCCGACACCGTCTTGCCCCCGGCGGCCGCTGAGCTGATCCGGGCGGCTGTGGCGGCCGGCGCGACATGGGGCCGTTTCGACGTGCGAATCGACGGCCGGCAGCCGCTGCTGCGCGTCGTCGAGTGGATGATGAACTGGCGTTCGCGGCTGACCGGAATCGCCACCGGCGACCAGGCCGTTTTCGTCCGCCGCGATGTCTTCGAGCACGTTGGCGGTTTTCCCGACCTGCCGTTGATGGAGGACATCGCGCTGGCGAAGCGCCTCAAGCGTGTTGGCCGGCCGGCGTGCCTGCGCCCGCCGGTGCTCACTTCCGCCCGCCGCTGGCAGAAGCACGGGGTTCTGCGAACGATCCTGCTGATGTGGCGGCTGCGTGCGAGCTTTTTCTTCGGCGCCGATCCACGGCAGCTGGCGGTGCGCTATGGTTACTCGCCGCGACAGGATTGAAGCAGTGGCGATCGCCGTCTTCAGCCGTGCACCGCTGCCCGGGACGACGAAGACGCGATTGATTCCGGCGCTCGGCGCTGCCGCTGCGGCACGGCTGCAGCGTCGTCTGACGCTGCGCACGCTGGCGGTCGCGCAGCAGGCGGTGATCGGCAGCGTGCGTGTCTGGGCGGCACCAGACGAGCGGCAGCGCTTCTTCCGCGCCCTCCACCGGCGCTGCGGCGTCGATCTGCGGCCGCAGCCGCCCGGCGATCTCGGCGAGCGGATGGCGGCGGCCTTCGCCGACGCCAGCGGTCCGCTGCTGCTGATCGGTTGCGATTGTCCGGTGCTGCAGCCGGCGCATCTCGTTGCTGCCGCTGCTGCTCTGCGGGACGACGCCGGGCATGACGCGGTCTTCATCCCGGCCGAGGATGGCGGCTATGTCCTCGTCGGGCTGCGCCGTCCGCAGCCGTCGCTCTTTGCCGGGATCGACTGGGGCAGCGAGCGGGTGATGGCGCAGACGCGCCACCTTCTCGCCGGCGCCGGGCTGAGCTGGCTTGAACTGCCACCTCTGTGGGATGTCGATCGGCCTGGCGATCTGATGCGCCTGGCCGGTTTCGCCGGGTTCCACGAGTTTGCCGAGTTCGCCGCATGCGGCGGGTGATCGGCCGGCGGTAGCACGTTGGACGCGGCTGACGGGGCAGGGGCCGGGGGAAGTGAACTATAATCCGCCGCCAGGGTTTCCTCCCACTTTCTCTTCGCCAGGGCACGCCCGCGGGAGTCTCGCCGATGCGCAATGAACCACTGCCGCCAGACGTCGTTGCCGGTTCGCCGGCCGGCCGCGCGACCTTGTCCTCGCGCGCGGGGGCCCTGGACGGTCCGCGGCAGGAGCCGGGAAGCCTGATTGACAAGTACGGGCGGCGGGTCAGCTACATCCGGCTGTCGATCACCGATCGTTGCGACTTCCGCTGCAACTACTGCATGGCCGAGGAGATGACTTTCCTGCCGCGCGCGCAGGTGCTGACGCTCGAGGAGTGTCTGCGGGTCGTCAGCACCTTCGTCGAACTCGGTGTGAGCAAGGTGCGGGTTACCGGCGGCGAGCCGCTGCTGCGGCACAATGTCGTCTGGCTGCTGGAACGGATTGCGCGCCTGCCGGGTTTGCGCGAACTGGTGATGACGACCAACGGTTCGCAACTCGAGCGTTTCGCGCCGACGCTGCGGGCGGCCGGTGTCGGGCGGATCAATGTCAGCCTCGATACGCTGCAGCCGGAGCGCTTCCGGCAGATCACCCGCGTTGGCGACCTGACGAAGGTCCTGCGTGGCCTCGACGCGGCGCAGGCCGCGGGCTTCGATCGCGTGAAGATCAATACGGTGATGATCCGCAAGCTCAACGACGACGAACTGATGGATCTTGTCGATTTTGCCGTCGGCCGCGGCATTGACATCTCGTTCATCGAGCAGATGCCGCTGGGTGACGTCGGCGATGCGCGCGACAACCGCTTCTTCAGCAGCGACGAGGCGCTGGCGCGACTGCAGACGCGCCACGTTCTCGTACCCTCGGCAGAGAGCAGTGGCGGACCGGCCCGCTACTGGCGGATTCCCGGCCAGCAGACGCGCGTCGGTTTCATTTCGCCGCACAGTCACAACTTCTGCGACAGCTGCAACCGCGTCCGCATCACCGCGCGCGGCGAGCTCTACCCCTGTCTCGGCAGCAACGACGCCGTGCAACTCCTGCCGGTCCTGCGCGCACATCCGGCCGAGCAGCAGCCGCTGCGGGCGGCGATCATCGACGGCATGGGGATCAAGGCCAGGAGCCATGATTTCGGCAGTCAGATGAACTCGCCGCAGGTGGTGCGCTTCATGTCGATGACCGGCGGCTGAGCGCGCGTGACCGGATCGTCACCGGCAGCGGCTGCCGCGGCCTGCCGCACGCCACTCTTGGCGCCGGCCGGCGGTCCGTCGAATCACCCTTGCCAGTGGTCAGGGAGTCTGCCATGAGCCTTTCCTCCCGTTTCAGTTGCCTCGATGGCCACGATCCGGACGCCCTGTCGGTGGAGCAGGCGCGCCGCTTCATCCGCAGCCAGTTGCGGCCGCTGTCGATGTGCGAGCGCGTCGCTCTGCGCAGCGCCCTCGGTCGTGTTCTCGCGCGTGACCTCATCGCGCCGTGCAACGTGCCCGCTGCCGCCAACTCGGCGATGGATGGCTACGCGCTGCGCCATGCCGACCTCGAGGCCACCGGCGCGACGTCGCTGCGGGTCGTCGGCACGGCCATGGCCGGCAGGGCCTGCGCCGATGAGCTGGCAGCCGGCGAATGCGTGCGCATCATGACCGGCGCGGTGCCGCCGGCTGGCTGCGATACCGTCGTGATGCAGGAGGTCGTCCGTGTCGAGGGTGAGCGCGTCGTCATTCCAGAGGGCCAGCTCAGGGGGCAGAACATCCGCCTGGCGGGTGAGGATCTGGCCGTCGGCCGGCCGGCGCTGCGTGCCGGACGACTGATCGGCCCTGCCGAACTCGGGCTGATGGCTTCGCTCGGCTTCGCCGAGCTCAGCGTCTTCCGGCGATTGCGGGTTGCCTTCCTGTCGACCGGTGACGAGTTGTGCTCGATCGGCACGCCGCTGGCTGACGGAGAGGTCTACGACAGCAACCGCTACACGCTGTTCGGCATGCTCAGCCGGATCGGCTGCGAGCTCCTTGATCTGGGCGTCGTCCGTGACGATCCCGTGTTGCTCGCCGAAACCTTCCGGCAGGCTGCTGCGGCGGCAGACGTGGTGATCAGCAGCGGCGGTGTGTCGGTCGGCGAGGCGGATTTCGTGAAACCGCTGATGGCGGAACTCGGCGAAGTCCTTTTCTGGAAGATCGCCATGAAGCCCGGGCGGCCGCTGGCCTTTGGCCGTATCGCTGCCGGCGGCGGTCACGGCGGTGACGGCGGTGGCGACGGTGGCGACGGCGGCGCCTGGCTGTTCGGTCTGCCGGGAAACCCGGTGGCGGTGATGGTGACTTTCTACCAGTTCGTCCGCGAGGCGCTGCATCTGCTGATGGGCGCCGATCCGCCGCCCGTCGTGCCGCTGCTGCCGGCGGTATGCGCATGCAAGCTGCGGAAGGTGCCGGGGCGCAGCGAGTTTCAGCGGGGCATTCTCAGCCAGACCGACGGTGGCTGGCGGGTGCGGCCCGCCGCTGCGCAGGGCTCGGGAATCCTGCGCTCGATGGCGGAAGCAAACTGCTTCATCGTTCTCGGGCACGAACGCGGACCGGTCGCCGCCGGTGACGTGGTCGAAGTGCAACTCTTCGACGGGCTGGTCTGAGGTTTTCTCGACGTCTGTTTGCGCTGCTTGCGGCAGCGAGGCAACGCGGCGGGGCAACCGCTGCGCGGGGGAGGGTGAGCGATGGACAGCGTGCTGCACAGAATTTGGTCCTACTTCTGGTTACCGGAGACGAAATACCTCATCGCGGCTGCCGTCATCCTGACGTTGCTGTCGCTGCGACTGCTGGCCAGGGAACGACAGCGCGTCGCGGCCACCTTCGTCGCCTTCGTCCTCTGCCTGCTCGGCCAGTTGGTCGGCGCCGTGCTCGAAGCGCTCGACTACTCGCGGCTGGCGGTGATGGTGCACGAGCTCTTCGTCATCGGTTCGGGTATGGCGCTGTTCCGGCTGGCGGCGATCTTCGTCTTCCGGGCGATCCTGCCGCGCGTCGGCATCGTCGTTGCGCGCATCGCCGAAGACATCAGCGTGCTGCTGCTGTACGCGCTGTTCATCATTGCGCGACTGCACTTCGTCGGTCTCGACCCGTCGAGCCTGCTGACGACGTCGGCGGTGATCACCGCCGTGCTCGCCTTCGCCATGCAGGATACGCTGGGCAACATCCTTGCCGGAGTCGCCCTGCAGCTCGACAACTCGCTGCGCACCGGCGACTGGATCCGCATCGACGACCTGACCGGCCGCGTGGCGCAGGTGCGCTGGCGACAGACGACGATCCGGACGCGCAATGGCGAGGTCGTCGTGGTACCCAACAGCCAGCTGATGCGTGGCCGTTTCACGGTCTACGGTCGGGCCGATGTCGCGAGCTGGCCCTGGCGGCGCTGGGTGTGGTTCAACCTGAGCTACGATTCCCCGCCGACGCAGGTGATCGCTGCCGTCGAGGCGGCAATCAGCGCTGCCGAGATTCCCAACGTTGCCGCTGACCCGCGGCCATCGTGCGTCCTGATGGAGTTCGGTCCAGGTTACGCGCGTTACGCGCTGCGCTACTGGATGCTCGATCCGCAGGCCGACGATCCGACCGACTCGGCGGTGCGCGTGCATGTGCTCGCTGCCCTGCAGCGCGGTGGCATGGAGCTGGCAGTACCGGAGCAATCGCTGCTGGTGACGAAGGAGAACGAGGCCCATCGCAAGTCGATCCAGCGGCGCGAAGGCGAGCGGCGGCTTGCCGACCTGCGCCCCTTCGAGATTTTCTCCAGCCTGCAGGAAGACGAGCTGCTGACCATCAGCCAGCACCTCATCCACGCGCCCTTCGTCAGTGGTGACGTGATCTACCGGCAGGGCGACGTCGCGCACTGGCTGTATCTGTTGACGGCTGGTGAGGCGGATGTCTGGCTTGAGTTTCCCGACCAACCCCGGCAGCTTTTTCGCACCATCGAGGCCGGCAGCACCTTTGGCGAGCGTGGTGTGCTCACTGGCGAGCACCGCCGCGACACGGTCATCGCGCGCAGCGACCTCGTCTGCTATCGACTCGACCAGGCGACGGTCGAGCAGCTCATCCAGTCGCGGCCGGAGATCGCCGAGGCGTTTGCGCGCATCCTGGCCCGCCGCGAGCAGGAGATGGACGAGTTCTCGCAACGTTACGTCGCGGCGACGCCGGGCGAAACGAAGCCCGAGGTTGGCATGCTGGACAGGATTCGCGCCTTCCTCGGGATCTGACGGCCGCCGCTGCCGCGTTCCTCAGGCCGGCAGGCGACCGCCGGCTGCGCCGCCGACGCGCAGGCGGCCCGCATAGCCGGTCATTTCGAGGTAACCGCGACCGCTCAGGCTGCCCTCGACGCGCACCAGGCCTTCCCAGTAGCTCACCGGCGTCGGCAGGGTGGTCGACAGCTCCTGGTCGTCGACGACCGGGCGCGTGCGGATGCTGTGCTCGCCGAAGCGGACCTCGATCTGCACCGGATAGCGGGCGCCGTTGCGCGGCGATTGCCAGTGGCGCAGTGGCGTGAAGTACACCTGCTCGCTGGTGAACTGCTGCAGGCGGCCGCCGGCATCGCGCCAGGCGGCGTGCGCGTAGAGCGTCGTCCCGACGACGTCGCGCATGCGGAAAGCCATCAGCGCGCCGCCATCGGCGAGGTTGATCCCCAGCCAGTCCCAGCCGACCGCGCCGTCACCGAGCAGCGCGGTCGACCATTCATGGTCGAACCAGGCGCGGCCGTCGACCGCTTGCCGGCGGCCTTGGCGCAGCATTGTCCCGGTGACCCGCAATTGCGGCCAACTGACGTAATGGCTCGCCAGGCCCGGCGCGTGTCCTTTGCGCGAATGGCCCGCATCACCCTGCAGCAGCAGCGGTTGCGACGGGCTCAGCGACAGCTCCCAGGAAAACTTCGGATCCTGCATGCGCAACTGCAACGACTCGCGGCCGTCGATCTCCTGCCGGAACATCCGCCAGGCGCCGATGCTGACGTCCAGATCGTGGCTGGCGAAGCCGGCACCGAGATTGGCGCGGGCGGCGCGTTCGGCGTGCTGCAGGCGCTCGCCGGGAATCGTCAGCGCGGCATGCGCGAAGACGATCTGGCGCGCGGCGATCGGCGAGCGCAAGCCTTCGGCAATTCCCGGCCGGCTGCGGAAGAAGGTGAGCTGGAAGCCGATATCCGGCTCCGGCGCGTCGAGGGCACCGGTGACGTACCACCATTCGGTGCGAAAGTCCGGGTGGCCGCCGTGATCGCGCGGGAAGATCAGCTCGATGCCGGCTTCCGCGGCCGGGTAGTCGACGGCCGCGGCCAGCGCCGCGGTGCCCGTCAGGCTCGGCAACAGCAGGGGAGTGGCGAGGAAGCTGCGGCGGTGCATGCGGTGGTTGTTCCAGTCAGGGGGCAGCGAGGAGCCAGCGGAACGAGGCGCCCAGGCGATAGCTGCCGTCATCGTACCGGAAGGGCGCCAATGCCGCTGCATGCGCCCTGAGCTTCCCTCTGCTTTTCGTCGTGCAAAGAGTGGGTTTCATGCTAACAGTTTTTCCTGATGCTGCTGGCTGACCCAGTATTCCGGGAACGCGATCGGCGACAGGTGACCGAGGGTCGAATGCTGCCGCTTCCGGTTGTAGAACACCTTGGTACTCGAAACTGGCGGCCTTCACCCGCTTGATCGCCAGCTCCTCGAATTCCAGCGTGTATGCCTGCTTCGGTATCTTCATTCTATTGCCTTCCAAAGTGACGTCATCCTATGTCCCCCTTGGAAGACGAAATTCCGGGGGAACCTCAGCAAACAGCTTTGTCGGGTGGCATCTCGGCATGCGCTGCATTGGCCTTTCAGCGACTCCGAGCTGGTGCGCAGTGCGGGTGCCGCTGCACCAGTCTGGGGTCTTGGAAGCTGCCATGACGATCGGGGTGATTGGCAATGCATTGCAAGTCAATAGCGTAGACTGCGTGGCACGAAGTTTGCTTATGACTCAGCACAAGCCAATTGATTGTTTTCACTTTTCAGGACACCTCCATGGGCAGAGCCCTCTTAGACACCCCGCGCGACGTGGCCCCGCCCGCCGACACGGCACCGGTGCGCCGAGTCAGTGTCGTTGCCGTGGACCCCGCGGCGAAACCGGCTCCTGCGCCGCGCGAGCCCTTCGACTGGCGCGGCCTCGGCGCGCGCGTGCTGCCGCCTCTGGGCGGCGTGGCCCTGCTGATCGCCGTCTGGGCGCTGGCGACGCAGAAGAGCGCCAGCTTCCCGACGCCACTGGCCACCTTCGACGCGGCGGTAAAGCTGTTTTCCGACCCGTTCTACAGCAATGGCCCCAACGACCAGGGCATCGGCTGGAACATCCTGTTCTCGCTGCAGCGCGTGGGCCTGGGCTTCGGCTTGGCAGCGCTGGTCGGCATACCGCTGGGCTTCATCATCGGCCGCTTCACGCTGTTCAACCGCATGCTCTCGCCGCTGATCAGCGTGCTCAAGCCGGTGTCGCCGCTGGCGTGGCTGCCGATCGGCCTGCTGGTCTTCAAGAGCGCCAACCCGGCGGCGATCTGGACCATCTTCATCTGCTCGATCTGGCCGATGGTGATCAACACCGCGGTCGGCGTGCAGAAGGTCCCTGAGGACTACCTCAACGTCGCCCGCGTGCTCAAGCTCAGCGAGTGGAAGATCGCCACCCGCATCCTGCTGCCATCGGTGATGCCGTACATGCTTACCGGCGTGCGCCTGAGCGTGGGCACCGCCTGGTTGGTGATCGTCGCGGCCGAGATGCTGACCGGCGGTGTCGGCATCGGCTTCTGGGTCTGGGACGAGTGGAACAACCTCAACGTCGCCCACATCATCATCGCCATCTTCGTCATCGGCGCGGTCGGGCTGCTGCTCGAATGGTCGCTGCTGGCAGTGGCACGCCGCTTCGACTACAGCTGAGGTCCGCCATGCTCGTCAATGCCACTCCTTCCATAAACACCCGACGGACGCTGCAGATCGAGGACGTCGGCATGGTGTTCCCCACCAAGCGTGGTCCCTTCGTCGCATTGCGTGACATCAACCTCGAAGTGCTGCGCGGCGAATTCGTCACCCTCATCGGCCACTCGGGCTGCGGCAAGAGCACGCTGTTGAACCTGGTGGCCGGCCTGACCACACCTTCCAGCGGCATCATGCTGCTCCAGGAACGCGAGCTGACGGGGCCCGGGCCAGATCGTGGCGTCGTTTTCCAGAATCACTCGCTGTTGCCGTGGCTGAGCTGCCTGGACAACGTGCTGCTGGCGGTCGATCGGGTCTTCAGCGAAAACGAAGGCAAGGCGCAGCTGCGCGAACGCGCGCTGGCGGCGCTGGACCTGGTCGGCATGAGCCACGCGGTGGCCAAGCGCCCGCACGAGATCTCCGGCGGCATGAAGCAGCGCGTGGGCATCGCGCGCGCACTGGCCATGGAGCCGAAGATGCTGTTGATGGACGAACCCTTCGGTGCGCTCGATGCGCTCACGCGCGCGCGGCTCCAGGACGAACTGATGAAGATCGTCGCCACCACCGGGGCGACGGTCATGATGGTGACGCACGACGTCGACGAGGCCGTGCTGCTCAGCGACCGCATCGTGATGATGACCAACGGCCCGGCCGCCACCATCGGCGAGGTGCTGCGCGTGGACCTGCCGCGCCCGCGCGTGCGCGTGGCGCTGGCCGAGAACCGCGACTACGTGCAGTACCGCAAGGAGGTCATCGACTTCCTCTATATGCGGCACAGCCACGTCGAAAAGGCTGCATGAGATGGACGCCGCCGCCGTCACCAGCAAGAAGACCTTCATCCGCGTCGTCGAAGTCTGGGTGCCCAGCAACGACCGCAGCACGCTCGAGTTCAGTGCCGGCCTGTACGGCAGCGCAAAGCGCTTCGGCGCCACCAGCCGGCAGATGTGCTTCGGCCTCGGCGAAGGCCTGCCCGGCCAGGCTTGGCTCGAAGGCCGGCCGATCGTGTTGAAACAGTTCGCAGGTGCGAACTTCCGCCGCACGCAGGCCGCGCACGCCGAAGGCCTGACCTGCGGCATCGCGCTGCCCGTGTTTGCCGGCGACTTTCTCACCGCGGTGCTGGTCATCTTCTGCGGTGACGACGAAGCGCACGCGGGCGCCATCGAACTGTGGTCCAACGACCCGGCAGCATCGAAGGACATGACGCTCGACGATGGCTACTACGGCAGTACAGCCGACGCTTTCGAGTTCATCTCGCGGCGCACCGCGTTCCGTCAGGGTCACGGCCTGCCGGGCTTGGCCTGGGAATCGCGGCTGCCGGTGTTCCAGGAAGACCTCGGCAAGGGCGAACGCTTCCTGCGCGCCGACAGTGCGATCAAGGTCGGCATCAACCGCGGCTTTGTCCTGCCGTGCGCGACGCGCGGCGCCTCGACTTTCGTGATGGCCTTCCTGTCGGCGATGGCCACGCCGATCGTACGCCGTTTCGAAACCTGGCTGCCCGACGCCGATGGCGAGCGCCTGACCCGTGCCGGGGGCTTCTGCGAGGCCACCGGCACGGTGCCGGCCGGCGACGGCGGGGACTTCATCGAACGTGGCCAGGGCACGCTGGGCCGCGCCGCCTTCACCGGCGTGCCGATGGTTGGCGAGAGCGCCGCCAGCGAACCCGGACTGGTGGGCCGCGCGGCCAACGCTGCCGGCCTTGACGCCGTGGTTGCGGTGCCGGTGCTGCACGATGGCCGGTTGCGCGCCGTCGTCGCCTGGTACTTCTGAGGCCCCCGTCATTCCCCATCTTGCGCGAGAGCTGCGACAATGGATACCCAGACCGTCCTTGAGCCAGGCCAGACCTCCGACGACTTCTCGGCCAGCACCCGCCTGAAGCTGGTCGTCATCGGTAACGGCATGGCCGGCATCCGTGCGGTCGAGGAACTGCTCAAGCTGGCCCCCGACCTCTACGACATCGCCGTTTTCGGCGCCGAGCCGCACCCCAACTACAACCGCATTCTGCTGTCGCCCGTGTTGTCGGGCGAGCAGACGCTCGAGCAGATCGTTCTCAACCCGCTGCAGTGGTACGCCGAGCACGGCATCCGGCTGCACCTGGGCAAGACGGTGGTCGACGTCCAGCGGCGTCAGCGTGTGGTGATCGCCGACGACGGCACGCGCGAGCCTTACGACCGGCTGCTGATCGCCACCGGGTCCAACCCCTTCATCCTGCCGGTGCCGGGCACCGACCTGCAGGGCGTGATCAGCTACCGCGACATCGCCGACACCCAGGCGATGATCGACGCCGCCACACGCTACAAGCACGCCGTGGTCATCGGCGGCGGCCTGCTCGGGCTGGAAGCCGCAAACGGGCTGGCGGTGCGCGGGATGACCGTGACGGTGGTGCACATCGCACCGTGGCTGATGGAGCGCCAGCTCGATGAAACCGCCGGCAAGCTGCTGCAGCAGTCGCTCGAAGCGCGCGGACTGAAGTTCCTGATCGGTGCGCAGACCCAGGCCTTGATCGCGGATCGCGATGGAAGGGTGATGGCCGTGCAGTTCAAGGACGGCAGCGAGATCCCCGCAGACCTGGTGGTGATGGCTGCCGGCATTCGCCCGAATACCGCGCTGGCCGAGAAGATCGGCCTGCACTGCAGCCGCGGCATCGTCGTCAACGACACGATGCAGACGATCACCGACCCGCGCATCTACTCGGTGGGCGAGTGTGCCGCGCATCGCGGCATCGCCTACGGACTGGTGGCACCGCTGTTCGAACAGGGCAAGGTCGCGGCAACGCACTTGGCGCAGTTCGGCATCGGCCGCTACACCGGCAGCCAGACCAGCACCAAGCTGAAGGTGACGGGCATCGACCTGTTCTCGGCCGGCAACTTCACCGGCGGGCCCGACTGCGAAGAGATCGTGATGTCCGACCCCTACGGCGGCGTCTACAAGAAGCTCGTCATCCAGAACGACAAGCTGGTCGGCGCCTGCATGTTCGGCGACACCGCCGATGGCAGCTGGTACTTCAAGCTGCTGCGCGCCGGGCGTCCCATCGGCGATATCCGCGACAAGCTGATGTTTGGCGAAGACAACATCGGCGACAGCGGCCACGAAGGCCACAGCAAGGCCGCGGCGATGCCCGACGACGCCGAGGTCTGCGGCTGCAACGGCGTCACCAAGGGCACGATCTGCAAGGCGATCAAGGAGAAGGGCCTGTTCACGCTGGACGAGGTACGCAAGCACACCAAGGCCAGCGCCAGCTGCGGTTCGTGCACCGGTCTCGTCGAGCAACTGCTGATGTTCACCGCCGGTGGCGACTACTCGGCAGCGCCGACCAGGAAGGCGATGTGCGGTTGCACCGACCACAGCCATGCCGACGTGCGCCAGGCCATCGTCGAGCAGCGCCTGCTGAGCATCGACGAAGTCTACCGCGCGCTCGACTGGCGCACGCCCAACGGCTGCGCGAGCTGCCGGCCGGCGGTCAACTACTACCTCATCAGCAGCTGGCCCAAGGAAGCGGTGGACGACCCGCAGAGCCGTTTCATCAACGAGCGCGGCCACGCCAACATCCAGAAAGACGGCACCTACAGCGTGATCCCGCGGATGTGGGGCGGCGAGACCAGCGCCAGCGAGCTGCGGCGTATCGCCGACGCGGTCGACAAGTACCGGATCCCGACCGTCAAGGTCACCGGCGGCCAGCGCATCGACCTGCTTGGCGTGAAGAAAGAAGACCTGCCGGCGGTCTGGGCCGACATCGGCATGCCCAGCGGCCATGCCTACGCCAAGGCGCTGCGCACGGTCAAGACCTGCGTGGGCAGCGAGTGGTGCCGCTTCGGCACCCAGGACAGCACGCAGATGGGCAAGGATCTCGAACGTGCGATGTGGCGCATGTACGCGCCGCACAAGGTCAAGTTCGCCGTCAGCGGATGCCCACGCAACTGTGCCGAGGCTGGCATCAAGGACGTCGGCATCATCGGCGTCGACTCGGGCTGGGAGATGTACGTCGCCGGCAATGGTGGCATCAAGACCGAGGTCGCGCACTTCCTCGTCAAACTGAAGACCGCCGAGGAAGTGCTGGAGTACACCGGCGCCTTCTGCCAGCTTTACCGCGAGGAAGGGTGGTACCTCGAGCGCACGGTGCACTACGTCAGCCGCGTCGGGCTGGACCACGTGAAGAAGAAAATCCTCGACGACGCCGAGGGCCGCAAGGCGCTGTGGGCGCGACTGCAGTTCAGCCTCGACGGCGAGCCCGATCCATGGTTCGAATTCGACAAGGCGCAGGTGGACCTGCGGCAGTTCGCGCCACTGGCGACGCTGAAGGAGGACGCATGACCACGTGGACCAGCATCTGCCACATCGAGGACATCCCGCGCCTGGGATCGCGGCGTGTGGCGCGGCCCGGCCGCACCGACGTGGCGGTCTTTCGCACCGCCGACGACCGGGTCTTCGCCATGCTCGACCGCTGCCCGCACAAGGGCGGGCCGTTGTCGCAAGGCATCGTCTTCGGCGACGGCGTGGCTTGCCCGCTGCACAACTGGACCATCAATCTGATCGACGGCAGCGCGCGTGCGCCCGACGTCGGCTGCGCGCAAGTCTTCAGCGTGCGGGTCGAAGCGGGACAGGTGTCGCTTGATGCCGACGAGTTGGCGGCGCCGGATCGCGCACTGGTTCGAGCAGAATAAGTCGCCATGCCGGTTCGCCCGCAGACGCGCGGAGGGCGCAGAGGTGCGAGCAGGTTCACCGTGCTGACGGCGACAGCATTTCCGCAGGTACTTCCTTTGCGCTCTTTGCACCTGTGCGCCACGGCGGCCGTAGAACGCAACCCTTTCAGCCGAAGCGAGACATGACTCAGACACGTTCGACCTGTCCCTACTGCGGCGTCGGCTGCGGCGTGTTGATCGAGAGCGACGGCCTTCACATCACCGGCGTGCGCGGCGACCCCGAACACCCGGCCAACTTCGGTCGCTTGTGCACCAAGGGCAGCACGCTGCACCTGACCGCCGCGCCGGCGCTGCAGTCCCAGGTGCGCGCGCTGACGCCGATGCGCCGGCCGCAGCGCGGCGCGCCGCTGCAGCCCACCAGCTGGAATGAGGCACTCGCCGAGGTGGCCGACCGTTTTGCCGCCTGCATCGAAGCGCACGGTCCCGACGCCGTCGGGCTGTACCTTTCCGGCCAGTTGCTCACCGAGGACTACTACGTGTTCAACAAGCTGGCCAAGGGCCTGCTGGGCACCAACAACGTCGACACCAACTCGCGGCTGTGCATGAGCAGCGCGGTCGCCGGCTACAAGCTCAGCCTCGGCGCCGACGCGCCGCCGGCCTGCTACGACGACCTCGCTCTGGCGCAAACCGTCTTCATCACCGGCTCGAACATGGCCTGGGCGCACCCGGTGCTGTACCGCCGGCTCGAGGATGCCCGCCGCGCGCGACCGGGCATGAAACTCATCGTCGCCGACCCGCGCCGCACCGAAACCGCCGCCGACGCCGACCTGCACCTGCAGCTGCTGCCCGGCAGCGACGTCGCGCTGCATCACGCGATGCTGCACGTGATGCTGTGGGAAGGCCTGATCGACAGCGCCTACATCGCGGCCCACACCACCGGCTTTGCCGCCCTGCGCGACCGCGTGCGCGAGTTCACCCCAGCCACTGCGGCCAGGGCCTGCGGACTGCAGGCGGACGACATCGTGCAGGCGGCGCGCTGGTTTGCCGGTGTCGATGGCGACGGTGAGCGCTCACCGACGCTGTCGCTCTGGTGCCAGGGCCTGAACCAGAGCGCCAGCGGCACTGACAAGAACACCACGCTGATCAACCTGCACCTGGCCTGCGGGCAGATCGGCCGGCCCGGCGCCGGACCGCTGTCGCTGACCGGCCAGCCCAACGCAATGGGCGGGCGCGAGGTAGGAGGCCTCGCCAACCTGCTCAGCGCGCACCGAGACCTGGGCAATGCCGGGCACCGCGCCGAAGTGGCCGCTTTGTGGGGCGTGCACGACGTGCCGGCGACGCCAGGCAAGACCGCTGTCGAGATGTTCCAGGCAGCGGCCGACGGCGAGATCAAGGCCTTGTGGATCGTCTGCACCAACCCGGCACAGTCGATGCCCGACCAGGCGTTGGTGCGGCGGGCCCTGCAGCGCTGCGAGTTCGTCGTCGTGCAGGAGGCCTACGCCAACACCGCCACCGCCGACTTTGCCGACCTGCTGCTGCCGGCAAGCAGTTGGGGCGAGAAGGAAGGTACGGTCACCAACAGCG
The DNA here is from genome assembly GCA_016788495.1 of Accumulibacter sp. GTDB lineage: Bacteria > Pseudomonadota > Gammaproteobacteria > Burkholderiales > Rhodocyclaceae > Accumulibacter. The sequence goes on along the minus strand of JAEUOM010000211.1, from coordinate 8,987 downwards.
AGCGCCGGATCAGCCGCGTGCGCGCTGCGGTCGCCGCACCGGGGCAGGCGCGCGCCGACTGGCAGGTGGCGGTCGACGTTGCACGCCGGATCGAGGCGCGGCTGCCGTCGCGGCGCGTGGCCGGCTGCGCCACGCTGTTCCCGTACGACAGCGGCGAGAGCATCTGGCTGGAGCACCGCGAGAGCACGCGCGGTCGCGACCTCGACATCACCGGTTTGGACTACGCTGCGCTCGACACCCCACGCCAATGGCCCTTTGCCGCCGGTGGCGTCGCCACGGAGCGGCTGTACACCGACGCCCGCTTCGCCACCGACGACGGCCGTGCGCGCTTCCACGCGCCGGCACCGCGCCCACTGGCCGAGGCGCGCGACGCACGTTTCCCGGTGTCGCTGACCACCGGCCGGCTGCGCGACCAGTGGCACACGATGAGCCGCACCGGCACGCTCGGCCGGCTGTTCGCGCACGCAGCCGAGCCGGCGCTGGAATTGCACCCGCAGGAGCTGGAGCGTCGCCGCTGGCGGGCCGGCGAACTGGTGCGCGTGAGCTCGCGGCGTGGCTCGCTCGTCCTGCCGGTGCAGGCCAGCGAATCACTCGCGCCGGCACAGGCATTCATCGCCATGCACTGGGGCAGCGAATTCGTCCAGGGTCTTGGCGTCAACGGCTTGATGCCTTCGTCGTCGTGCCCAGTCTCGCGGCAGCCCGAACTCAAGCACGCGGCGGTTCGGGTCGAGGCGGCAGAGCTACCGTGGGCTTTGGTCGGCGCGGCCTGGCTGCCCGCCGAAGCGGCACTGGCCGTGCGCGAGCGGCTGCGGCAGCTGACTGCCGGCCTGCCCTACGCGAGCTGGGTACCCTTCGGCCGTGAACCCCACGCGCAGGTTGGCCTGCTGCTGAGAGCCGCCGCGGAGACGCCGATCGACGCTGCGCTGGTCGCCGCCATCGAAGGCGAACTGCAGCTCGCCAGCGGCCCGGCGCTGCGCTATGCCGACGTCCGCCGGGGCCGCAGCCGCTGCCTGCGGCTGGCGGCCGATGGCACGCTGCAGGCCTTCCTGCTCGCCGGCGATGCATCGGCGGCGCCGTGGCTGCTCGACTGGCTGCAGCAGCGTCGCCCGGCCGCGGAACTGGGCCGTGCCCTGCTGGCCGCGGGAGCCACGCCGCCGGTGGCGAGCGCGCCGCGGAGTGCGCAGGTCTGCGCCTGCCACGACGTCAGTGAAGACCGCATTACCCAAGCTTTGGCCACAATGCCGGGTGACGATACCGAGCGACTGGTGGCCCTGCAGGCACGGCTGCGCTGCGGCACCGAGTGCGGCTCGTGCCTGCCCGCTGTGAAGGCGCTCGTGCGACGCACGCGGCAGCCGGTGCCGGCCTCCTGAAGGAAGCATTCCCCGCGACAAGCTTCGCCAACGCGCGTCGCCCCGCGGCGGGCTGAGGTCATGGGCGTTGACGAGCAGATGGTCGACGGGCCTTTCCCGAGGCGTCCGGTGAGCCGCCAGCAGTTCGACCGGTCGCAGGGCGTCCAGGCGGCCGGATCTCGACATCTTTCGGCCGTTTGGATGGTTTCCTCTTGCGCTTCGAGGTTCCTTTCCCTTTGCTGTGCAGGCAGGCAGCGCTGCTGCACCAAAGCAGGGAATGCGGGAGACGCACCCACTGCCTCTGAGTGCCAGCAAAAGATACATGAGATCAGAGGGTTCAAGAGAACTGATCGCGAACATGGGGCTGGCACGAGGATTGCTTTAACCGTCTTGAGAAGCACGGTCAATGGTGACCGGGCAACAGTTCGATCGATTCGATCGGTCGCGGAGCAAGAAATGGAAGAGCACAAGCTGAAACCGAAATCCAAGCCGTCTTTCTCTCGTCGTGAGTTTGTTTCAGCCGCACTCGGTGCGTCGCTCATGTCCATTGTCAGCCCCGGCCTGCGCGGCGGTGCCTGGGCCGCCGGATCGGACGCACCGGAAAAGAAGGAAGTCAAGATCGGCTTCATTCCGCTGACCGACTGCGCCTCGGTAGTCATGGCTTCGGTCATGAAGTTCGACGAGAAGTATGGCATCAAGATCATCCCGACCAAGGAAGCCTCGTGGGCTTCGGTGCGCGACAAGCTGGTCAATGGCGAACTCGACGCCGCCCATGTGCTGTACGGCCTCGTCTATGGTGTCCAGATGGGTGTCGGCGGGCCGAAGAAGGACATGGCCAACTTGATGACCTTGAACAACAACGGCCAGGCGATCACGCTTTCCAACCAGATGCGCGACAGGGGCGCGATCGACGGCGCGAGCCTGGCGAAACTGATCGCCAAGAAGGAAAAGGAATACACCTTCGCCCAGACCTTCCCGACTGGCACGCACGCCATGTGGCTGTACTACTGGATGGCCGCCAACGGCATCAACCCGATGCGAGACGTCAAGACGATTACCGTGCCACCTCCACAAATGGTCGCCAACATGCGCGTCGGCAACATGGACGGCTACTGCGTCGGCGAGCCGTGGAACAACCGCGCGATCATCGACAGCATCGGCTTTACCACCGTGACCTCGCAGGACATTTGGGTCGATCATCCGGAAAAGATTCTCGGCACCACTGCCGACTGGGTGAAAAACAACCCCAACACGGCACGCGCCATGGTCGCTGCGATTCTCGATGCCAGCAAATGGATCGACGCATCGATCGCGAACAAGCAGAAGACGGCTGAAACCATCGCCCAAAAGGCTTTCGTCAACACCGACACCGACGTCATCGTCGCCCGCATGCTCGGCCGTTACCAGAACGGCCTCGGCAAGAGTTGGGACGACAGGAACCACATGAAGTTCTTCAACGACGGTCTGGTGAATTTCCCCTACCTGAGTGACGGCATGTGGTTCATGACCCAACACAAGCGCTGGGGGCTGCTCAAGAGCCATCCGGATTATCTGGCGGTCGCCCGACAAGTCAATCGCATCGACGTCTACAAGCAGGGTGCTGCCGCCGCCGGAGTCACGCTCGCCAAGAGCGACATGCGCAGCGGCAAGCTGATTGACGGCATCGTCTGGGACGGTAAGGACCCGGCCAAGTACGCCGACGGGTTCAAGATCAAGGCCTGAAAAGTGCGCGGAAGCGCTGCCGGCCAGCGCTTCCGCCGATCGCCACGGCGTCTTCACTTCCGGTGTCGTCGCCGGAACGCTCGATGGCCCGTGATCGCTTGGTTCAAGACCGGGCATCCTGCGGCCGCACAGTCAAACCTGCAGACACGATCTGGCATCATGCCGAAGGCGTGCAGTCGGACAGGAACCGTCGTACGACCACGGCGCCTTCAGCGGTCATCCGCTGTCGCGATCGGCACGAGATGACCGCGCGGCCAACTTTTCCCAGTGTTGGCTTCAGCGCAAGGCTGACTCCGAGTTAAATGCGCAATGCCCGGGGTCGAGGGAATCGTGCAACGGAGCGTCCCGAGCGGAGCTCACGGCAAGGCGGTTCGCCGCGACTGCTTCTCATTGGGAAACAGTCTATTGACTTTCTCACGCCGAGTTCGCTCCTGGCCGCCACGCGAGTCTCTTGAGCGTCTCCTGCGTCAAGGCGGAAAGGGCGGAACGGGGTGTCTCGCTCGTTGCCCTGATCGGCGTAGATCGGCCAACGGACTGCCGAGGAGTCATGGTAGACGCAGGTCAACACAGACGCCGGGTCTGCCAACTGATTTCTAAACTGGCTGGTGAGATCGGCGTTAGGGCAAGGATGTCAGTGAGAGACGCCCGGCGCTTCGTATTCCTATTCACTGGCACCGCTACCAAAGTCCAGGTCGAACGCGGGTGAGATAGTCACTGAGCCGATCCACGTCCGCGCCCTGCGAGCGACGCGCTCCTTGACAGACTCGCCATCAAAGTCAGTTGCCACTTCCTGCGCCGAGAAGACATGGCCAATCATCGCCTGCGACCGGGCTACCGCCCTTAGGCGGCCCTCGATCTGGCAGATCGCCACGGTTAGCACACCGCACTCGGCGCACACGATCCAGCGTGACGTTCGATGGCCAAACTGGTACACGCTCATCCGCGATTTCTCACGGTAACGCAGCTCCAACCGCGCCTCCGGGTCGGAAATCCAACTGGACCCATGCCGCCTGCACATCGAGCAGCTGCACCGCCGTGGGGCAAGAGTATGTTCGCTCTGCTGCGTCAGCAGCGTGAACTCGATATTTCCGCAATGGCAACTACCCTGGAGTGTGTTCATCGGTGACTCTCCTCCAGATAGATGAAGCACCCGTCGCCGATATTCACGCGATGCGATTGCTCATTCGGCGAAGGAAAGGATGGTTCGTACCTCGATGCTCTGTCGAGGTGGGGTGCCGGCTGCCGCGCGTGGATTGGCGAACCCAGTGTGCGCGGTGTACCGTGTGCGATCGTCAGTTGCCGAGTCGAAACACTTGAGCAGCATCGCCTCGTCGGTCTGCATGTCGGAGAAGTAGAACCAGCGCTGGCCACTCGAATACCTGTTGTGATAAATCTCGCCCGTGCGATTAGCGTAGACCATGTCTACTGCCACGTAGTCGGTCAGCGGTATCGAGCGGCCATCCGCGGCGGCGAGCGGAAATCGTTCGGCCGAAGCGCCAATTGAACGCCAGACGTTAACGAACGCGAGCCGTCTAGCCAAGAGGTGCGCGGCCTGCTCCGGCGAGAAGCAGTCCCGCTCGCGTTGAATCGCCGACTGCTCCGACGGGGCCATACTCGCAGCAACAACATCATGCCGACACTGGCCATGGTGCGGCACGGCGTGGGTATCGGGCGGGTGATGGACCTGCTGGCCCTTCAACTGATCCGACGCGGCGATCTGGTCGCCATATTGCAGGATCAGATCGACAGTCAGCAAGTACCCCTGCACGCGCTCATGCTGCAGGAGCGGCACCGCTTGCCCAAGGTGCGCGCCTGCATCGACTATTGGGCTGAATGGTTTTCGACAGCGCGAGCCGCGTAGAGGATTGGGCGTCCTTGTTGCTTGTCTGGTGATGGTGTCGCTTGCCGGCGTCGTCATGAGATCGAAAGGGTTCGGCGGCACGTAGTGAGTGATCAAGTGTGGAAGCGACATGCGCATTGCCGTGCTGGCGACGACAGAGAGCGGCCTGCGCTGGGGCGAACGGCATAGCCCCGTCAGGGTTGGCCCGAGAACTTTGTGGCGTCAATCGGCAGAATGATTCCCGGCAGCATGCGCGAAGTCCAAATGTGAACGGCGGACCTTAGATCGATCGCGTCATCCAATGATCCGCCCTTGACGCTGATGGTTTCAGCCGAACCAACGCGCTGATGCCACAAGCGCGATCCACAGTTTGGACAGAAGGCGCATTCCAGCTCGTGCCCGCTGTCGGTTGGGCGAATCCAGAGCTTTGGTGAGCCGCGCGTCAGCCGCAACCGCTCGCGCGGTACGAACACCGAGATGCCAAATGCCGAGGCTGACTGCTTTCGGCATTCTCTGCAATGGCAGATGACCACCTTGAGCGGGTCGCCTGACAACTCATAGCGAATCGCTCCGCATTGGCAGCCACCCAGACGAGGAGGTTGGGGCGTGCTGTCGTTCATCTCGTCTCCTTCCCTGACCACGCAATCGGACTGCGTGGATGAATGATACGGTGCGGTTCGTGTCGTCCCGGGACGTTCAGTCTCGTTTCTTGGCCAGGGCCCGCTCATCACGGCGCACTTCACTTCGCAGCCAAGCCACGAATGCCTCACCCACGGCGCCGCGGCCGGTCGCAGAAGGCGCCAAAACGACGTGGAAGCTGCCAAGTGTTGCCACGCCGACCGTCCCGAAGGGCGCGCAAAGAGTGCCGGCCTGCAGCTTGCTGTTCAGATGTGGTCGCTTCCCGATGGCGACACCGCTACCGGCCAGCGCCGCCTCGACGACTTGGTCGTAGTGAGAAAACCGTTGCCTCCCGGCAGGCTTGAACTTGGCAGTCTTCACCGCGCTGAACCACTGCTCCCAGTCGTACCATGGACGTCCATGCACAGTGGTCTCAAATTCGAGCAGTACATGCTGCGCGAGATCGGCAAAGCTTCGCAGCGGGCGAGCAGGGTCGCGCATCAGCGCCGGCGTGCAGACTGGAAAGGTGCTGTAGCCGACCAGTGGCTTGCCAAGGGGAGTGGTTCCGCCGAGACTTGCGTAGCGGATGGCGATGTCCACCTGCGCCTGCACGAGATCAAGCAGGTCGTTGCTGGCGACAATCCGAACGTCAAGTTCGGGATGCTGTTGCGTGAATCGCGGTAACCGAGGTACGAGCCACAGCGACGCCAGTGGAATGGTTGTCGTCACAGTCAATGATCGCTCGACGCCAGCGAGGCGGTCCGTTGCTGCATCAATCAGCACCAGCGCCTCGCTCACCGCTCGATACAATTCTTCACCAGCCTGGGTCAGCTGCAACGTGCGGTTCACGCGACGGAACAGCGGTTGACCGAGTTGCTCTTCGAGTTTCTTGATCTCGCGACTGACCGCCGACTGCGTCACGAACAACTCCGCCGCCGCCTTGGGAAAACTCAGCTGGCGAGCCGCCACCCAGAAGCCACGGACCAAATGCAGGGAGACTCTGGGCGTCGTGTTCATTCCGAAAACTCACGCGAGCCATGACAAAAGGTCGTTTGCGGTGTGCAGGTACATGGGCTGACAATTCTTCATCAGATCAAGAGACCCGAGCGGCGTTCAAGGTGAACGACCCGCCGTGGAACTGGAGGAGAGTGACATGAACGCACCCCTGATCCGATTACGTTTTCAGATGGGCTCGATCGCCGCCGGGCTCGCCCTTGTTTTTCCGCTGTCTGCAAATTCGGTGGACACCGTGCCGGGAACGGTGGTTCAAGTGATGGTTCTTCCCGACTACTATTCGCTGAACAAGCAGCGGCTCGGCGACGTGGTCGCATTGGAAGCCGTATTGGGGCCGACCAACGACCGAGTGGTGCGCCTCGGCAACTGCGGGCCTGGGACCACTCAGGCGCTTCTTGCTGCTGTCACCGCACTGAACGGAGTCCATACTGCCGTGATTGAAATTCGCGCCCTGCCCGAAGGTGATCCGGAATGCTCCGGAACCAGGAACGACCACATCGATCGAGGCGACGCCGGCAGTTCGGTGGAACACTCTGTATCCACCGGCACGGACGTGCGCGGGCGAATCTTCATGCCGTGAGAATGAGGCGCAGCGCATGAGTGGCTGAGCGTCGCCGCCGCGTCGTGGGGTCATGGCTCGACCGCTGGGGTAAATGCGCTACTCGAGGGCGCGGACAGAGGAGGGGCGAACGATCGACAAGTCCCTCCTCGTCGGCAGTCATTCATCGGCAACGTCTGTTTCGCGAAGGCGTTACCGTTACTGCCTGCCGTAAGTTGCCGGCAAGCAGTCTCCTGGCAAAGAGCTGGTTCGGTTGGCAGACGAGCGCCATCAGAACGCAGCGATGGCGGTCTCGGCGCGACCTGGAATCAGCGCGTGGATGTCGTGCGAGAGGCGATGGAACCGGTTCACCTGCGCACCTGACGCAGACGCTTGACCGTGAGCGCTGCGGCCCCCTATACTGCCCGCGAGTGATTTCCCACCCGTTCCCTTGATCGTGACGCCATGCAGTCAGCCGCATCGGTCGAGTCGCTGCGCCAGTTTTTCGCCAGCCGGGGTGAGGATCTGGCGTGCGTGTACCTCTTCGGCAGCCAGGCACGTGGTACCGCCGGCCCGGCCAGCGACGTTGACCTTGGCGCGTTGCTCGTCGGCGATCCCCCGATAACCCTCGAAGGTCTGGGTATCGACCTTGCCGCCGATCTGGAAGCAGCAATCGGTCGCCACGTCGATCTCGTCGTGCTCAATCGCGCACCGGCGGACCTGATCCATCGCGTGTTGCGCCATGGCGTCCTGGTTTGCGAACGCGACCGCTCGGCGCGAATCCGCTTCGAGGTTCAGGCACGCAATGCGTACTTCGATCTCCTGCCGTATTTGCGCGAGTACCGGCAAGCCGCGCGACAGCCACTGCGATGACCGACATCGACCTCGTCGAGAAGAAGCTCGCCTTCATCGAGACCTGTGTGCGCGAGCTGCGCGACCTGTGCCAGCCGGAGCGCATTCCGGTCGACATTCGCGAGGAACGATTTGCCGCCCACACGCTGCAGATCGCGATTCAAGCCGCGCAGGACATCGCTTCGCACATCGTTTCCGAGGGCCGCCTGGGAGAGCCGGAAAGCAACCGCGACCTGTTCGCGCTGCTGTGTGCGGACGGCTGGATCGAAGCTGAACTGTCGGTGCTGATCCAGAGAATGATCGGCTTCCGCAATGTCGTGGTGCACGGGTATCGGCATCTGGACCAGGCGATCTTGGTCGACGTCGTGCGCAATCGTCTCAGCGACTTGCTCGCCTTTTGCAGCGCGATTCGCGCGCGGTTGGATGCGACTCAGGACGCGGGACGCTGATTCCCTGCCCGTCGGATATGGCGGCTGTTCGTCCTGCACTCTGGTGTTGTCTGTTCAACCTGCGTCGGGAAAAGCGGCATCAATGCGATCAAGCAGCTGGCACAGGAGCTGGTGAATAGCGCCCCGAGCAGCGTCGCCATGAACCTGTCGCACTGCGCGACCGCGCGTCGGCGCAGGCGGCAATGCACTCGGCCAGGGTGTACTGACCCTCGTGACCAACCGCGCATGGAGATTCGCCCACTGACCGTTCCGGCAGGTGCCAAGAGCGGCGGCAAGTCGTGCGATCGCCTGTCCGGCGGCCCGTTGCAGCGCGTTGGCATTGCCCGCGCAAGGCGGCGAAAGCCAGCCTAATCCTCATCATCGCCCGCGCCATCGCGGCGCGGGACGGTTTGCGGATCGCAGGTGATCGGACGGTAGATCTCGACCCGGTCGCCCGGTCGGAGGGGCGTGTCGAGTTTCACCAGGCGGCCGAAGACGCCCACCTTCTGCGTTTGCAGGTCGATGGTGGGAAACGATCTGAGGATGCCCGAGCGGTCGATCACCTGGCGCACGGTCGACTCGTCAGGCACCTCGATGGTCAGCCAGATCTGCTGCCCGGCTTCGGA
>JAEUOM010000205.1 GCA_016788495.1 Accumulibacter sp. | reverse complement strand
AGCCCTTTGGACCCACCCCTTCCCATCCCGAACAGGACCGTGAAACGAAGGAACGCCGATGATAGTGCATACCTCATGTGTGAAAGTAGGTCACCGCCAGGCTCCCAAACATCCAAAAGCCCTCCCCACATACTCGTGGCGAGGGCTTTTGGTTTTTCTCGACCGGCAGACGAAGGATGAGGAGCGCACGGCTGGCGCTGTCGGCTCAGGTGGTCGGGTGGCAGATGCGAGGAGAGGACGATGACGGCGACAATGGAGACGGCGACGCTTGGTGGAGGCTGCTTCTGGTGCCTGGAGGCGGTTTTCGAGCAGATGGTCGGCGTCGAGTCGGTGGTCTCGGGTTACTGTGGTGGCGGCAGCGACAATCCGGGTTATGACGCGGTGTGCAGCGGGCGCACCGGACACGCGGAAGTGGTTCGGCTGACATTCGATCCGGAGCGGTGCGATTTCCGCCAGATCCTTGAAGTCTTCTTTGCGATTCACGACCCGACGACCCGCAATCGGCAGGGCAACGACGTCGGTACACAGTACCGGTCGGTGATCTTCTTCCACAGCCCAGGGCAGGAAGAGACCGCCCGGTCTCTGATCGCCGAACTCGAGCAGGACGGTGCCTGGAAGGCGCCGGTGGTTACCGAGTTGCTTCCCGTGACGGCCTTCTTCGCCGCTGAGAGCTATCATCAGCAATATTTTCGTCGCAACGGCGATCAGCCATACTGCCAGTTCGTGGTCAGCCCGAAGCTGGCCAAGTTTCGCCAGCGCTTTGCGGCGCGGGTCAAGGCGAATCGATGAACTCGCGCAGGTCACGGACGAAGCGCTCGCGCTCCCACTGGTGGGGCGAGTGGTCCGTGCCTTCGTAGACGTGCAGGACGGCGTTGGCGATTCGAGTCTTCACGTAGTGCGCGGTCTCGCTGCGATAGTAGTTGCTGTTGCCGCCATAGACCAGGAGGGCGGGGATGTCGATGCGCTCCAGCGTGGCGCGATAGTCGGCCTCGGTGAGGCTCTCCCAGCAGGCGATCAGCGGTGCCGGATCCTGTTCCTTGAGCCATTGCCGGGCTTTCGCCAGCCCGCGCGATCCGGCCTGGTACTTTTCCCGGGCGCGTTCGTTGAGCCCCATGGCGCCGAGCAGCAGGACCGATTCCGCGAAGTCGCTCTCGAGGTGCTTGAGGAAAGCGGCTGAACGTTCGCGGTCGAAGTCACCGTAGATGCCGTTCAGCCACTCGGCATCGGTCAGCAATTTCGGCGACTGGTCGAGGAAACAGAGCTTGCTGAGTCGATCGCAGCCATGTTCCTCAATGTACTGCCAGAGGGTGAGGGCGCCCATCGAGTGGCCAACGGCGACCAGACCATCGAGCTCGTAGTGGTCGATGAGGTTGTGCAGGTCACGAGCCATGCGTTGTACCGTCGGCACGGTATCGCGCGTCAGGCGGTGGCCACCGTGGCCGCGCGCGTCCCAGCGGAGGACGCGATGATGCGGCGTCAACTGATCGAGGAATGGCGCCCACTCCAAGTGACTGGCGGTCCAGCCGTGCAGCATGATGATTGGCGGGCCTTCTCCGGCGACCTGTACGTGGATCTTTTCGCCATCGTCAGCAAAGAAGTGCGTCATCGTCAAGTGCAGGCAAAGGTGGGCAAAGGTGGGCATCGGCCGTGTCGTCACTCAGCAGCCGGGACAACTATAATCCCTGCCTGACAAAAAGGAAACCATCGCGATGAACGCTCTCAGTTCGTACGAGCATGACATACACGCGGTCGACGCGGGCTACGTCCGCCCTCTGCTCGCGGCAATTCATCTGATTGTCGAGAAGGGGCGGGTGGCGATCGTCGACAGCGGCAGCAACGCGTCCGTGCAGCCGTTGCTCGACGCGCTGACGGCGCTGGATCTGTCGCCCGCCGCCGTCGACTATCTCATCCTCACCCACATTCATCTCGATCATGCGGGCGGGGCCGGGAGCTTGATGTGCCTTCTGCCGAACGCACGACTGCTGGTGCATCCACGTGGCGTCGCGCACATGCTTGACCCGTCGCGGCTGGTCGCCGGTGTCACTGCCGTTTACGGCGCAGCGGCCGTCAGCAGACTGTACGGTGAGATCCTGCCGATCGCAGGGCACCGGATCATCGCTGCGACGCACGGTCTCCAGGTCGACCTGGCGGGTCGCGAGCTTCTGTGTCTCGACACTCCCGGCCACGCCCGACATCACATCAGCATCCTTGACCAGCGCAGCGCGAGCTTCTTCACGGGCGACATCTTCGGGCTGTCCTATCGCGAGCTCGACCGGGATGACAGGCAGTTCATATTTCCGACGACGACGCCGGTGCAGTTCGACCCGGCGGCAATGCACGCGTCGATCGACCTGCTCCTCAGCCATCGACCGCAAGTGATGTACCTGACGCATTACAGCCAGGTGCGCGATGTGGCAGCGAAGGCGGCACGACTGCATGAGCTCATCGACGCGCATGTCGGCATCGCACGTGCTGCCCAGGCGGCGGGCAGCCAGCGCCAGGCGAGGATTCGCGCAGGACTGCAGGAGCTGCTTCTGTCCGAGACGGAGCGCTTTGGCTGCCAGTTGCCGACGGCGCAGGTGCTTGACATCTTTGCCACCGATCTCGACCTCAATGCGCAGGGGCTGGCTGCGTGGCTCGACTCGCCCGTTGGCTGAAGGTCGTTTCTCGCCGCACGGTGCGCGCCCGATGCTCCATCTTGCCGTCCGACTCCGGTCGGTAGGGGATGAAATCCACCGCGCGGTCAATCGTGCTGCCTGGCTCACCCCCGCTCGCGCCCATCGCTATCCTGGCGCACCCGGCCGGCCGCGGTACGCGGCGTCCTGCGCGCAACCCCGCCTGTGTCCGCGCGCAGAGACCTGATCGGTCTCGTCATTCGCTCTCTCGTGCTGGTATCCTGGCGTGCTCGCGTCGACTTCGTCGCGAACGCTCAGGTCTTGACGAAGCGCCGCAGGAAAGCACGGCGGGAGGACTCTCGCTGTCCGGCCGCCGGCTGCCTCCCAGGGTCGTCGTGCACGCCAGTTGCCGTCAGCAGGGCGGTGAGTGCGGCAGTAGCCGCAGCCTGCGCGGCGGTCTGCGAGGCAAAGCTGCTGGGGGGGGCAAAGAGCGGGCAGTACTGGTACGCGGGCAAGTCCGCTTCGGCCTCGTAGTCGGCGATGAACTCGATCGGACCGATCGGGAACTCGATGTGGCAGCGGTCTCCGGGACGACGATCGGACCACAGGATGCCGCCACCAGGCAGCAGGAGAAGGCCGACCAGCCATGGCGTGATGATGGCGCCGATCCAGTCGCCGGGGTGGCTGCCCGTGCTCGGGTCGGCCAGGGATCTGTCTCCGCAGCCATGCCGACGAAAGCCGATGGCCTCGACCGAAAGGGCGGGATTGACGAACGGTAGGTCGCGCATACTTGTTGCCCAGAGGTGGAGGTACTTTGCCTCGACCCGCCGCGCCGGGTTCTCGTCGATCGGCTTGGCTGGTGGCGGCTGCGCGGCCTCGAACGCGCGCCGGCGGATCACGACGGATTCTCCACTACGGGCGGGGCGCGCTGCAGGTCGACGAAGTGCCTGTCGGCATCGTAGCGGCCGTCCTGGAATGCCTGTACGGCTGCGAGCGCGTCCTCGATCAGCACTCGCTCATCCTCGCTGACGATCTCGCGCGCCAGCCCGAGCGAGACGAGAACCCAGGTTCCGATCGCCTGTGGGCCAAGCAGCAGCATGTTGACGCGTTCGCGCCGCAGCATCTCGCCATCCCGCCGCTCGACGATGGCAACCGCACCGCTCGGGTCGTCGTGGGCGACGACCTGCATCGGCACCGACAGACACATCTCAGATCCCTCCGCCGGTCGCCGCCGCCACCAGCCCGAGCAACGCCAGTTCGGATACGATCATGCCGAGGAGTGCGGGCATGCCATCCTCCACTTCGCGGCTCAATTCCATCCCCAAGGCCAGCGATTGCGGTTGCAGGCCCAGGATGCTGATGTGACGAGGCGACCTGCCGAGCAGCTCGAGGCTGGCCAGCACGTCGCACAGGCCCACTTGGTGCGGTGACAGCTTCGTGCGGAAGAACACCGGCAGCGCCTCACCGGTCAGCCGGATCGGCGTAGCCGCCGGCTCTCCGGCGCGGATGGCGTCGACCATGATCAATGCGTCGATTCCTTCGAGATCCTCGAGCAGTTCCATGCCGGAGGTGCCGCCGTCGATCACTGCCACCTCCAACGGCAAGGAATAGGCCCGCGACAGACGTTCCACTGCGCGGACGCCAAGTCCTTCATCGCTCAGGAGGATGTTGCCGACCCCGAGGACGACGACGCGCATGCCCGCGCCAGCGGCAGTGACCGTCAGGGCCGGCCGGGCGCGGTAGCGCCCCGCGGCAGCCCGGGCAGTGGTCGCATCAGGCCGCCCTGACCCGGACGACCGGTTGTTTCTCCTGGTCTACGACATGTACCGCGCAGGCCAGGCAGGGATCGAAGGAATGCACCGTGCGCAGCACCTCGAGCGGCTGGTCCGGAATCGCCACCGGTGTTCCGGCCAGGCAGGCCTCGTAGGCGCCAGGCTCGTCCTTCTCGTTGCGCGGTGCCGCGTTCCAGGTGGTCGGCACGACGCACTGGTAGTTCCTGATCTTTCCGTCCTGGATCACGATCCAGTGCGAGAGGACCCCGCGTGGCGCTTCGTGCATGCCGACCCCGGTGATCTCGCCTTTCGGGAACACCGGCTTGTTGAAGGTCTTCAGGTCGCCCCGCGCCATGCTCGCCAGAAGCAGATCCCATTGCCGTGCGAGTTCGTCCACCTCGACGGCGCAGGCGACGGCACGTGCGGCATGGCGCCCGATCGTCGAATGCAGCGCGTCGATGCCGACCTTGGTCTTTGCCACCGTCGACACCAGTTCGAGCGCGTGCGTTGCATAGTCGATCGTCGGCTTGTGTTCGGCAGCGACCATGGCCAGCACCCGTGGCAGCGGGCCGACCTGCATCGGCTTGTCGTAGAAGGTTGGCGATTTCAGCCACGAGTACTTCCCGTCATCCTGGAAGTCGGTGTACTGCGGCCGTGTTTCCCCTTTGTACGGATGCAGCGGACCCTTGCCGCCTTCATACCATGAATGCTTGACCGATTCACTGACGCCGTCCTTGAAGTACGCATCGTCGTGTGTCTTGATCTGCTTGAAACTCGCCAGGTCGCCGCCTGCGATATGGCCGCCAGGCAGGGCAAACTCCGTGTTCCTGCCGTCGAGTGGAATGTCCGGTACCGAGATGTAGTCGACGATCCCGCGGCCGATCTGTGTCCATTCGGGATAAAAGCCACCGACCACCGCCACGTCGATGAGGTAGACGTTCTTGACGAAATCGGCAAGCTGGTCGATCCAGTCCTTGACCGCCAGCAGGCGCTCGACGGTGAGCACCGCCTGCGAGTCGACCGCCAGTGCGTTGGCAACCCCGCCAACGACGACGTTCTGGATGTGCGGGGTCTTGCCGCCGAGGATGCTGACCACCTTGTTGGCGTGCCGTTGTACCTCGAGCGCCTGCAGATAGTGGGCGACGGCGATCAGGTTGACCTCCGGTGGCAGCTTCATTGCCGGGTGGCCCCAGTAGCCGTTGGTGAAGATGCCCAGCTGACCGGTGCCGACGAATCCCGAGAGGCGCTCCTTCACCTTGGTGAACTCGGCCTTGCCGTTGCCGGACCAGGAGGAGAGACTCTCGGCGAGGCTGGCAGCCTTCGCCGGGTCCGCTTTCAGCGCACTCGTGACATCCACCCAGTCGAGCGCCGAAAGATGGTAGAAATGCACGATGTGGTCATGCACCGCGTGCGCCAGGATGATCATGTTGCGGATGTACTGGGCGTTGACCGGCAGTTCGAGTTGCAGGGCGTTCTCGACCGAACGGACCGACGCCAGTGCATGCACCGTCGTACACACACCGCAGATGCGTTGCGTGATCGCCCAGGCGTCGCGTGGATCGCGTCCGATCAGGATGTTCTCGACGCCGCGCCACATCTGTCCCGAAGCCCAGGCCTTCTTCACCTTGCCGCCATCGACCTCGACATCAACGCGCAGATGGCCTTCGATCCGCGTGACCGGATCAATCGTGACTCTTTGCGACATCTCGTTTTCTCCTGAAAACAGCTTCAGCTGCGCGCCGGCTGGGCGTAGGCTTCTTCACGCGGCAGGACCGGGAAGCGGCGGGTGATGTAAATGTAGCCGAAAATCTCGGCGGCGAAGATGCCGATGGTGACCAGGAGTTCGGGCACCGACGGAAAGTAACGCCACCCCGGTCCGGTGTCGAAGGCGATCAGGAAGCCGTTGAGTCGCAGCAGGATGCCGCCCAGCATCACCGTGATGCCGGCGAGGAACAACCGGGCGGGATTGCGCCGCGCCTCGACCGTGCCGATCAGGAGGAAGGTCGCCAGCAGGCACGCGTTCTCGACCCAGAAGGTCAGTGCGACGTGATTGGCCCGAAAGGCTTCGGGTAGCGCGCCACGCACGGCGACATCGGCGAAGCGGACGACGAGAAAGACTGCGATGATGCCCAGCATCACCTTCGCCATGGGATTGAGCAGGCTGAGCTCGATCTGCCTTCGGTAAGCCGACGCGGCTACGCAGGACTCGAAGAGGATCACCCCATAGCCGAGCATGATTGCCGACAGCAGGTAGAGCAGCGGCTGGATCGGCGTCTGCCAGAGGGGATGGACTTGGCTGCCCATGACGACGAGCATCGTCCCCAGTGATGCCTGGTGCATCATCGGCAGCACGACGCCGAGCGCAATGAAGAAGAACAGGACCTTCTCAAGCTTGCGGCGTGCGTCATGCAGGCCGAGCTTCTCGAGAAAGACCGGCGAGAACTCGATCCACATGACGATGATGTAGAGCGTGATGCACGCAGCCACTTCGAACATCACCGAGTTCACATTGAAATAGCCTGGCCAGAAGATGTGCCAGAAGTTCCACCAGCGACCGAGGTCGAAGGTGATCGCGGCGCCGGCAAGGGTATAGCCGAAGAGACTGCCGAGCAGCGCCGGCCGTACCAGCGGGTGGTACCTGCCCTTGTTGAAGATATACACCAGGAGCGCCATGCAGAAGCCGCCACAGGCCAGGGCCGAGCCGATGAAGACGTCCACCACGACCCAGATGCCCCACGAGTAGCCGTCATTGACGTTGGTCGTCGAACTCAGGCCAAAGAACAGGCGGACGACGATGATCGTCGCCGCGACCGCCATCAGAACGCCGCAGACGAGAGTCGCGGCGTTGAACAGGCTGCCGCCGACCGGTGCCGGCCGGGCATCATGCTGCGCGCTCATGATTCCTCCTTCCCGGGCTCTGCCGGCGGCGGCGTGTCATCCTCGTGGTGGACGTTGCGCCTGGCGACGTAGGTCATCGCCCCGAGCACGGCGAAGGGCATCAACAGTCCGCCGTAGAGCGTGTGCTGGATGGTTTCCGAGGTCGACGCCGAAGACTTCGGCGGCAGGTACGGCATGCCGACCTTCTCGAAGTCCACTGCCGAGAGCTTCAGCACCTGCGTCCCGCCGTATTCGGTCTCACCGTAGACATGCTGCCTGTAGTTGCCAACCTTGCCTTCGTAACTCTGGTCCGGCCCGCCGCTGAGGTTGCCACGCGGATAGGTGGTGACACTGCCGGGCTGGAGTGCGAGCCGGCGCTTCGCCTCGGCGAGCAAATCGCTGGTGCGGCCGTAGAGCGTCGCGCCGGTCGGGCAGACTTCGGCACAGGCCGAGTAGTGACCATCCTTGTAGCGATGCCGACAGAGTTCGCACTTCCCGATCTTGCCGGTGGGCGAGTCATACTGATACTTCGGAATCCCGAAGGGGCAGGCGACGACGCAGTAGCGGCAGCCGACGCAGGCTTCCGCATCGTAGGCGACGATGCCGGTCGTCGCGTCCTTGGTCATTGCCGTCACCGGGCAGGCCGAGACGCAGGAAGGGTCGGCACAATGCATGCATGAGGTCTTCATGAATGCGTAGCCGTTTTCTTCGTCGTCCTTCGTCGCCATCGTCCCGCTGCGGTACATCTTGATGATGTTGAACGTATAGCCGCTGGTGTCGAGGGGCGTGTCCCACAGCTTGTCGGTCGTCGAGAACTCGGGCGGATTGTCGTTCGCGCGCTTGCAGGCAGCGACGCAGGCCTTGCAGCCGATGCACAGGGTGGCGTCGTAGAGCAGACCGAGCGCTTCCGCGGGTCGCTCGTAGGTCTCACGCGCGGCGGCCGGGCTGGTGACGGCGGCTGCGGCGACGGCGGCACCGGCGGTGCCGAGACAACCCTTGAGAAAGCGGCGGCGGCCGTCCGGCGCGACTCGCCCATTGCGTGCTTGTGTTTTCATCTCAGGCCTCCGTCTTGCTGCTGGCAGCCTTCACACGTTCGGCTTCTTCGGCCTTGTGTGACAGGCCCAAGTTGCGTGCCACCATCGCCGCACCACCGGCGGCCGCACCGGCGACCGCGGCAAGGATGGCCGCCGATCCGAGCGTCGCGCCCATGCCCTTCTCTTCAACGATGCGCGGGTACTGCTGTGGTGGCTCGACGTTCTTCACCTTGGCCAGCATGTGCAGTGGCTTGGTGAAGCCGACGCCCTGCTCACTGCAACCGAAGCAGGGGCAACCGCAGCCGACCGGCCAAGTGCCGGCGCCGGCGTCGCCGAAGAGGATGGTCGGGCAGTTGGCGTAGGTCTCCGGACCCTTGCAGCCGAGCTTGTAAAGGCAATAGCCCTTCCGATGGCCCTCGTCGCCGAACTCGACGGCGAAGCGGCCGGCGTCGAAATGGGCGCGCCGCTCGCAGCTTTCGTGAATCAGCCGTGAGTAGGCAAACTTCGGCCGGCCCAGATCATCGACCGGCGGCAGGTTGCCAAAGGCCAGGAAATGGACGACCGTCGACAGGAAGTTGTAGGGATTCGGCGGGCAACCGGGGATCGTCACGACTGGCTTGCCGAGGACCGCGGCGACGCCCGACGCACCGGTCGGGTTGGGATCGGTCGCCGGCATGCCGCCCCAGCTCGCGCAGGAGCCGATGGCAATCACCGCCGCAGCGTCGGCCGCGCACTCCTTGGTCAGCTCGATCGCCGTCTGGCCGCCGACCTTGCAGTAGATGCCACCGTCGCGCGTCGGGATGGCGCCTTCGACGACGAGAACGTAACCCCCCTTGTTGGCCGCCATCGCCGTCTTGCGCGCCTGTTCGGCCTGATGCCCGGCAGCGGCAAACAGCGTTTCGTGATAGTCGAGCGAAATCACGTCGAGAATCAGCTTTTCCAGCGTCGGATGTTCGGCACGCAGCATCGACTCGGTGCAGCCAGTGCACTCCTGGAAGTGCAGCCAGATCACCGAAGGTCGCTTCTTGCTCGCCACCGCCTCGGCGACCGCCGCGTCGGCGCCCGGCGGCAGCCCCAGGCTGGCCGCGACGGTGGCACAGAACTGCAGGAACTCACGTCGCCGCATACCGAGTCGTTCGCTTGCGGCGGCGATGCGCGAGTCACCTTCGAGCTGCAGCAGACTGCTGTTTGCCATCTTCCTGTCCCCTCTCTCGTCGCCCGACCGCTGGTCGGGAGCTTGACACGGGCTGTGCCCGGAACCGCGCAGCCACTCCTGAAGAAGGTGCACACAAGAACCGTGCCAGAGGAAAAAACTGAACGAAAACAGTGAACCCGCATGCGTGGTGGACATCTTGACGACGCTGTTGATTTGCCATTTGTGGCTGAACTGGAAAGATTCTTTCCACCTCGCGGCAGGCGAAGGCTTTGGCAAGCCACGCCACAGGCTGTCGGCGGGTGGCTGCCCGGTGCGGGCTTGGGGCCCCGGCACGCGGCCGTTGCGGTCTTTGGCGATTGGCTCTACGATCGCTGCATGCGCTGCATCCCCCTCACCGTCAGCCACCGCGACGCGTCGCCGTTGCCGGCGCCACGCATCACGCTGCATGGTCGCAGCGGCGGGCAGGCGGACCGCGCACTCACCGGTTCCGCTGCGTGCCGCGGCCAATCGTCCGATGACGGGCGCTGATCCGCCGCTCGTGCGTCGGCTGCGACGCCCATTGCGCAGCCCCGAGCCGCTCGCCGATACGCAGTCGGGCCTCGACGAAGTGGGCGAAGCGGTGTGGGTCGAGGTGATCCGCAAGATGGATGAGGTTTACAACGACCTTCTGCAGTACGAGGTGGTACTCGAGCAGAAGAACGCTGCCCTCGAAGACTCGCAGCAGTTCATCGAGAGCGTTCTCGCGTCGATGTCCGACATCCTCATCGTCTGCAACCGGCACGGTACGATCCAGGAGGTCAACGACTCGTTGCGGCGCTGCATCGGACAGGACGAGAGCCAGCTGCGTGGGCGACCGCTCGCCGACCTGTTTGCCGACGAAGGCTCGCGGCAGCGCGCGTACGAATTCTTCTCCGCGGCTCGCCCGGCTGCGGTGCAGGATTGCGAACTGCTGATCAGCGGCCGGGATGGCAGTCCACTGCCGGTTTCGCTGAACTGTACGCCACGGCTTTCGGGAACCGGCAAGCTGGTCGGCATGGTCGTCACTGGTCGCCCGGTCGGCGAACTGCGGCGGGCCTACCACGCCCTGCGGCAGGCACACGAGGATCTCAAGCGGACGCAACAGCAGCTCGTGCAGGCCGAGAAGATGGCCTCGCTCGGCCGCTTGGTGGCCGGGGTGGCGCATGAGCTGAACAATCCGATCAGCTTCGTTCTCGGCAACGTGCTGGCTTTTCGCCGCTACGCCGCTCGCCTGCAGACCTATATCGAGGCGGTCCACTCGGACCGTTGCCAGCGCTCGCCGGAGCTCGACCGATTGCGGCACGATCTGCGCATCGACCGCATCATGGCCGACCTCGAACCATTGCTCGACGGCATGACCGAGGGTGGCGAGCGAACGCGCGACATCGTCGACGGGCTCAAGCGCTTCTCAGCCATCGATCGCAGCGTCGACGAGCCGTTCAATCTCGCCGATGTCGTCGCGCGGGCGGTTCGTTGGGTGACACGCTCGGGACCGTCAAGCTTCCAGGTCAGGGTCGATCTGCCGGCCGCGCTGCCGGTCACGGGGTCAGCGGGACAGATGCAGCAGGTACTGATGAACCTCGTCCTCAACGCCCGTGACGCCACCGCCACTTGCCGGGCACCGCTGCTCGAGGTTTCGGCCTCGATCACCGAAGGTGCCGTCAGCCTGTACCTCGCCGACAATGGTCCCGGGATCGAGCCGGCGAACCTGTCGCGACTGTTCGATCCTTTCTTCACCACGAAGCCGGTGGGGCAGGGGACCGGGCTCGGCCTGTCGATCAGCTACGGCATCGTCGAGCGGCATGGTGGTCACCTTGAGGCCAGCAACCGTCCGCAGGGAGGGGCACTGTTCATCCTGAGCCTGCCACTGGCGCAGTCGCGACCCTGAGCCGGATCGCGCAGCAAGGTGGACGACGAGCCGACGGTGTGTGTCGCTCCGGTCTCGTGGCGGCCCTTCAGGCTCCCATGACGCGGTTCTTGCCGGCGCGCTTGGCGAGGTACATGGCCTGGTCCGCCCGCCGGATGGCGTCTTCACCGGACTCTTCCGGGAGCAGCTCGGCAACCCCGGCGCTGAAGGTGATCAGGACCTTCTCGTTGCCGGCGAGGAAGAAGTTTCTCGTCAGTTCTCGCTGCAGGCGGCGCATGGTCGCCATTCCGTCGTCGAGGGGGGTGTCCGGCATCAGGATCACGAACTCCTCGCCACCGTAACGAGCCAGGGTGTCGACCGGCCGCATGTACTGACGGACGATCTGCACCAAGTGGACGAGCGCCTCATCGCCCGTCGCGTGGCCGAGGCGGTCGTTGATCTGCTTGAAATTATCGACGTCGAGCAGTGACAGCGAGAGCGGCTGCTCCGTCTTGCGCCGCATGCCAGCAATCTCGCGCGCCAGAGCCTCGTCGAGCCCGCGCCGGTTGAGCACGTCGGTCAGCGGGTCGTGGCGTGCCGAGGCGCTCGCTTGCTGCAACTCCTCGTGCAGCCGGGTGAGTTCGGCGTTCGTATCGAGGACCATGGTCTGCAGCTCACCCAGCTGATCGCGCGCGGCAGCGGTTTCCGTCGCCATCGAGCGGGTGGCATTGAGCACCCGTTGCAGCAGCGGAGTGAGGTCCTCGATCGTTTGCACGTCGACGATCTGCAGCGCGCTTTCTTCGAGGTTGTTCTGGAAGTCCGTGCTCAACTGGTTCATCGTCGCAATCTGGTCGATGAAGGCGGCCAACATCGCACGCATCGCTTCCTGCGCCGCCAGCGTGCGCTCCTTGGCTGCGCGCTGGCGGCCGATGACATCCTGCAGGCGGCGCTCGACGTCGTCGAGGCGGCGCAGTGTCAGCGGCGGCAGCACCGCTCTGGCGAGGGTGTCGATCTGGCCCCGCACACTTCGCTCATCCACGCTCAGGACCGCGATGTTGTCCACGATCAGCTGCAGCAGCTTGAGCAGGATCAGCCGGACTTCGCCCTGTTCCTCGGCGATCAGCGAGATGCGCTGGCTGAACGCCGCCAGTCGGGTCAGAAGCTCACGGCCGTCCCCTGTCTGGGCCTCGAGAGTCTGCAGCAGCTGCTTTCCCTGTGCCAGAAGGGAGTCATCATCGTGGCAGAGGCTCGGCAGCAGATTTTCGATCAATTGTACCAGGGGCGGCAGCAGACTCACGAGCAGTGCCGGTGTGCCGTCGCACTTTGCGGGCGATGCCTCGCTCCGGTCGGCGGGCGCGCCGGTGGGCTTGTTGCCGGCGGTGAACGCGACCAGCGCCTCCTGAACACCTTGCCAGCTGCGCTTGCCGATCGCCGCCTCGAGTGCCGCGAGGTGCCGTTCGCCTGCCGCCGGATTCAGTCTGCCCAGTGCGGCCACGAGCTGGCGCATCGGTGCCTCGGGAAAACCGGCGACATTGGGCAGTTTGGCGACCTCGTTGTAACACGCCTGGTAGTTTGCCGGAGTCGGCAGCAGCTTGCGCAGAGACAGCAACCTGAACGTCTCACGGGCCACTTCGAGGGGATTCTTCGGGTCGATCATCCTGGCAAGAGAAAAGTGCGGCAGTGTTTCGCGGATTCGGTATCATCCTGGCAGCCGGAGCCAGAGCTGCGGTCACTCGCGAGTCTATCGCCAAACGGCGCGCAGCGGGAGCCAATCGCTCGATGCCCGTGCCACCCTGCAGGGTCCGGTCGCTTGCCGCCGGAGAGGCAGCGGCGGTCACCGGTAGCGCGCACCGGGCAGCGCACAAACCCGGTGGCTGATCGCGATGCACGGCCCGACTCCCCTGCAGGGTACAATCCATGTCGGGATGGTGGGACGAGATGAGCCGATTGCTGCTGGCGCCGATGGAGGGTCTGCTCGACGATGTGCTGCGCGACGTACTGACGCGGGTCGGCGGCTATGATCTGGCGGTCAGCGAGTTCATCCGCGTCTCCGGCAACCTG
>JAEUOM010000173.1 GCA_016788495.1 Accumulibacter sp. | reverse complement strand
GAGCCTTTCGCGATGCGCTGGGCGGCTTTGCCACGGGAGTCACCGTCCTCACCGCGCTGGCGCCCGATGGGCAGCCAGTCGGGGTGACCATCAGCTCGTTCAACTCGGTCTCCCTGCAGCCACCGCTGATTCTCTGGAGCCTTGCCTGTGATTCGCCGCGCCTGGAGGTTTTTCGCCGTTCCCGGCTCTATGCGGTGAATGTCCTTGCGGCGGACCAGGAATGGATTTCGGATCGCTTTGCGAGCCGGGATTCCGATCGTTTTTCGGGCGTGCGCACCATTGCCGGAATGGGCGGCGTGCCCTTGCTCCACGGATGCGCTGCGTGCTTCGAGTGTAGCAGCGAGGCCCATTATCCCGGCGGTGACCACCTCATCTTTGTCGGTCGGGTCAGCCGTTTTTCGCGCAGCGAACTGGCGGAGCCGCTGATTTTCCACGGCGGACGCTACCGGGTTCTGAGCAACGCTTCCTGAGCACCGCTGCTGCCGTTGGCGGAACGCCGAACCGGGTAGTGCCTGCAGTCATCGCGCGGACAACCGCGCAGCAAAGTCAGGTGAAAGCCGGCGATTATCGTTTCTCGCGAGCGATCGCCTGCGCCATCGTACGGCCAACATGAGGCCATGCCGGCCGCCGGCAGGTCTTCCGCCGGCGGTTGCGGCGAGAGCCAGGACACGACTCGGCGCAGCCGGCTATCGTCGCCCCGCCCGCTCCATTCTGCCAGAGAAAGTTTGCAATCATTCACCATTGGTGTATAAATGCGACTTTCTCAAGGAGGAGTATATGGCTAGCTACAGAGAACTGCTTGCGCAAAGGGCGCTGCTGGAAAAACAGATTGAAGAGGCGCGCCAAGCGGAAGTTTCCGACGCCATTGCGCAGGCAAGAAAACTGATTGCCGAGCATGGGCTGACCGCCGCCGACCTCGGTTTCAAGGTCGCTGGCGCGTCTGCAGCACCCGCCAAGGCAAAGGTGGCAGTCGCAGTGAAGTACCGTGGCCCCAATGGCGAAAGCTGGTCCGGTCGCGGCAAAGCCCCGAACTGGCTTACCAGTCTCGAAAGCGACGGCCGTTACCGCGACGAGTTTCTCGTCTAGAGCTCCCGACAGCAATTCCCGGCCTCGCTGGTTGGCGCCGTCACTGGTCTTCAACCGCGGGTCTGGCCTGCTTTCTGCGCCCGGTCGCTTTTTGCTGGCGCCTGCCGGGCTGGCAGCAGTCCGCCCGGCAGGCGATTATACGTACACCGGTCGTCAGCGTTTACCGTCCGTCGGCAATGGCAAGAACGGACGTCCCCTTGACGACAAGGATCCAGAAAATGAACATCCTGGTGACGGGTGGCTGCGGCTATATCGGCTCGCATGCCTGTGTTGCACTGATTCTCGCCGGTCATGAGGTCAGCGTGCTTGACGACCTGTCGAACAGCCGGGTCGAGGTTCTCGACCGAGTGGCCACGATAGCCGGTCGCAAGCCATCCTTCTTGCATGGTGATGTGCGCGACCAGAGCCTCCTGCGACGCGCTTTTGCCACTGCCCCGATTGCTGCCGTCTTCCATTTTGCCGGTCTCAAGGCGGTTGGCGAGTCCGTCGCGCAACCCCTGCGCTATTATGACTGCAATGTCGGTGGGGCGATTTCCCTTTGCCAAGCCATGGCCGAGGCCGGGGTTAGAACTCTGATCTTCAGCTCTTCGGCTACCGTTTATGGCGACCCCGTTTCAGTGCCGATCAGCGAGGGTTTTGCGCGCTCGGCGACCAATCCCTATGGTGCCAGCAAGCTGATGATCGAAGACATCCTGGCTGACCTCTGCGCTGCCGACGCAGACTGGCGGATTGCTCGCCTGCGCTACTTCAACCCGGTTGGGGCGCACGAGAGCGGCCTGATCGGCGAGGAACCGAGCGGCGTTCCCAATAACCTGATGCCTTATGTGGCGCAGGTCGCACAGGGACTCCGGCCCTACCTGAACGTGTTCGGCAGTGATTACCCGACGGCCGACGGAACTGGAGTGAGGGATTACATCCATGTGATGGACCTGGTCGATGGGCACGTCGCGGCACTCGATTATCTGTGTGAGCGAAAGGGGCTGCTGACGGTGAATCTCGGTACCGGCTGTGGTTACTCGGTGCTCGACATGGTGCGTGCCTTCGAGTCGGCGAGCGGTCGCCCGGTTCCTTATGTCCTCGCCCCGCGCCGGCCCGGGGATGTCGCGTCGTGCTACGCCGACCCCGCACTCGCCGCCCGCCTTCTCGGGTGGAAGGCGCGGCGCGGGATCGAGCAGATGTGCAGCGATACCTGGCGCTGGCAGACATGCAGCGCTGTCGGCTGAAGCAGGCGAATGGCGACATACGCCATCGGTGACATCCAGGGGTGCCTGGATTCACTGCGGCTGCTGCTCGACAAGTGTGGCTTCGATCGCAGCAGGGACCGGTTGTGGCTCGTCGGCGACCTGGTGAATCGTGGCCCGCAGTCCCTCGAAACGCTGCGTTTCGTGCGCGATCTCGGTCCGGCTGCGACTACCGTGCTCGGCAACCATGACCTCTACCTGCTGATGGTGGCGGCGGGGCTGGGCCGACGCGGCAAGGGGGACACGCTCGGCGAGGTGCTTTCCGCACCGGATCGCGACGAACTGCTCGACTGGCTGCGACAGCAGGAGCTGTGCCACCTTGAGGACGGCTTCTGCCTGGTCCACGCCGGGCTGCTGCCGCAATGGACGACGGTAGCCGCGCGGACTCTGGCGGCAGAGGTCGAGGCGGCCCTGCAGGGACCATCCTGTACCGAATTCCTGGCCAACCTGTGGGGCAGCGAGCCGCTTTGCTGGAGCGATGACCTGCAGGGCTGGTCCCGCCTGCGGGTGATCGTCAACGCCATGACCCGCATGCGCTTCTGCTCGCTGAGCGGGGCGATGGACCTGAAAGCCAAGGGAGAGGCAGCGGACGCGCCGGCGGACCACCTGCCGTGGTTCGACATCCCCGGGCGACGCAGCGCCGACGCGGTCCTGGTCATCGGCCACTGGTCGGCACTCGGTCTGCGCATCGAGGACAAGCTGCTGGCACTCGATTCCGGCTGTTTCTGGGGCCGCCACCTGAGTGCCGTTCGCTTGGAGGACCGTGCCGTCTTTCAGGTGGATTGCTCGACCACCGAAGGTCAGGTCTGATCCAGAGCTGCTGCTGCCGCGAGATCTGATTCCCGCAAACCGGGTGCCCTTGCCGACTCGTCACCGCGCCGCCATCGCGCATCCATGCCTGCTAGAATCCCCAACGAATTGCCGGGGAGAGACACATGCAGACAGCAAGGCAGCTCGCACGGCGCCGCTGGCACCAGATGCTGGCTCTGGTCGTGGGGATCGTGGTGGCGGTGGGCGGCTTGATGGCAATCGGGCACCTGACGGGCAGCGGCAGTGACGAGGTCGATGCCGGCGACACGCCGTTCGCCGTGATCGACGGAGCGCACCGCGAGCTGGATGGATCGCCGGCACTGGCAGTCTCCTTCAGCCTGCCGCTCGAGGCCAAGGGAAATCACGAGCGCTTCCTGCAGGTGCTCGAGATGCCAGCCGAGGCGAAGGGAGCCGCAACTCGGGAGGGCGTAGCGGACGGCGAGGACGGCGGCGGCGCAGCCACGGTCGCGGCGACTGGCGAGAGCCACCGCCTGGCCAATGACGCTGCGCTCGTCGGCGGCCAGCCGGTTGCCGGCGCCTGGGTCGTCGGCGACAACCCACGCCTGCTCTTCTTCCCGCACATCAAGCCGCAGACCCGCTACGTGGTTCGCGTGCAGCCCGGTCTGAGGGCACGCAATGGCAGTCAGCTCGACAGCGAGGTGCGTTTCTCGATTCTGACGGCGGCGGTTGCCCCGGCCTTCTACTTTGCCAGTCGCGGCATGGTCCTGCCGGCGGGACAGGGCGGTGGCCTGCCGGTGACGACGGTGAATGTGCCCGAGGTGGACATCCAGTTCCTCAAGGTCAAGGCGGATCAACTGCCGAGGTTCCTCGAACAGGTCATTGCCGCCCCGGCTGGTCCTGGTCGCGGCGCTGCCGATGCCGGCGCGGACGAGGCGCACGACGATCAGCAGAGCGACGGCGAGGATGGTCATCGTTACGCCGGGAGCCGCCTCAAGGGTGCGGTTGGCAGCTGGGACCTCGATCAGATCCATCGGATGACGAGCAGCAGCTTCGTTGGCCGTTTTCTCACCGAACAGAAGGCGAACCGGCGCAGCGTCACCTTCATCCCGGTCGAAGGCATTGCCGCGCTGCGCGAGCCGGGCGTTTACGTGGCGGTGATGTCGCAACCGAACCGCTTCCGCGACGACTACCAGACGACTTACTTCTACGTCAGCGATCTGGGTCTGCACCTGCGACAATATCCCAATCGCGGTGCCGACGCCTATGTCAGCTCGCTGCGCGATGGGCTGGCGCTGGCGGGCGTCGAGGTGAGCTGGATCGACCGTCAGGGCAGGACGCTCGCCAGCGCGCAGAGCGACCGTGACGGCCGTGCCGCCTTCGCCGAGAAGCCGGCGGCTGCGCGTGTGCTGCTGGCGCGCAAGGGCGAGCAGATGTCGCTGATCACCCTCAAGGAGCCGGCCCTCGATCTGGCCGAGTTCGACGTCGCCGGCATGCCGTACTCGCCGGTTCGCCTTTTTGCCTATGGCGGCCGCAACCTCTACCGGCCTGGCGAGCGCTTCGAGGTTTCGGTGATTGCCCGCGACGCCGATGGTCGGCCGGTTCCGGCACAGCCCATTCAGGCGATCCTGCGCCGCCCCGATGGCAAGCCGCAGTGGACGGCGAGCTGGCAGGCGGAAAACGGTGCCGCTGGCTACTACCGGCGGACGATCGAATTGCCGGGCGACGCCGCGACCGGTTCGTGGCTCCTCGAGCTGCGTGCGGACCCGGCAGCCAGACTGGCGGCAACCAGCATGTCGTTCGCCGTTGAGGAGTTCCTGCCCGAAAGAATGCAACTCGAGCTGTCGACGGGCACCGAGCGGCTGACGGGCGAGCAGGCGTGGCGGATCGAAGTCAACGGGCGCTACCTCTACGGTACCCCGGCGGCCGGCAACCGGCTGCTCGGCGTCGCCACCAGCGAACGCAGTCGCAACCCGTTGCCGCAGAAGCTGCCGGGCTTCGTCTTCGGGGACGCCGACGAAGACCATGTCAGAACACGCAGCGAGCTGCCGGAACAGCGGCTCGACGAGCGCGGCCGGGCGGCCCTCGGCGTGGACCTGGAGCCGGTTGGCAAACGACACTCGCCGTTCGTCGTGCGCACGACGCTGAGCCTGCTGGAAAGCGGTGGCCGCCCGGTGGTCCGCAGTGTCGAGCGCATCTGGTGGCCTGCACCGGTGCTGGTCGGTTTGCGGCCACTGTTCGTAGGCGCCTACGCGCGCGAGTCCTCCGCCGCCGATTTCGAGGTCGTCCGGGCGGACGCCGACGGCAACCTGAAAGCCGCAACGGCGCTGCCGGTACGCCTGTTCCGCGAAAACCGCAACTACTACTGGCGCTTCGACGATCAGCGTGGCTGGAACTCGGGCTTCACCGAAACCGACGAACTGATCGCGACGACGCAGGTGACCGTGCCCGTCGGTGGCCGCGGCAAGCTCAGCCTGCCGGTGAAGTACGGACGCTACCGCGTCGAGATCCTCGATCCCGCAACCCGTCAGACGATGCGCTTCCGCTTCTACGCCGGCTGGGCGGCGAAGGACGACGAAGCGCAGGGAGTGCGCCCGGACCGGGTCGCGCTCAAGCTCGACAAGCCCGCCTACTCGCTTGGCGAGACGGCACGGCTGACGATCGTTCCGCCGCATGCCGGCGAGGCGCTGATCACCGTCGAGGGTGACCGGGCGCTGTGGGTACGGCGCCTGTCGGTTGGCGCCGACGGCAGGACGATCGACATCCCGATCAACAAAGACTGGCAGCGGCATGACCTCTACATTTCGGTGATGGTCCTGCGTCCCGGCAGCGGCGACAAGGTGACACCGGCACGCGCCCTCGGGCTGCTCTACCTGCCGCTCGAGCGCAGCAACCGCCGGCTCGCGGTGGCGCTCGAGGCGCCGACGAAGATGGAGCCCGAACAGCTCCTCAAGGTCCGCGTCAAGGTGCCCGAGGCGGGCGGCCAGAAGGCGCTGCTGACCCTGTCGGCGGTAGACGTCGGCATCCTCAACATCACACGCTACGCCAGTCCGGACCCCTTCGCCTTCTTCTTCGCCAAGCTGCGCTACGGAGCCGACGCCCACGACGTCTACGGGCGGCTGATCGAGAAGATGGATGGCCAGAAAGGCAAGCTGAAGTTTGGTGGTGATGCGGCACCGAAAGCAACCCGCAGCCTGCCGAAGAAGCTGCGGCTGGTCGATCTCTTCAGCGGTCCAGTCGTGCTCGACGACAAGGGCGAGGCCGAGGTCTCGCTGCCGGTCCCCGACTTCAACGGCAGCCTGCGCCTGATGGCGGTGGTCGCCAGTGGCGACCGCTTCGGCATGCAGGAGGCGGAGGTCACCGTTGCTGCGCCACTCGTCGTCGAGCTGGCGACGCCGCGCTTCTTGTCGACCGGCGACAGCGCTGTGCTGGCCCTCGAAGTCCAGAACCTTGCCGGCAGGGAGCAGGAGATCAGGCTTGCGCTGAGCAGTCGTGACGGGCTGCTGATCAGGAACGGCGAACAGCGGTTTTCGCTCAAGGACCAGGAGAAGCGGATCCTGCAGATCCCGATCGAGGCCGGCAGCGCGCTCGGTCCGAGCGAAGTGAAGGTGCGCGTCGACAGTCCGTTGCGGCGGATCGAGCGCACGTTCCCGCTGCTCGTGCAGGCGCCGACGCCGCGCCAGTCGGTGGTCAGGCGGCTGACCATCGCCCCCGGTGACAGCGCCGAACTGCGCGAAGCAGAGCTGGGTGGCCTGCTGCCGCAAAGCGTGAACGCCACCTTGGCCATCTCCAACAAGGCACCGATCGACGTGCGCAGCGCCGTGCGTGGGCTGCTGAGCTACCCCTACGGTTGCGCCGAGCAGACGACGAGCAGTGCCTACCCGCACGTCCTGGTCGACGAGGCGGCGGCGCGGCAGTTTGGCCTCAAGGCATACACGGCGTCACAACGCGCTGAGCTGCTCGACAAGGCGATCGCCCGCCTGGCCGGCATGCAGGCGCCGAACGGCGGCTTCAGCCTGTGGGGCAACGTCGCCGAGTACCAGTACTGGTTGACGGCCTATGTCGCCAACTTCCTGCTCGATGCCCGCGAACAGGGCTTCGACGTGCCACCCGAAGTCGAGAAGCGGGCGCTCGATTTTCTCCTCAAGGGGCTGCAGGAAGGCGTCGCGAGCCTCCCCGTGGGAGCCGTCAACTACAACCAGAACGCGATCTGGAACGACCATCGCTACGCCGGCCCCGGACGTTTCGCGGTCCTCGCCTACGGCGCCTACGTGCTCGCCCGCCACGGCAGGGCACCGCTGGCGACGCTGCGCCAGCTGCACGAATCGCGCGCAGCCGCGCACTCGGGACTGGCGCTGGTGCAGCTCGGGCTGGCCTTGCGGCTGATGGGTGACGAAGCACGGGCCGGGAGCGCCATCGATGCCGGCATCCGCAAGCCGCGTGGCGGACCGGATGGCGCCTGGTGGGGCGACTACGGCAGCAACCTGCGCGACTGGGCGCTGATCTACGTCCTGCTCGACCGCCACCAAGTCAAGGCCGACGGTCGCGAGGATCTGTTGCGCCAAGTCGCCGCTGCCGTCGACGAGCGGCGTCATTTCAGCACGCAGGAACAACTCGCGCTCTTTCTTCTCGGTCGGGAGTTCACCGGCCCCACCGCCAGTGAGTGGTCTGCGGAGCTGCTTGCGGCCGGCACGGCGCAGGCGATCGGCGGTCGTGGAACGCAGTTCCAGGCACTGTCGGCAGCCGAGGTTGCTGGCGGGGTGACCATCAGGAACACGCACAAGGAGCGGCTGTTCGTCGAACTCAATCTGACGGGCAACCCGGCGCGACTGCCGGCGGCACGGCGTGATGCCTTTGATCTGCGGCGCGACTGGTTCACCGCCGACGGTCAGCCGCTCGGCAAGCGGACCCTGCGCGTCGGCGAGAGCGCGATCGTCCGCCTGCAGGTCAGCAGCAGCGGGCGCTACGCCAACGGTCTGATCGTTGACCACGTTCCGGCCGGCCTCGAGATCGAGAACGCCAACTTGGTACAGGGTGAGCAGTCGGTGATCACCGTCGATGGCATCGATCCGCGGCAGGCCATGCAGAACGGCAACATCAGGCATGTCGAGTTTCGCGATGACCGCTTTGTCATCGCCGCGCGGCTCGCCGGCAGGATGCAGTTCTTCTACCGCGTCCGCGCCGTCACCCCGGGTCGTTTCGTGGTTCCGCCGACCTATGCCGAGGACATGTACCAGCCGCAGATCCATGGTCTCGCCGGCGGCGACGAGGTGCTGCTGATCGTCAGCGACAGCGGAACGGATGGCGGCAGCAGCAGGCAATGAGCCACCAGCCGAGGTTGTCGCTGGCGGCGCTGCTCACCTTGCTGCTGGTTGCCGACCTGCTCTTCCCGCCGCCGCTGCACGGGCGCAACGCGCCACAGGTGCAGGTCGTCCTGGCGCGCGACGGCACGCCGCTGCGTGCGTTCCCGGACCGCGAGCACATCTGGCGGCATCCGGTTCGCTTCGACGAGGTGTCGCCGCGCTACATCGAAGCGCTGATCGGCTTCGAAGACCGCGCGTTCTGGTGGCACCCCGGCGTCAATCCCTGGGCACTCCTGCGCGCCGGCGTGCTCTGGCTGCAGAATGGCCGCATCGTCTCCGGCGGTTCGACGCTGACCATGCAGGTGGCGCGTCTCCTCGAACCGACACCGCGGACGCCGGCCGGCAAGCTGCGCCAGATCGTGCGTGCCCTGCAGATCGAAATGCGCTGCTCGAAGCGTGAGATCCTCGAAATCTATCTTCGCCTGGCGCCGATGGGTGGAGTCCTCGAAGGTGTCGAAGCGGCGAGCCGCGCCTACCTCGGCAAGCCGGCGCAGCGGCTGAGCGAGTCCGAGGCGTCGCTCCTCGCCGCGCTGCCGCAGGCGCCGTCGCTGCTGCGGCCTGATCGCCACCCCGCGCGCGCCCGTGCCGCGCGCGACAAGGTTCTGGAGCGCATGGCGGGCCGCTGGAGTGCCAACGCGATCGCCGACGCGCGCCAGGAGCCGGTGATCGCGCAGCCCGTGCGCGAACCGCTGCTGGCGCCGCTCTTTGCCGAGCGGCTGCGGCGCTTGCAGCCGCACGCGGCGCGCATCGAAAGCACGCTCGACGCTGCCATGCAGCAGATGGTCGAGCAAGTGCTCGCCACCCGTCTGGGCATCCTGCCGCCGCGGGTATCGATGGCGGCGCTGGTGATCGACAACGAGACGCTCGAGGTTCGCGCCTATGCCGGTTCAGCGGATTTCAGCGACAGCGAGCGCTTCGCGCACGTCGACATGGTGCAGGCGGCGCGCTCGCCGGGTTCGGCGCTGAAGCCCTTCCTCTACGGGTTGGCGCTGGATGAAGGGCTGATCCACTCCGAATCCCTGCTGGCCGACGTGCCGCAGTCCTTCGCCGGCTACCAGCCGGGCAACTTCCAGGCCAGTTTCAGCGGCCCGGTCGGCGTCAGCGAGGCGCTGCAGCGATCTCTCAACGTGCCCGCCGTCGAAGTGCTCGAAAGGCTGGGACCACAGCGCTTCGTTGCGCTCTTGCGGCGCGGCGGGCTCAGGCTGGACCTGCCGCCGGGAGCGACCGCCAACCTCAGCGTGATCCTTGGTGGCGCCGCGGTGAACCTGGAAAGCCTGGTCGGTGCCTACAGCGCACTGGCGCGTGGCGGCGTCAGCGGCCGACCGCGCTATCTTGCCGAATCGCCGCTGGTCGAGTCGCGAATGCTCAGCGAAGGTGCGGCCTTCATCATTCGCGACATCCTCGAATCCGGTGGGCCGGTGGCGCGAATGGTCGATGGCGGCATCGGCAGCCGCCGTGGGATCGCCTGGAAGACCGGTACCAGTTTCGGTTTTCGCGATGCCTGGGCGGTCGGCGTCAGCGATCGCCACACGGCCGGCGTCTGGGTCGGCCGGCCCGACGGAACGCCGAACCCCGGCTTCTTTGGCGCCAACATCGCAGCCCCACTGCTGGTCGATATCTTTGCCGTGATCAACGATTCGCCGCCCGCCACCCGCATGCCGCCGCCAGCGGTCAGCAGTGCACGCATCTGCTGGCCGCTGGGTACGCGCAGCGAGGGTACGCCGACGGCGCTCTGTCATCAGTGGCGAACCGCCTGGATCCTCAACGATACCGCGCCGCCCACCTTCCCCGACAGGCTGCGAACGGGTCCCGCCCGCCGTACCGACTACCGGGATCCGGTGACCGGGCAACGGGTGCGCCCGGACTGCGCCGGCGGCAGCATGCGGGCCGTCGAGATGGCCCGCTGGCCGGCAGCGCTCGAACCGTGGCTCGACCACGGGCTGCGCGCGCGCGCGCTGCCACCACCATGGACGACCGCCTGCAGCGCGAGCGACGGCGGCAGCGGCAACGGCCTGCGGATCGTCGGCCTGAGCAATGGCGAAACCATACGCCGGGCCGGCGACGGGCCACCGGCGACCCTGCGACTCGAGGCCCGCGGCGGTGAGCATGAACTGATCTGGCTGCTCAACGGCCGCCAGATCGGCCGCGTGCCGGCGCGGCAGGCGTTCACGCTCAGTTTCGCGGAGCCGGGGTCGTTCCAGATCACGGTCCTGGATCAGGCGGGGCAGCACGATCGGGTCGAGATCAGCGTCCGCTAGCATGGTTGCTCCGCACTAAGCCTGACTGATCTTGGTTGACTACGCAACTCGGCTTTCCTAGACTGGCTGCAGACGGTCTGGGGCTCGCCTTGGTCGATCCGGGGCTGACGTGGCTCTCGGTCACCGCGGTCGGGCTGGGCACGGTGACAGTGTCAAGGTTGTTCGTCCAATCGGTCAGCGAGAGTGGGGGATGCTCGACATGAGTTTCGATCCAGCGTCACGAGTACAGGACTATCTGGTCTTCGGCGAGTTTGGCGACGTCAACCCGTCGATCACCGATTCGTCGACCTATACCTTCCTCAGCCCGGAGCGGATGGAGGAACTGTTCGAGCACGAGATCGAGGGCTGCTTTCTCTACTCGCGCCATTTCAACCCGACCAACAAGTACCTGGCGAGCGCCCTGGAACGGATGGAGGACGGCGAAGCGGCACAGGTCATGGCTTCCGGGATGGGCGCGATCAGCACGACGCTGATGACCCTGTGCGCCGCCGGCGACGAGGTCGTCTGCGGCCGCAGCATCTACGGCGGCACCTACGCTCTGCTGAAGAACCTGCTGCCGCGCTTCGGCGTGCATACCCGCTTCGTCGATCTCTGCAATCCCGACGCGGTGCGCGCGGCGATGACGCCACGTACCCGTGTCCTCTATTGCGAATCGCTCAGCAACCCGCTTCTGGAGGTCAGCGATCTGCCGCAGCTCGCCGCCATCGCGCACGCCACCGGTGCCCGGTTGGTGGTCGACAACACCTTCACACCGATGATCCTGTCGCCATTGCGCCACGGCGCTGACGTCGTCGTACACAGCCTGACCAAGTTCATCAACGGCACCAGCGACTGTGTCGCGGGCTGCGTCATATCGACGCGCGAGTTCATCGGCCGGCTCAATGACATCAACTCGGGACCCAGCATGCTCCTCGGTCCGGTGCTCGACAGCACGCGCGCAGCGAGCATTCTGAAGAATCTGCACAGCCTGCACATCCGCCTGCGACAGCATGGGAGCAACGCGCTGCACCTGGCGACCAGTCTGGCCACCCGCGGCTATACGGTGCACTACCCTGGGCTCGGCTCGCACCCACAGCACGAGTTGCTGGCACGTCTGATGAACCCGGGTTACGGCTGGGGCGGGATGATGACCTTTGACGCCGGCAACCATGCCGCCGCGAATCGGCTGATGACCCTGATGCAACGCGAGAAGGTCGGCTACCTGGCGGTCAGCCTCGGCTACTTCAAGACGCTGTTCACCACCCCCGGACACAGCACCTCGTCGGAGATCCCGCTTGCCGAACGGGAGGCAGCCGGCCTGAGTGACGGGCTGATCCGCTTTTCCATCGGTCTGGACGCAGACATCGCCCAGACCACGGCTCGCATCCTGAATTGTCTCGCCGAGGCGGAGATCTCCCCCGGGGACTATCCCACCCAGTGAGGGCCCGGCGCGAGAGCGCGGCACGTGTTCGCCTGGGGCGCATGTCGCCAGCGCCCCGTGGTCGCGGCGGTAGCCGCAGGTAGAGCACGTATCGATCGGGCGGCCATCCGCCGGCGTCGGAGTGGTGCAAGCGCGATCTTGCGCCCCGCGCTTGCATCGGAAGCCTGTAGAATACGGCCCGGGCCTGTAGCTCAGTTGGTTAGAGCAGAGGACTCGGCGAGAACAGCCGGCACTTGTTGCAGGGGGCGGCTGTTCGCGATGGGTTGCCCGCCGTCAGAAGAATTCTGGTGACGGGTAGAACTGGTCAAATTCGGTGAAAGCTAACTCCGCCGGGACAAGCCGATACCGAGCCAAGCCCCGGCGCGCCGGGGAAGGTGTAGAGACTAGACGGCCAGCCCGTAAAGGGAAGGTATAGTCCAGACCACGAACTCGCAAGAGGCGGCGAAAGCCGTAGTGGCACGCATAATCCTTTGGTCCAGGGTTCAAGTCCCTGCGGGCCCACCAGACACGAAGCCCCCTCCGTTCTCGGTCGGGGCTTTTTGTCGCCATAACC